>CAYPZE010000008.1:0-29611 GCA_964415305.1 uncultured Methylotenera sp.
ATTGATGAATCTGGGTATACACCAGCTTGGTAGCCGCAAGGCGGCCTTGATCAGTGCGATTGGGCCGGTAGCGACGATTGTGCTGGCTTATCTGTTTTTGGGAGAGTCGCTCTCCTGGATACAGGGCATGGGCACTGTGCTGGTGTTGGCCGGGGTCATGGCTGTGAGTCTTGATAAGCCGCCACGCACGCCTGAAGCCGCCGCTGCCGACGCTTAATCTGTTGATCGAGAAATGCGGTGCCAGTCAAAGAATGGGCCGGGATCGGTTTTGCGCCCCGGTGCAATGTCTGAATGGCCGACAATATGCTGGATGGCATAGCGTTGCTGCAACGCATTGATCAGGCCTTGCAGCGTCACGTACTGGGCATCTTCAAAGGCGTCAATATCACTGCCTTCTAATTCAATGCCGACTGAAAAGTCATTACAGCGTTCGCGGCCCTGCCATTGGGAGAGTCCGGCATGCCAGGCGCGCTGGTTACAACTGACAAATTGTAATAACTCACCTGTGCGGCGAATCAAAAAATGTGATGAGACCTTGAGGTGTGCAATCTCGGCATAGTAGGGGTGTTCTTGCGGATCTAGCTGATTGGTAAACAATTGCATAATGCCTTGGCCACCATACTGGTTGGGCGGCAGGCTGATATTATGGATCACAATCATATCCACTTCGGCCGGTGGCGGTCGCTCATCGTGATTGGGTGACAATAGCCATTGGGCCGGGCTGGCGAGGCCAGCGGTATTAATGTGGATAGCAGAAGCAGGTGTGTGCAACATGCGAACATTGTAGGTGAATTTGGGCGAATTGCGTTATGATTCCGCCCGCGTGCACACATTTGTCACGCACATGCGCGCCAGGCGGTGGCCGCATGCAAGATTGATTGCCGCCAGACAGGAACAGTCATGGTTTTTTTACAATTATTGCTTATGTTGCTGCTGATTTTGGTGGCAGCTGAAGTCTTCACCAATGCGCTGGAGCATTTGGGCGAAAAGCTGGGGATTTCCGAAGGCGTCACTGGCTCTATTTTTGCTGCAGTGGGCACGGCCTTGCCGGAAACGCTGGTGCCATTGCTGGCGATTTTCTCTTACACCTCATCGACCGGCGACAGCCATGCCGGGCACGATATTGGTGTCGGCGCCATTTTGGGTGCACCACTGATGCTGGCGACACTGTCTATCAGCTTGATGGCACTCTCCGTACTGAAGCGCCGCGGCGCGCATGGGCATATCCGCCCTGAGCGTACCGGCCTGATTCGTGATCTCAACTTCTTTATCCTGGCCTTTATTTTCGCTACCATCGCCATGTTTATTCCGCACACCGAGGCCTTGGTGCGCTACGGTATCAGCATCCTGATGATTCTGACCTACTTTGTGTATGTGCTGATGACGATTAAAGCCTCCAAAGGCCTGGTAGAAGAAGGGCATGCGACAGAGGCTGAAGATGTCATGATGTTATCCAGACTTGGCCTGCCGACCAATATGGTGACCATTGTGCTGCAATTGCTGATTGGTTTGGGCCTGTTGATCGCGGGAGCCAAAGGCTTTATTAACGAGGTAGAAACCGCGGCGGCGATTTTAGGCGTGTCGGCCTTGCTGTTGTCTCTGCTGATTATTCCGATTGCGACTGAGTTGCCAGAAAAAGTGAACAGCATTTTGTGGATACGCAAGGGTAAAGATACGCTGGCGTTTGGCAATATTACTGGCGCCATGGTATTTCAGGGGACTTTATTGCCAGCCATCGGTATTATGCTGACGGACTGGGCCCCAAGACAGGAGGTGGCTTTAGGCATATTGATCACCTTGCTGGCTGCGATTTGGGTGCGTTACCGCATCGCCAAAGGCGGTTTGCTGGTGTGGCACTTGCTGGTGAATGGCCTGTTTTACCTGGCGTATCTGGCAATTGTGTTGAGCTAGTTTGAAAGTTGTTAAAAAAGGGCGACTAATCAGTCGCCCTTTTTTATTGACCATCTGTTATTCGTCGTCGCCTTCGGTGTCATCCAGGTCGGCATCCTGTTCTTTGGATAAGCCCAGTTTGGACAAGCGATAGCGTAGGGTGCGGAAACTGATGCCTAATAATTTGGCCGCCGCCGTTTTGTTGTTATTGGTTTTTTCCAGGGCCTGCAAAATAGTGCGTTTTTCAATATCCTCCAGGTAGTCAGATAAGCTGATATCCATAGGCAACATGGTGCCGCCTGGCGTTGCCTGGGCCGTTGGCGGGCTCGGTGGTGTAGCGGCGAGAATGGCCGGAATAGGCTGGCTGGGTTGTTCCAGGCTGGGGGCATTCCATGGCAGCACTGGCTTGTCGCTCAGGCTGGCTGGCATCTCCTCCAGAGATAGGTCTTCCACCGTAATAGTGACGCCGTCACATAAAGCCAGTGCGCGTTCCAGCATGTTTTCCAGCTCGCGCACATTGCCATGAAAAGGCAGTTGCTGAATATAGACTTTGGCTTCGTCCGCAATGCTCGGGATACTAATGCCCTGCATCATGCACAACTTGGCCAATAAACGTTCAGTCAGCTCCGGGATATCTTCTGGTCGCTCGCGCAAGGCGGGCATTTTGAGCTGAATCACATTCAGGCGGTAATATAAGTCCTGGCGAAACTCGCCTTTTTCCATCATGGCGTTCAGGTTTTTGTGCGTGGCAGAAATAATGCGTACATCCACCGCTTCTTCGCTAGTGTTGCCAACGACGCGTACTTTTTTCTCCTGGATCGCACGCAACAGTTTTACCTGCATGGCCAGTGGCAAGTCTGCGACTTCATCGAGAAACAGGGTGCCGCCATTGGCCGCCTGAAACAGGCCTAGCGTATCCTGGATTGCGCCGGTAAATGCGCCTTTTTTGTAGCCGAAAAATTCGCTTTCCATCAGGTTTTCCGGGATCGCGCCACAGTTCACGGCGATAAAAGATTGGTCTTTACGCGAACTATTGAGGTGTATCAGTCTGGCCGCTAGCTCTTTACCGCTGCCAGACTCGCCGCTGATGTACACCGGTGCCTGGCTGCGTGCCAGCTTGGCAATCATGGTGCGCACATAGCCCATGGCGGGTGAAGCACCAATCAGGTCTACCGTATTGGCACCTTGTGATTCTTTTTGTGAGGACAGTTTGAGCGCGGATTCGACCAGTGGCCGTAACTGCTTGAGTGAAATCGGCTTGGTGATGTAGTCATAGGCACCCGCTTTCAAGGCAGAAACCGCATTCTCTGCACTACCATAAGCGGTAATCACCGCCACCGGCAAGCCCGGAAATTGCGCATTGATATATTGCACCAGTTCTAGCCCCAAGCCATCCGGCAGACGCATGTCTGTCAGGCACAGGTCGTAACTGAATGAGCCCAGCATGTGTTTTGCATCGGTTATCGAGCTGGCGCTTTCTGCCTGTATGCCCATGCGCTCCAGTGTTAGCACGACGAGCTCTCTAATATCGGTCTCGTCATCGACCACTAGACAACGATAAGAATTTGCCATTTAAACGATTACCTTTTTAACTGTCAGTGAAAATTGTGTGCCATTGGCACTACTGGTGTAATTGAGTTTTGCGCCATTGGCTTCGGCCAGTTCACGGGCGATAAACAAACCCAGACCGGTGCCGGTTTTTTCGGTGGTCATAAAGGGTTCAAACAGGTGCGGCTGAATTTTAGGGTCCAGTCCACTGCCATCATCTTTCACATGCAGGTGAATGAATTGACCATTTTTATCGATCACCACTTTGAGTTGCAAACTGTCAGCATGCTGTTGGCTGTGTCGCCAGCCATTTTTACATAAATTCCATAAAATCTGGTTGATGTGTCTGCGGTCAAAAACAATGACACTCTCTTTGACGGGCAGATCTAACGTAAAGTGCGTTAAGTCGATTTTTTCGACGGCACAAAATTGCTGGTAAAACTCTTGTACAAAATGGTTGATGTTGAGCTGTTCTTGATTGGTGCGGTCGCGGCGGTTGAGTTCCAACACGTCTTTGATAATCTGATCCAGTCGCTGCACATTGTCAGAAATAATTTGCAGCATACGCTGGGTGCCGGGCTGCTGCGAGTCTTCCTGCATCAACTGGGTGGCGTGGCTGATGGCGCTGAGTGGATTGCGTATTTCATGCGCAATATTGGCGGTCAAGCGGCCAAGTGCTGCCAGTTTGACCTGATGTGCCTGTGTTTGAATCTGTGACCAGTCTTCAATAAAAATCACCACACCATTATCAATACTTTCTGAAATCGGGTGAAAGCGGATGCCCAGGTCGCGATTATTGATGCCGAGTTTGATAGCGTCTGACGCAGCGAGTTTACTGGCGGGCGAAGATTGCAGTAATTGCATGACGGCCGGCATCAGCTCCGCGAGCGGCGTTTGCAATTGAATGGCGGCTTGCAATGTCATTTCTTCTAGCCCTAGCAGCTTGCAGGCTTGTAGGTTGTAGTGCTTGAGTTGCTGGTGCTGGTCTATCACCAGCACGCCGTTGGGCATTTCTTGCGTAATCAGCGCATTGGTTTTGGCCAGGTATTCAATATCCTGTCCACGCTGGGTGGCCAGGTTTTCACTGCGTTGCATGCGTGCGGTTAATGTTTGCGCCAGCCAGGCGGTGGCGAAGCAACTCAGCGAAAGCACCACCGCATTGCTAAAATCATTGAGCGGCAGGTTGCGATGGATGATCTGGAAGGTATTTTCGAGCAAAATGCCGATAGTCGCGATCGCCGCGTAAAACAGCGCAAAACGGCCATCGCTGATCAGGCCGGCAAAAATAATATTAATAATCAGCAATAAGCCAATGCCGCTCTGGTTGCCCGGCAAAAAGTGCATCATCAGCACTAAAAATATGATATCCAGACTGGTTTGGATTTTTAATGCCAGGCCGCGTTTGCATTGTAATGACTCAAAGCTGACGCTGACTGCGATCGCGTACAAGAAAAAAATCAGCAGCAACCAAAAAGAGAGTGAAGGCTCAGACGGAGCGTTTCTAAAGTAAGGCCAGAGTTGGCTGCCAAATAGCATGCCCGAGGCGCCCAGGCGGAACAGGCTGTAAAGCCTTAGGTGCTGGCTGTCTGGGGTTTTTTCTGGCGCAGTAATATTGATGGCCATTATGCAGCTGACTCCATGATCGCGCAGATAGCGACGCAGGCAGGATGTATGTGCGATGGATTGAGCAGGGGGATAGAATTTATTTTTTTAATCGTCATATAAAGGTGGCCGAACTTTCGCTGCTATCGGGCTTATTCTAACAGTAAATAAATTTAAAACTGATATACTCGCAGTCGACAGGGAGATAAAACGGTGCATATTTCTGTGATGACATCTCATCATTCACAACAATGTCGCGAAAAAAGCACGTGCATCAGTGGCAAGCACTGGTGATCTCGGGGAAGAGGGTTTGTAGTGGCGAGTGCGCAAGAAATTTCGGATTTTTTACGTCAGGTTGAAAAGCGGGCATTCAGGCAAACTGCATATGCAGTGCGTGATGACCATGCTGCGCTGGATATTGTGCAAGACGCCATGCTGAAACTAGCAGATAAATACGCCAGCAAACCGGTGGAAGAATATCCCATGCTGTTTCAGCGTATTTTACAAAATACCATGCGCGATTACTGGCGTCGGCAAAAAGTGCGTAATCTGTGGACCACGCTGTTTTCGTCTTTTGGCCAGTCTGAGGACGAAGATTATGATCCACTGGAAACCATAGAGGTTGAAAGTACAGACAGCAATCCAGCCGATCAGCTGGAGCGGTCGCAAATCATGGCCCTGATCGAGAAGGCATTGGCAAAATTACCTTTACGTCAACGAGAAGCATTCGTGCTGCGTTATTGGGAAGAGCTGGATGTTGCTGAAACGGCATCGGTCATGGGATGTTCAGAAGGAAGTGTCAAAACGCATTGCTCAAGAGCGGTCAGTGCGTTATCTACATTGCTAGAGCAGGCCGGGATCGGATCCCGCAAGTTACAAAAAGGAGTGAAGCCATGAGGAAACAACGTCATCTAGAAGACGACTTGCCTACCCCTCTGCGCGAAGGTGTTGAGTGGCTGAAGCAAGATGATCGCCCGTTGTCGGCCGAGGTGGAGACGCGTCTTGCAGATGCGCGCCTGGCAGCGTTGAAGCGGTTTGCTGAATCAAGCGAAGCTGGACCTGCTTGGGCAGATGTGTTGTCTTGGGCGTCTTTCGGGCATCCACGCATGGCCGGCATGGCGGCTTTGTCAGTGTTTTTTGCGGTTGGGCTGTTTGTGCTGTCGGCCAGCCATAATGATGATGCCTTGTTACTGAGCGATGATTTGCCAGTTGAAGCGTTTGTGGATAGCGGCTTTGACGCCTGGCAGTATTCAGAAAATATTTAATTCTTTGGCTAACTTGAAAGCAAGTGTTTGTCGTGATTGAGAGAACAATGCGTCAATGGAATAATGAGAAATGATGCGAAATCATTCTGTGTTATTAGGGTGGGTAGTGTGTGCGATGTGTGCAAGCAGTGTTTTGCCTGTGCACGCCGGTGCGGTCAGCGAGGATTCGGGTCTGCGCTGGGTGGCCATGGCAGATATCGGTGCGATCAAGAATGACCTGTCGCCCGCCGACCCTGCTGCCAATGTGACATGGGCGCACCTGACAGATCAACAGCGTGCTGTGTTATCACCGTTGGGCGGTGAGTGGGATACGTTGCGTCCATGGCAACGTGAGAAAATGCTTGATATCGCCAAAGAATACCCGAAAATGGATGCACAAAAACAGCAGCGTATTCAGCATCAACTGGTGAAATGGAGTCGTATGACGCCTTATGAGCGCGAAAATGCGCGTAAGCGTTATCAGCAGTTTCAGAGTTTGAGCCCTGAGAAAAAAGAAGTGTTACGAAAACAATGGAAAGAGCATAAGCAAAAAGCGGCGATTACCGAGGGTTACGACCCTGAGTTTGATGGCGCAGAACATTAGTCGTATACTTGTGCTGACAATAAAAAACCCGCGATATTCGCGGGTTTTTTATTGGAGCCTAATGCGCGGTTGATTGTTTTCAACACACATTGATTGAGTTCATTAGTTAGCTTCGTCACCCAATGTTTTGCTCATGGAGAGCCCTGTCAGTACAATGCCACCGTCGTTTTGTGAGCTCAGAGTGCTGTAGTTATGCTCCATCCACTTTTTAATGCGTCTGGCATCGCCGATACGAGTCAGTTTGCCAACCGAGTCAAGCAATACCAAAATTAATGGTTCGCCCGCAATGGTTGCTTGCATCACCAGGCAGCGTCCGGCTTCACTGATATAGCCCGTTTTAGACAGTCCGATTTCCCAGCTGCTGTTAGTGCTTTCGCGCACTAATGCATTGGTGTTGTGGAAGTGTATCGGTTGACGTCTGCTGCCAACATTCAGGTCGTAGTCAGAAGTGGTGGTGATTTGACGAATCAGTGGATATTGATAAGCAGCGTGTACCATTTTTGCCAAGTCCATGGCGGTGGAAACGTTGTTGCTGGTCAGGCCAGTAGAGTCTTCAAAGTGCGTATTCATCATGCCCAGGCTGGCAGCTTTCGCATTCATGTCCTGAATAAAGCGTGACTTACCGCCCGGATAGTTGGTAGCCAATGCCGAAGCAGCACGATTTTCTGAAGCAATCAATGCCAGGTTCAGCATGTCTTCGCGCGTCATGGTAGTGCCGACTGGCAGGCGAGAAGAAGTCCCTTTCAGGTAATCCACGTCCATATCGGTAATCGATACCTGATCATTCAGGTTGAGTTTTGCGTCTAGCACGACCATGGCCGTCATCAATTTGGTGACTGAGGCAATAGGGGTAGGCGTATCCAAGTTTTTGGAATAGATAATTTCGTGCGTGTTCTGGTTCATCACCAGGGCTTTGGTGGAGGCGATCGACAAATTGCCGTTGCCAGCCGATTTGCCAGAAAAAGAATCAAACATTTCTGCATCAACCGCAGGTCTGGCTGATTTTCTGGCATGCGCATGTAGTTTTACCGGGCGCATGGATTTGGTTTTTTCGGGATTGACGCGGTATTGAGAGGAACGCGTGCTGTATTTTTTACTTTTGGCCGTAGAAACAGTCTGCTTTTTTGAAGGTGACTTTGCTATGGCTTGACCCGCAGGTGCAAAAGCGATGGAACACATTAGCAACACTTTAAGACAATGCTTGAAAAAACTCATAATCAACCTTCCAAAAACCCGACTCATTATTGCCCAGTTATTATTCAGAGTCAATCACTTATCGCAATTTTCTATTGTAAAAAATTAAACCGCTTAATTGACAAATCTGAATAAGTTTTGGTGCGTTTCACAGACTGTGGCACAATAATTATCTACTAAACTTTTGATTTTTAAATCATATGTCAGCAGGCTTGAAATACTTCTTTTCTAAAGACCACACTTGGGCAGCGCAGTCCGAAAATGGGGCTTGGTTGGTGGGTGTCACCGATTACGCACAGAATATGCTCGGCGATGTGGTCTTCGTAGACCCGCCAAAGGTAGGTCAGACGGTAGAGCAGTTCAGTGTGTGCGGCTTGATTGAGTCAGTGAAAACTGGCTCTGATATTTATGCGCCGCTCACTGGTGTGGTGCAGGCGGTGAATGAAGAGGCCTTGTCTTCGCCCGAAAAAATCAATGATCACCCCTATGACACCTGGTTGTTCATATTGGCGGCAGATGCCACCGGCGTGGAGTCTTTGCTGGAGCAGGCGGCTTACGACGCGCAGCTGTAAAGGGTTGCTTTGTAGTTGCAGCCCTAATTCACTTTTTTGATTTTGAGTGTTGGCTCGGCGTATAGCAAATTTGCCAGATGCAAGGTCACCGGTTTGTTGGGCTGCGCTTGGCTGCCGAGTGTCAGCATGTTGTGGTGTATGTTGAGGTCGCGGCTGGCTAATCCCAGAAAAAACAGCATGCTCAGCATAAATGGTAGTTTGAGTGAGAGTTGTTGCATATGGCGCTCCTTAAAGTCTTTTCAATTCAAATACATCGCGGTGCTTTTGATGATTTGTAACGCGAATCAGGTATAATTTGGGCTTGGTGAAATTTTTCCAGCAAGTTGTCCTTCAGGTTGTGTTAACAAATGCCTATCTACGATTTTCAATGTACCGCGTGTGGTTACCAGCAAGAGCTGATGCGTAAGGTGTCCGCGCCCACTGTTGAGGCTTGCCCCAAGTGTGCCCAACAGACGTTTAGCAAGCAGGTGTCCGCGCCAAACTTTCAACTGACTGGCAGTGGCTGGTATGCGACTGACTTTAAAAACAGCCAGTCCAAAACCAGTAGCCCAGCGGCTGAATCTGCCCCTGCCACTGAAGCCGCCAAGTGCAATCCAGGCTGTGCCTGCCATTAAAAAACAAGACGCATGAAAAAATATTTCATTACAGGGTTGCTGGTGCTGGTCCCACTGTTTATTACGGTGTGGGTGCTCAAAACTTTAGTGCAAACGCTGGATCAAAGTTTGCTGTTATTACCTGTTGCCTGGCGTCCGGAAACCTTGTTGGGCGTGGATATTCCAGGGTTTGGCGTGATTCTGACCGTGGGTATCGTGCTGGCGACTGGCCTGGTCGCGACCAATATTTTCGGCCAGCAATTGATTGAGTTGTGGGAAGGCTTGCTGATCCGCGTGCCGGTGGTTAAATCCATTTATTCCAGTGTCAAGCAAGTGTCTGATACGCTGTTCTCTGACTCTGGTAATGCTTTCCGTCAGGCGCTGTTGATTGAGTACCCGCGCCAGGGCTCGTGGACCATTGCCTTTTTGACCGGAACACCGGGCGGCGACGTGGCTAACCACCTGCAAGGCGAGTATGTCAGCGTGTATGTACCGACCACGCCTAACCCAACCTCGGGTTTTTTCCTGATGCTACCCAAATCGGATGTGATTGCGCTCGATATGAGCGTGGATCAGGCCTTGAAATACATCATTAGCATGGGTACAGTGGCGCCCTTGCCTAAACATCATTAACCGCAACACACTTTAAAACTTTATAAAATTATTATGATGCGTACACATTATTGCGGTCATCTGAACCGCGAACATATTGGACAAACCGTGACACTGTGTGGCTGGGCTCACCGTCGTCGCGACCACGGGGGCGTGATTTTTATTGATTTGCGTGATCGCGAAGGTCTGGCGCAAATCGTGATTGACCCGGATACTAAAGACGCATTCGCCATTGCTGAAACCGTCCGCAGCGAGTTTGTGTTGCGCGTGGTCTGTAAAGTGCGCGCGCGCCCTGAGGGCACCGTCAACCCAAACTTGCCGACTGGCGAAGTGGAAATGCTGGCGACTGAAATTGAAGTGCTGAATGCTTCACTGACGCCACCCTTTATGCTGGATGACGACAACCTGACCGAGACCGTGCGTCTGGAACATCGTTACATCGACCTGCGTCGTCCTGCCATGCAGAAAAACCTGATGTTGCGCTACAAGGTGGCTAAAAACCTGCGTGACTACCTGGATGACAACGGTTTTATCGAAGTGGAAACACCGATGCTGACACGTTCGACACCAGAAGGTGCGCGTGACTATCTGGTGCCATCTCGTGTACACCACGGCATGTTCTTTGCCTTGCCACAATCACCGCAGTTGTTTAAACAGTTGCTGATGGTGTCGGGTTTTGATCGTTATTTCCAGATCACCAAATGCTTCCGTGACGAAGATTTGCGCGCGGACCGCCAGCCAGAATTCACCCAGGTCGATATTGAAACATCGTTCCTGGAAGAAAATGAAATCATGGACATCGTTGAAGAGATGATCCGCCGCATGCTGAAGAAAATTCAGAATGTTGATTTACCTGCCAAATTCCCACGCATGCCGTTTGCTGAAGCCATGAACCGCTACGGTTCAGACAAGCCAGACATGCGCGTGACGCTCGAAATCACAGAGCTCAGCGATGTGATGAAAGATGTCGATTTTAAAGTGTTTGCCGGTGCGGCCAATATGGCCGGTGGCCGTGTCGCTGCGATCCGTGTGCCTAATGGCGCGGCCATCAGCCGCTCAGAAATCGATGCCTACACCGAGTTTGTCAAAATCTACGGTGCCAAAGGTCTGGCGTATATCAAGATCAACGACATCACCAAGCTGAACGAAGAAGGCCTGCAAAGCCCGATTGTGAAGAACATTCACGTCAATGCGCTGCAAGCGATTATTGAGCGCACGGGCGCACAAAATGGCGACATCGTGTTCTTCGGTGCCGATAAAGCCAAAATCGTTAACGAAGCATTGGGTGCTTTGCGTACTAAAGTCGGCCACGAAAAAGGCCATGTCGATGGTCGTCAGTGGGCGCCATTGTGGGTGGTGGATTTCCCGATGTTTGAACATGATGAAGAGGCTGACCGCTGGGTCGCCTTGCATCACCCGTTCACTGCGCCTAAAGATGGCCACGAAGATTTGCTGGTCAGCAATCCGGGTGCCTGTTTGTCCAAGGCTTACGACATGGTGCTCAACGGCTGGGAAGTGGGCGGCGGTTCAGTGCGTATCCACAAGCAGGACGTACAATCCAAAGTGTTTGATGCGCTGAAAATCAGCCGCGAAGAAGCACAAGAAAAATTTGGCTTCTTGCTCGACGCCTTGCAATACGGTGCGCCTCCGCACGGCGGCCTGGCTTTCGGCCTGGACCGTTTGGTGACGCTGATGACGGGCGCCGAGTCGATTCGTGACGTGATTGCTTTCCCGAAAACCCAGCGCGCGCAATGTCTGATGACCAATGCGCCAAATGAAGTCGATGAGAAACAATTGCGCGAATTACATATTCGCGTGCGTCAGCAAAACGCGGCTGGTCAATAAACCGGCCAGGCTTGTGACACAGGCCATTGCAAAGCACTACAGCGCGTCTGCCATCGGGTGGGCGCGTTTTTTATTGGGGCTAGCCTTTGTGGGCTAGCAGGGGGTGAGAGCATGATCGATCTTAGCGCGTATATTCGCACCATTGAAGATTATCCTAAAGCGGGCATCCAGTTTCGTGATATCACCACCTTGCTGCAAGATGCCACCGCTTTTAATGCGGCCATTGATGCGCTGGCGCTGCATTTTGCCGATACCGCCCTGGATAAGGTGGTTGGTATTGAAGCGCGTGGTTTTGTGATTGGTGCGGCTTTGTCCAGTAAACTTGGACTGGGCTTTGTGCCAGTACGCAAGCCTGGCAAGTTGCCTGGCGCGGCCATTTCACAAAGCTATGCGCTAGAGTATGGTGAAGATGCATTGGAGATCCACTTGGATGCCATTGCTGCAGGCGAACATATTTTGCTGATAGATGACTTGATCGCAACCGGAGGTACGGCCCTGGCAGCGGTTGCGCTGATCCGCCAACTGGGTGGTGTGGTAGAACATGCTGGTTTCGTCATTGACTTGCCAGACTTGGGCGGCTTGCAACATTTGCAGGCAAATGGCGTCCAACCCTTTGCCCTGTGTCAATTTGAAGGCCATTAGTTTTTGTACTATATTGCGCAGATTGTTTGCACACATTTTTTATACGGCACTCATTAGATTGGAAAATCATGCCATTGACAGGAATTGATCACGTCAACTTTCGCACAGACCGCGACACCATGCATCTGTTGCGCGACTTTTATTGTGACGTGTTGGGCTTGACGGTAGGTAAACGGGTGGCGAGCACCACTTATGGCTACTGGCTGTATATTGGCAAACAGGCCGTAGTGCACCTGGCTGAATACAAAACAGCTGAGCCGCCACAACTGCATGTGCATGGCACTTATGATCATGTCTCATTTAACTGTAATGATATGGTCGCCATGGAAGCCAATCTGCAGGCAAGGGGCGTGACTTACACCACGCGTATCCTCGCCAATGGTATCCGCCAGATTAATATGCGTGACCCGGCGGGCAATGGCGTGGAGCTGAATTTTGCTGAGTATGCTGACCCACACTACGAAATGCGGCCTTCTGGCGACCCAAGCAAGCAGGCTTAAGTGGGTGTGTGATGTGCATCACATATTGCGCATAGCGGTTCGTTAGACAATCATTTCATAGCGTGTAAATCAATAATGAAAGATAGGGGACGATCATGAAAAAAGTATGGGTGATGATAGTAGGGCTGTTAGCCCTCGGGGTCAGTGGGTTAGCGCAGGCGGAAGCTGATCCTAAGTTATGGGCGGTGGTCAAAGAGGCATTTTTCCCAAAGCGGGATATTCAGGAAGTCGATTTCCTTAAAGTAGAGGGCCCGCGCCGCGCCGAGAGTGGCGCACAAGTGCCGGTGACTTTTATCTACGACAAAGCTGCCGCCAATGGCGTGGTGCTTAAAAAGCTATATGTGATTGTCGATGCCAATCCGATTCAGCTGGCCTCGACTTATCACTTAACTGACAAACTCAACGGTTTTCAAATGGCGACGCGCATCCGTCAGGAAACCGATTCTTTTGTGCGGCTGATTGGTGAAACCGCTGATGGTAAACTCTACATGGGCAAGCGGGAGATTCGCGCGGCCGGTGGCTGTGGCGGTACGGTCGATAATAACGAATCCGAAGTGCGTGCGGCAGCCGGTAAAATTAAATTGAACGTTGATGCGCCCAAGTTTGGTGAGGCCGCGACTGCGACTTTTAATATTCGCCACGTCATGCGTACTGGCTTGCAGCGCGACCTGGTGTCGCAAGGCTATGTGCCTGCGTTTTATATCAATAAAACAACGTTTACCTACAATGGTCAGGAAGTGATGACGGTGGATGTCGGCGTGGGCACCAGTGAAGATCCTTACATGAAGTTTAGTTTTGTGCCGGATGCGCCAGGTAAGCTGGAAGTGGTGGCGACGGATAATGAAGGTAAAACCTTCACGCAGACGCTGGATGTACACAGCTAGTCACAAATCAGATAGACAGGCCTCTTCGGAGGCCTTTTTTGTTTTATAACAAATACCTGTTTCGTCACGGTGCTAAAATACCCGCTTTGGGGAAAGGGACAACATGAAAAGTTTTCGTAAAGAACTATGGTTTAACATTTCAGCGCGCATGGACTTTAAAAACATTACACAGGATGTGGTGGCGTGCGTGCGTGAAAGCGGTGTGAGAGAAGGTCTGGTGCTGATCAATGCCATGCATATTTCAGCCAGCGTGTTTATTAATGACGACGAGCGTGGCCTGCACCATGATTACAAGGTGTGGCTGGAGAAACTGGCGCCACATGAACCGGTGAGCGGTTATCGCCACAATGATACCGGCGAGGACAATGCAGATGCCCATATCAAGCGCCAGATCATGGGCCGTGAAGTCGTGGTAGCCATTACCGAAGGTCAACTGGATTTCGGTCCGTGGGAACAGATTTTTTACGGTGAGTTTGATGGTCGTCGCAATAAGCGCGTGTTGGTGAAAATTATTGGTGAATAAATGGTTGTGAAGTCTCCTGAGTTATTAGCCCCTGCGGGTGATTTGGACCGCATGCGAACCGCGTTTGATTATGGCGCGGATGCTGTTTATGCGGGACAGCCGCGCTACAGCTTGCGTGTGCGTGAAAATGATTTCTCCATGCAAAATCTGGCCATCGGTATTGCAGAGGCACATGCGCGTGGCAAAAAGTTTTTTGTCGCCAGCAATATTTCGCCGCACAACGCTAAAGTGAAAACCTATATGCGCGATATGGCGCCAGTGATAGACATGCAACCGGACGCCCTGATTATGGCCGACCCTGGCTTGATCATGATGGTGCGCGAGCAATGGCCGGAGATGCCTATCCATTTATCCGTGCAGGCTAATGCGGTGAATTACGCTTCGGTGAAATTCTGGCAACGCATGGGGCTGACACGGGTGATTTTGTCGCGCGAATTGTCCCTCGATGAGATTGCTGAAATCCGCCAGGAATGCCCGGACATGGAGCTGGAAGTGTTTGTGCACGGTGCTTTGTGCATTGCTTACTCTGGTCGTTGTCTGTTGTCTGGCTATTTTAACTCCCGTGACCCTAATCAAGGCACTTGTACCAATAGTTGCCGCTGGGATTACAAGGTGCATGATGCGCAACCTGATGCGGCAGGCGTCATTCGTTTGCAAGAATTTGACTTTCAGGCGGAAATGGAAAAATCCAGTTTGTCGTCTTGTGGCTCATTGCCGCGTCATCCGGCGGCCGATCAGGTCTATTTGATTGAGGAAAAAGGCCGTCCAGGCGAGTTACTGCCGATGATGGAAGACGAGCACGGCACTTACATTATGAACAGCAAAGACCTGCGCGCGATTGAGCATGTGGAAAAGCTGGTTGCACTGGGCGTGGACTCACTCAAAATTGAAGGCCGTACCAAGTCCCGTTACTACGTGGCGCGTACCAGCCAGAATTACCGTCAGGCGATAGATGATGCCGTCGCCGGGCGCCCGTTTGACTGGCGCTTGCTGGGTGAGTTGGAGAACCTGGCCAATCGGGGTTACACCGATGGTTTTTACCAGCGCCACCATACCGCCGAGCATCAGAATTACGTGCAAGGGCATTCCAGTGCAAACCGAAGCCTATATGTGGGCGATGTAGTGGAGTATGACGCCGAGCGCGGGCTGGCTTCAATTGAGGCACGCAATAAATTTGCCGTGGGCGACAAGTTGCAACTCATCCATCCTAGCGGTAATCGCGATATTGTGGTGGAGCAATTGTTTGATAAGCGCGGCGAGCCGGTACAACAGGCAGCGGGCAGTGGTCACTTTGTAAAGTTGCCTATTGCCGCGGCTGCGTTGAATAATGCGATGGTGGCCAGATATTTGTAAGCGGTGATCGCAATGAATAAAGGGGAGCTTGGCTCCCCTTTTGCTATGGATGCCTAGCTATGGATATAGCTTTCCAGTTGCTTGATCAGTTCCTGCTGGTAGCTGATGGTTTCCTTGAGGATGTCGCCAATCGACAGCATGCCCAACATTTTGCCGTTATCGACCACGGGCAGGTGACGGATGCGCTTTTCCAGCATGGTGCTCATGGCTGATTCCACCAGTTCTGTCGGTTTGCCGGTAATGACTTTTTCGGTCATCACTTCACTGATGGCTGTGGTTTTGGATGAGCGGCCTTTGAGAATAATCTCACGTGCATAGTCACGTTCGGAGAAAATACCTACCAGTTCCCCGTCCTTGATCACGGCCAGGGCACCGATCTGGTATTCCGCCAGGATGACCAATGCATCGTACACCGGCCTATTGGGCGCAATGCTAATAATGCCTTGGTGTTTTTTATGAGCGAGTACTTGTTGAAGTGTCTTCATGACTTCCTCCTTTCATAGGGCACGAATAGTTAATATACGCCGATTTGATGGTTAGTAACATATTTGTTTCACTTCACCCGTTCCTCTTGACATAATTAGCTAGCTAACTATAATGAGCCTAATTATGTTGCAGCTTAGAGATCTCCCTACCCAAGAAGTCTTGCAGCGGTTTGCCCAACGGTACCCCGCAGCGGACGTGACCGCTATTGCCAGCTTTTTGATGTTGTTGCGTGTGGCGACAGATTTGTCGATTGCGCTTGATGCTTGTCTCAGCAAGCACGATTTGCTGCAAGGGCGTTGGTGGGTGCTGATTTTACTCATGCGTGAAACCGACCTGACCTCGACGCCATCGGTGCTGGCAGAAAAACTGGGCGTGACGCGCGCCACGATGACAGGGTTGCTCGACGGCCTGGAGCATGGTGGCCTGGTGCAGCGTATCTCGGTGCCTGAAGACCGCCGCAGCGTGAAAATCAAGCTCACCGCAGCGGGCCAGGCCAAGCTGGATGCCGTGATGCCGGATTACTACACGCGCTTACGGTTGTGCATGCAAGGCTTAAGTGAGCAGCAGCGCAATGATTTGCAAGCAATCTTAGGCGTGATAGACCACGGGATGTCCGCCTGGGATTTTAATCAGTCGATTTAGTTTTTTAATGAAGGAGTTTCACCATGGCAACTGTTGTAGATACTTTAATCGCATTGAACCAGCAATTTGACGCCGCATTTAACAGCAAAAATACCCAGGCGATTGCAGCTTTGTATGCTGCTGATGCGATTGTGATGCCAGCACCTGCTGGTGCCGTTGTCAAAGGCCGCCAAGCGGTGGCTGAGTTCTTTGGTGGCTTAATTCAAGCTGGCGTGATTGAACATGTATTAACCATGAAAGAAGCCATTGTGACTGACACATTGGCGACACAAACTGGCAACTGGGCCGCTGCCATGATCGGTGAAGATGGCGTGAAACAGCAATTTGGCGGCAATGTGCAAGTGGTATTCCAGAAACAGGCCGATGGCCAATGGTTGGCAGTGACACATATCTGGAATTAACACACACGCAACATACCTCTACGGAACATAGGACTTATGGATCAGCTCATTAAACAACGTTCGCAAGCGCTGACTGCGCTGCTGGTACTCACCATCATCTGGGGTTATAACTGGGTGGTGATGAAGAGCGCGCTGCAATATGCCGGGCCGTTCCAGTTCGCGGCCATGCGTACGTTTTTTGGTGCGCTGGTGTTGTTCCTGGTGTTGTATGTTACGCGCCGTCCTATGGGGCTCACTGAATTCCCAACCATGCTGCTACTGGGTATTTTGCAGAACGTCGGATTTACCGGTGTGCTGATGTGGGCGCTGGTAGAAGGCGGCGCAGGCAAAACGGCGGTGCTGACCTATACCATGCCGTTCTGGACGCTGTTGTTCGCTTGGCCTATGCTAGGTGAACGTGTGCACGGTTGGCAATGGTTGGCGGTGATCGCTGCGGTGCTGGGCATGTTGTTTATTTTTGATCCTCTGCATATCCGTGCCGATAGTTTTAGCATGTTGCTGGCGGTGTTGTCTGGCGTGTCATGGGCGCTGTCTGCAATTATGACCAAGCAGTTGCACAGGCGCCATCCGACGCTGGATTTGATCAACCTGACGGCGTGGCCGATGTTGCTGGGCTCTTTGCCTATGGTTCTGATTGCCTGGCTGGTGCCTGCACCGCCGATAGATTGGGCGCCTTATCTGATTGGTGCGGTGTTATTTAACGTCGTGTTGTGCGGTGCGCTGGCCTGGTTGTTGTGGCTGTTTGCCTTGCAACGGCTGCCTGCCGGCGTGGCCAGCATGGCATCTATGTTGGCGCCAGTGATTGGTGTGATTGCAGCGTGGATACAGTTGAACGAAGTGCCGGATCACATGGAAATGACTGGCATGGCGTTGATTATCTTTTCACTGAGCCTGATCTCCATCCTCATGATGCGGCCCGGTTACGGTAAGAGCCAATAATCAAAGCCAGTCTGTATGAAAGAGCAAGGCCTGACAATGTCGGGCCTTGTTTGTTGTACGCAAGGGGCGCTTGGCAAACGGACGGCTGTGGTAAAATCAGTGGGTTAAATTACCTCAACAACGTTGTTAAAAAATACAAGGAAGCACTATGGCTGGGCATAGTAAATGGGCCAATATTCAGCATCGTAAAGGCCGTCAGGACGCCAAACGCGGCAAAATCTTCACCAAGCTGATCAAAGAAATCACAGTTTCTGCCCGCATGGGCGGCGGCGATACCGCCATGAATCCGCGTTTACGCGCGGCTGTCGCGGCAGCAAAAGAAGAAAATATGCCGTCAGACAATATCACGCGTGCCATTAAAAAAGGCACGGGTGAGCTGGAAGGCGTGAACTACGAAGAGATTCGTTATGAAGGCTACGGCATTAATGGTGCCGCCATCATTATTGACTGCCTAACCGATAACCGTCAGCGCGCGGTGATGGATGTGCGTCACGCGCTAACCAAGCACGGCGGCAATCTGGGCACTGACGGTAGCGTGGCGTTTATGTTCAAGCACTGTGGTCAACTGGTGTTTGAGCCGGGCGTGTCTGAAGATGCCGTGATGGAAGTGGCACTCGAAGCAGGCGCAGAGGATGTGATTGCTGATGAAGACGGCAGTATTGAAGTGGTGACTGCACCGGGTGATTTTGTGACCGTGAAAGAGGCGCTGGAAGCGGCTGGTCTCAAAGCGGTGATGGCGCAAGTGACCATGAAATCACTCAATGAAGTGGTGTTCACCGGCGATGATGCGGTCAAAATGCAGAAAATCCTCGATATGCTGGAAGACCTGGATGACGTGCAGGATGTGTACACCTCTGCTGTGATTGAAGAGGCGTAATTGATGCTGTTTACTGCGGGCATGCGGTCAAAAGACGTCTGATGGCGGTACAGCGCATTTTAGGCATAGACCCCGGTTTGAGAATCACCGGTTTTGGCGTGATTGAAGCCGTGGATGGCAAGTTGTCTTATGTCACCAGCGGCGTGATTAAAACGGCGGCAGCTAAAAAAAGTGCAGAGGGCGAGCCGGAAAAAGAAGCGTTGCCTGAGCGGCTTAAAGTGATTTTAGATGGCTTGTTTGAAGTGATTGCCACTTACCAGCCGACGCAAGTAGCGATTGAAAAGGTGTTCGTCAACGTCAATCCGCAGTCGACCTTGTTGCTGGGCCAGGCGCGTGGCGCCGCCATTTCAGCGGCGGTGATCCGGCAATTGCCTGTGGCGGAATATACGGCATTGCAAGTCAAGCAGTCGGTGGTAGGCAATGGTCATGCGCAAAAAGAGCAGGTGCAAGAGATGGTTAAACGCTTGCTCAAATTGCCTGCAACGCCCAGCCCGGATTCAGCGGATGCGCTGGCGTGTGCCATCTGTCATGCGCATGGCGGCCAAGGTTTGGGCGCATTAGCGACTACCGGATTTAGAGTTAAAAATGGAAGATTAGTATGATTGCGCGTTTGCAGGGAAAATTGCTGGAAAAGTCACCGCCGTTGATCGTGATTGACTGCAATGGCGTCGGCTATGAGGTGGAGGTGCCGATGAGCACCTTTTATAACCTGCCTGAGCTGGGCCAGTCGGTACAAATTCTCACGCACATGGTGGTGCGCGAAGATGCGCAGTTGCTGTATGGCTTTGGCAGCGAGCAGGAGAAAAACACTTTCAAGCAGTTGCTTAAAGTCAACGGTATAGGCGCCAAATCTGCGTTGTCTATCCTTAGTGGCGTCAGCGTCAACGATTTAATGCTGGCGGTCAGTCAGCAAGAAGTTTCCATGCTCACGCGCATTCCCGGCATTGGCAAAAAAACCGCCGAGCGCTTGTTGCTGGAGCTGAAAGATAAATTTGTGGTGACCGGTTCTACCTCGGCACAACCGGCTGCCAAGGCCGCCACCGACGATATCCTCAATGCGCTGGTGGCATTGGGTTACAACGAGCGTGAAGCGTCTGCGACCGTCAAATTGCTGGAGCCTGGTGTCAGTGTCAGTGATGGTATCCGCCAAGCCTTGAAGTATCTGGCCAAGTGATGTGTGCATGGCTGTTGGTGTTGGCCTGTAATAGTCAAACGCCACATGGTATCATCACAAAAAATAACTTATTTCTTTAGTGACCGGCAATGAGGGTT
Source organism: uncultured Methylotenera sp. (assembly GCA_964415305.1). Lineage (GTDB taxonomy): Bacteria > Pseudomonadota > Gammaproteobacteria > Burkholderiales > Methylophilaceae > Methylophilus. Next base: position 20,224 of record CAYPZE010000008.1, read on the forward strand.
TGCGTTGACTAATTTTGCTTTGCACTTCATCACCGACCACCCATGATTGAAACTGATAGACTCGTTGCTCCTGCCACCGCCAGCGTCCAAGAAGAAGCGCTGGAACGTGCGTTGCGCCCCAAAGTGCTGGATGAGTATGTGGGGCAGGAAAAAGCACGTAGTCAACTCGAAATTTTCATCCATGCCGCGCGTGGCCGCCAAGAGGCGTTAGACCATGTGCTGCTGTTCGGCCCGCCTGGCCTTGGTAAAACCACACTTGCCCATATTATTGCCAAAGAAATGGGCGTCAATCTGCGCATGACATCCGGCCCGGTGCTGGAACGCGCAGGCGATCTGGCTGCCTTGCTGACCAATCTTGAACCCAACGATGTGCTGTTTATTGACGAAATCCACCGTTTAAGCCCGGTAGTCGAAGAGATTTTGTACCCTGCCATGGAAGATTACCGGCTCGATATCATGATCGGTGAAGGCCCGGCCGCACGCAGTGTGCGCCTGGATCTGCCACCGTTTACGCTGGTCGGCGCTACTACGCGTGCCGGTATGCTTACCAATCCCTTACGTGACCGTTTTGGCATTGTCGCCCGCCTGGAGTTTTACAGCCACGACGAGCTGGCCAAGATTGTCAGCCGGTCTGCCAGCTTGCTTGAAGTCGAAATGCAGCAGGCCGGTGCCTCTGAAATTGCCCGTCGTGCGCGTGGCACACCGCGTATTGCTAACCGCTTGCTACGCCGTGTGCGCGATTATGCGCAGGTGAAGTCTGATGGCGTGGTGACGGACAAAGTGGCGGATGCCGCCTTGAAAATGCTGGATGTCGACCAGCAGGGCCTGGACGTGATGGACCGGAAGCTGTTGCAGGCCGTGGTTGAAAAGTTTGGTGGCGGCCCGGTCGGCCTGGATAACCTGGCGGCAGCGATTGGCGAAGAGCGCGACACGATAGAGGATGTGCTGGAACCTTATTTGATTCAGCAGGGCTATCTCATGCGTACGCCGCGCGGGCGTGTGGCAACCATGATGACGTATCAGCATTTTGGCCTCAAAGCCCCTGCCAGCATGGTGTCTGGCGAGTTGTGGCAAGACGCCAGGCAATAAGATGTTCGTGTTCCCGGTGCGTGTGTATTACGAAGATACTGATGCGGGTGGCGTGGTCTATCACAGCCGCTACCTGAACTTTATGGAGCGCGCGCGGACAGAATGGTTGCGGGCGGCGGGCTTTGCCCAAAGCGCATTAAAAGAGCAAGAGCAGGTGTTGTTTGTGGTGCATAGCATGCAACTGCAGTTTAAAAAACCTGCCAGGCTGGATGACCAGTTACAAGTAGTCTCACGCTTGATCGAGATGAAGCGTGGCAGTTTTAGCTGCCAGCAGCAGATACTGTGTGGCGAAACGATATTAATAGACGCGCAGGTCAAGGTGGCCTGCGTGGATGCAGATTTATTTAAACCAACGGGTATTCCGGCCCGACTCAAAATTGCACTGGAGTCTTCATGAATGTAGCAAACGATATGTCGATTTTTACCCTGGTAAGCGGGGCCAGTTTGCCAGTTCAACTGGTTATGCTGATCTTGCTGCTGACCTCACTGGTCTCCTGGTGGTATATCTTCATTAAAGTCTTTTCGTTAAAGGCAGCCAATGAAAATGTCGACCAGTTTGAAGCCCAGTTCTGGTCCGGTGGTGACTTGAACGAGTTGTATGAGCGTATTACCTCGGGCAGAAAAACGCCACAAGGCATGGCCAGTATTTTCCAGGCCGGTCTTAAAGAGTTTATCCGCTACAAGCAGCAAAAAGACACCGAGGTGAGTGATGTGATGGAGGCGACACGCCGCGCCATGCGTGCTGCTTATAACCGTGAGCTGGATGCTTTGGATTCGCATTTGCCATTTTTGGCCTCGGTGGGTTCCGTTAGCCCGTACATCGGTTTGTTTGGGACGGTGTGGGGCATTATGAACGCGTTTCGTGGCTTGTCTAATGTGGCACAAGCCACCTTGAGCCAAGTCGCACCTGGCATTGCCGAGGCGCTGGTGGCCACTGCGATTGGTCTGTTTGCAGCGATTCCGGCGGTGATTGCCTATAACCGTTTCGCGGCGGGCGTAGACCGCTTATCGGTGCGCTACGAGAGCTTTATCGAAGAATTTACCAACATTTTGCAACGTAGAGCCTGATCGGAGTCGCCATGAGCAGAACGCGTAAACGGCGCATGATGAACCAGATTAACGTCGTGCCTTATATCGACGTCACGCTGGTATTGTTGGTGATTTTTATGGTGACCGCGCCCATGACTAACCCTGGCATGGTTGAGTTGCCCAAGGTGGGGCAGGCGCTCAAGCAAAGTGGCGATCCGATAGTGATCACCGTGCAAAAAGAAGGCACCGTGCTGATGGAGGGTAAGGAAATGCAGCGTGACGATATGCTGGCATTGATCCGCCAACGCCTGGCTGAGGCACAAAAGCCGGTGGTGGTCTCTGCCGACAAAAATACGCCTTATGGTGAAGTGGTGTCGGTGATGGACTTGCTCAAGCAGGCGCAGGTCAATCAGGTTGGCTTGCTGTTTCAAAACGAAAAGTAATTGGTCAGTGATTTAAAACAGATGAAAATCGCATTGTCCCCACAAGATCAGGTCATACGCAAACGCGCAGCAGTATTGTCTGTGCTGATGCATGTGTTGCTATTTCTGGGCATGATTTTCATGGTCGACTGGAAAGCCGTGCACGTGAATCCTAGCGTGATGGAGGCGACATTATGGGACAGCTTGCCCAGTAAGCAGCCCTCCAAGCCAGTGACAAAGCCGGTAGAGCCAACGCCTCCGCCGCCCCCGCCTGAGCCGCAGCCAGAACCGAAACCACCTGAACCTAAGCCGCCAGAAAAAGTGGCGCCGCCTGAGCCGCAAGTCAAACAAGCGGAACAAGCAGCGGAAATTGCACTCAAAAAACAGGAAGATGAAAAGAAACGCCTGTTAGAGGAAGAGAAAAAGAAAGAACTTGAGCAGAAAAAACAGGAAGAAAAGCTGAAGAAAATTCAGGAAGCCCTGCGCAAGCAAGAGGAAGAAGATAAGCTGAAAAAGATCCAGGATGCCTTGCGCCAACAGGATATGGATGCACAGCAATCCGCCGCCTCAGCAGCGGTTGACCCTTCTGTGCTCAACTACTACATGGGGCTGATGAGCCGTAAAATTCGTAATAATGTGAACTCTGGTTTGTGTCCTGTGACCAACCCAGAACTATTGGTTGACATACAAATGACCAATTCTGGTGATATATCTGGCATGCCCAAGCTGGTAAAAGGGTCTGGCGATGCCGTCTGCGATGATGCGGTCATTCGTGCCATTTTGGCGGCAAAACCATTTGATATGCCCGATGATCCAGCCGCACGCAAGAAAATGGTGGATCAAATACGTTTGAAGTTCAGACCACGTAGCTAATACAGCCATGACGGTGAACACGCTTTTCGTTATAATTATTGTCTATAAGCAAACCAAAATGAATAAAACTCTGACCATGCAACATTTTAAAAATGGATTGATCCATTTTTTGTCGCAAACCATCGGTGCTGCCGTACTGCTCTGGATGTTTGCGCTTCCGGCCCAAGCAGCGTTGGAACTCGAGATCAGCGGCGGTAGCGCGATCCAGATTCCGGTCGCGATTCTGCCCATGGCTGAATCTGGTAGTGCCCAGTCCGGCAGTCGTTTGCATGAAATTATCAGCAATGACCTGCGTGGTAGCGGCATGTTCCGCATTATCAATACCAGCGGCATGCCTGCCTTGCCAACCAGCGCCTCACAAATTAAATATACCGACTGGACCGCACTGAAAGCGCAAGGCCTGAGTCTGGGCGAAGTGCAGCAAGTGGGTGGTAATTTGAAAGTGTCTGTACAAGTGATGGATGTGTTGCGTCAGACCGCCTTGTTGCAACTGACTTACACCGTTTCCCCTAGCCAATACCGCCATGTAGCACACCTGATTGCTGACCAGATCTATGAAAAGTTTACCGGTCAGCCAGGGGCGTTTGCGACACGTATCGCCTACGTGACCAAGGTCGGTAAGCGTTTTACCTTGCAGATCGCAGATTATGATGGTTTCAACGCGCAAACGCTGGTGTCCTCCAATGAGCCGATTATTTCGCCGGCCTGGTCGCCAGATGGCAGCAAAATGGCTTATGTCTCATTTGAGAAAAAGAAGCCGATTGTTTTTGTGCAATCTCTTTATACCGGCGAACGTAAAGTGGTGGCTAACTTTAAAGGCAACAACAGCGCGCCAGCCTGGGCGCCTGATGGCAGCAAATTGGCCGTGGTGCTGACTTATGGGGCTAACTCGCAGATTTATACCATTTCTGCCGATGGCTCCAATTTGCAGCAAGTGACCAAGAGCAGCTCCATTGATACTGAGCCTGCCTTCTCACCTGATGGTCAATCGATTTATTTCAGCTCTGACCGTGGTGGCCGTCCGCAGATTTATAAAGTGTCTGCGTCAGGCGGTTCTGCCTCTCGTGTGACATTTGAAGGTAGTTATAATGTGAGTCCGCGCTTTTCACCAGATGGCAAATACCTGACCTATATCCGCAATGATGGCGGTTCGTTCAAGGTGGCTGTTCAGGATTTGGGCACCGGTGATGTGAAAGTGCTCAGCACTGGCTCGCAAGATGAATCCCCCAGCTTTGCCCCTAATTCGCGTACCATTATGTATGCAACCCGTGTTGGCGGCAAAGGCACGCTGGCGACTGTCACTGTTGATGGTTTAGTCCGGCAGCGTTTGTCAGAAGCGGGCGGAGATATTCGTGAACCTGCCTGGGGACCTGCTCAAGCAGCGCCCAAGTAGTCTATCCGTGGTCAATTTATTTAGTCACTCATTTTAAGGAGAAAGTATGAACAAGACAATTTGGACAGTTGCAGCACTTGCATTGGTGTTGACTGCTTGTAAAAGCACCCCGATGAACCCGGCCAAAGTGGAAGATTCCAGCGTGACTCGCCCGATGACGAACTCACAAGGCAAATCAGGCACTGACAGTGCTGCCAGCACAGACAAAATCAACATCAAAACCGTCGATGTTGACACTAGCAAAGATGAGCTGAGTGCTGCTGAGCTGGCAAAACGCCAAGTGTTCTTTGACTATGACAGCGATGCGATTCGTGAAGAGTACAAAGCACTGGTGGCTAACCACGCTAAATATCTGGTGGCGCATCCACAAACTAAAGTGGTACTGCAAGGTAACACCGATGAGCGCGGTACACACGAGTACAACCTGGCATTGGGTCAACGCCGTTCAGTGGCTGTCAAAAATGCGCTGAATGTGTTGGGCGTAAGCGATAGCCAAATCGAAACAGTGAGCTACGGTGAAGAGCGTTCTAAGCAAAATTGTGCTGATGACGGTTGCTTCCAGCAAGATCGTCGCGTAGACATCGTCTATGCAGGTCAGTAATTTGCGACTCTCTGCTGCTTTGATCGCCTTGGGGCTGGCTGTTTCATCGGCCAGCCAGGCGGCTTTGTTTGATGACACCGAGGCCAGAAAACGGATTCTTGAGTTAGAAAACAAGCAAACGTCTGAGCATGATGCGCAACAAAAAGCCATCACTGACCTGACGCGTACCCAGCAATCGCTGGATAGGCGTGTGCAAAGCCTGGAAGCCCTGATCAATGGTAAGGGCTTGCTCGACATGCAAAACCAGTTGGAACAGATCAGGCAGGATGTGGCACAGCTCAAGGGCGACCTTGAGGTGGTAACTCACCAGCTGGAAGATATGCGTACCAAGCAAAGTGCTTCATACACTGACCTTGATACACGGGTGCGCAAGCTGGAAACGCTGGCGCAGTCTGTGACCAGTGGTCAAATGCCGGTGTCCTCTGCTAACGGTAGTGGTGATGCCAAGCCTGACGTTTCACAGCAGGAGTCGAGTGCCTTTGCTGAGGCAGAGTCTTTAAACCAGGCCGGTAAGTACAAAGAGGCATTTAATGCTTATGATGCTTTTTTGAAAAACCACGCGGCGAGCAAGCTGGCACCTGATGCACTGTATGGCATGGGTTACACCCAGTTTGCATTGAAGAGCTACAAATCGTCTGCTGCGACGCAGCAGAAGTTTTTGGATAGCTATGCTACACATGCGTTGGCGCCTAATGCCATGCTTAACCTGGCAAATAGCCAGATTCAGTTGGGGCAGATTCCGGCAGCCAAAAAGACCTTGAAGGACTTGATTGCGGCGTATCCATCAGCTGAAGTCACGCCAAGTGCGCAAAAACGTTTGAAGGTGCTGGAAAGTATCAAATAGCAGATTTTCGTTATTGAAATTACTTTATTTCGGCGATAATAGCGGGCAGATAGCAATATCTGCCCGTTTATTTTTTACATCCTCATGACCACACTCAGAATTTTCGAGATTTTCTATTCCTTGCAGGGCGAAAGCTCACGCGTTGGCCTGCCTACCATTTTTATCCGTCTGACCGGTTGCCCGCTACGCTGTGGCTATTGTGATACCGAATACGCGTTTAAAGGCGGCAGCAATATGACGCTGGATGAGATCATGCAGCAGATTGCGGCTTACGGCACACCTTATGTCTGTGTGACCGGTGGCGAGCCATTGGCACAAAAGCCATGCATCGAATTGTTGACCCGCTTGAGTGATGCCGGTTACCAGGTGTCGCTGGAGACCAGTGGCGCCATGGATATTGCGCCGGTCGATCCGCGCGTCAAAGTGGTGATGGACATTAAAACGCCGGGCTCGGGTGAGGTTGAAAAAAACCGCTGGGAAAACCTGCCACTGCTGAAAGCGGGAGACGAAGTGAAGTGGGTGATTTGTAGTCGCGAAGATTTTGACTGGGCCAAGCAAATGTTAGAAACGCGGCCGTTCCCAGCGTACTGCGACCAGTTGTTTTCACCGAGTTTTCATGATGTCAGTGGCGAAACACTGGCCAGCTGGATTTTGCAGGACCACCTCAAGGTGCGCATGCAATTGCAATTGCACAAAATCCTCTGGGGCGAGAAACAAGGAGTATAAGTTTGCTGGCAACACAAAAACCAAAAGCGGTTATTTTGCTCTCTGGCGGGCTGGATTCCAGTACCGTGCTGGCGATTGCCAAATCCCAAGGCTATGACTGCTACTGCCTGAGCCTGGACTACCACCAGCGCCATAATGTGGAGTTATTGGCGGCGCAACGCGTGGCGACAGCGCTGGGCGCGGCCGAACATAAAACTGTGCAACTGGATTTGTCGCTGTTTGGCGGCTCTGCGCTCACTGACAGCAGTATCGCTGTGCCCGAGCAGGAATCGCAAGGTATTCCGGTGACTTACGTGCCTGCGCGCAACACTATTATGCTATCTCTGGCATTGGCCTGGGCCGAGGTGTTGCAGGCACGTGATATTTTTATCGGTGTCAATGCGCTGGATTATTCAGGCTACCCGGATTGCCGTGGTGAATATGTCAAAGCTTTCCAGCAAATGGCTAACCTGGCAACCAAGGCGGCCGTAGAAGGGCAGACCATCACTGTGCATGCACCATTGATTGATATGACCAAGGCGGATATTATTCGCAGCGGCCATGCGCTGGGGCTGGATTATGGGTTAACGGTCTCTTGCTACCAGGCCAATCAGCAGGGCGCTGCCTGTGGTGTATGTGACTCTTGCCGTTTCCGCAAGGCAGGGTTCGCGCAAGCCGGGGTGGCTGATCCTACGCCCTATGTAGGCACATCTTCTGGTGCGTGAAAAACACTTGCCATGCTTTGATAATATCAAGTATAATCCGCGCCTTTCTGCAAAGAAATTCAATTTTAAGAGAACAAGATTATGGTCGTTATTCGTTTATCACGTGGTGGCTCCAAAAAGAACCCGTTTTACAGCGTAGTTGTGGCAGAGTCCCGCAACCGTCGTGACGGTCGTTTTATCGAGCGCGTTGGTTTCTACAATCCATCTGCACGCGCTGGCGCTGAAGGCTTGCGTATCGATGAAGCACGTACACAATACTGGGTGGACAACGGTGCACAACTGTCTGACACCGTGGCTCGTTTGGTAAAATTCCACGCTAAAGGCGCTGAAGGTATGGCTGCTGTTAAAGCTAAAGAAGTTGCCAAGGCCGAAGCTGCTAAAGAAAAAGCAATCGCTGAAGCTGCTGCTAAAGTGAAAGCTGAAGCTGACGCCGCTGCTGCAGAAGCTGCCGCTAAAGCCAAAGCAGATGCTGAAGCTGCTGCCGCTGCGGAAGCCGCCGCTGCTGCTGAAACACCAGCTGCTGAGTAATTGTTTCCGCGCCTGAGTTTATATGGCGTCTGAGAACATGGTCGTAATGGGGCGCATCGTCGCCCCATATGGCGTTTATGGCTGGGTCAAAGTGGTGCCGGACACCGAATACCTCGATGGCTTGCTGGATTACGATGCCTGGTGGGTAGGTAAAGCACCTAACTGGCGTGAAGTCACGGTTGAACAAGCCAAGCTGCATAATGATGTGTTGCTGATCAAGCTGGCTGGGGTCGCTGATCGTGATGCTGCGTTTAGCCTCAAGGGGCAACAAATTGCGGTGCCGCGTGAGTCATTACCTGAGCCTGAAGACGGTGAGTATTACTGGTCTGACTTGATTGGGCTGAGTGTCACCAACACTGAAGGTGTGCCATTTGGCAACATCACGCAAGTGTTTGAAACCGGTGCCAATGACGTGATTGTGGTGCGTGAAGCGCAACCGACCAGTGTCAAGGGCAAGGACGGCAAGCTACGCGAAGAATATCGTGAACGCTTGATTCCGTTTACCAGCGATGCCGTGCCAGAGGTGAATATAAAAGCCGGTACGGTGCTGGTGGATTGGGATGCTGATTTTTAAAGAAAGCGCAGCTCATGATGCAGATTGAAGTCATCAGTTTGTTTCCTGAGATGTTTGCAGCACTGACTGAGTATGGCATTACCAGCCGCGCCAGGCAACGCGGGTTGTATCAGTTAACACTGACCAATCCTCGGCAATATACGCAGGACGTGCATCATACGGTGGATGATAGGCCATATGGTGGTGGTCCTGGCATGGTGATGCTGGCAGAGCCGTTAACTGCTGCGATTGGTGATGCCAAAGCGCGTTTGCAGGCGCAAGGGATTGCGCCCAGGGTGATACATTTATCGCCACGTGGCAAACCGCTGACGCACGAGAAAGTGTTGCAGCTCAAAGAATGTCAGGGGCTGGTGTTGTTGGCCAGTCGCTATGAAGGTGTAGACCAGCGTGTGCTGGATACACTGGTGGATGAAGAAGTCTCCATTGGTGACTATGTGTTAAGTGGCGGTGAGTTGCCTGCCATGGTATTGCTGGATGCGATTATCCGGCAATTGCCAGGCGCATTGGGGGATGCTGATTCGGCGCAGGAAGATTCATTTGTGAATGGCCTGCTTGATTATCCGCACTATACGCGCCCGGAAGAATTTGCAGGATTAAAGGTGCCC
>CAYPZE010000009.1:0-1806 GCA_964415305.1 uncultured Methylotenera sp.
GGCAGAGATTGCTTTTACCATGACATCTGAAACCTTTGATGATTCCCAGCCCAGTAAAACCCGATTGAAAGCAGAGGCCGATGCTGCGCAGGAAATAGGCCGTCAGCTGGTTGCTTTACCTAAAGAAAGACTGAAAAAGCTGCAGCTGGAAGAGGCCTTGCTCGACGCGATTGCCGAAGCCAAACGCATTACTGCCAATGGCGCCATTCGTCGTCAGATGCAATATATTGGCCGCTTGATGCGCGACACAGACCTGGCACCGATTGTGGAGCAGTTACAAAAGTGGGATGGCAAGCATCAGGAAGAAAATGCCCGCTTTCATCAAATGGAACGCTGGCGCATGCGCATGCTGGAGGATGTGAAAGCAATTGAGTTGTTTATTGCCGAGTTTCCGCACACGCCTGTGCAGCAAATGCGCACCCTGATTCGCAATGCACAAAAAGAGCATGCGGCAGGCAAGCCACCCAAAAGTAGCCGCGAGCTATTTAAAATCATCCGCGAAACCATGGAAGGCAAAAGTAATGCCGAGGATGACGCGTTTGACGCAGTGTTGCCAGCAGACGAGTCGCTGGACGATTAACCACATAATAATATCAGCAGCAGATGGCGCGATGTACGCCATTTGCCAATCACTTAACAAAGGGAGCCAACATGCATAACCACATTGATCTGCAACTTGATTTAACTGGTTTGGAAAGTCCGCTGCCTATGCTGCAAACCAAGGATGCGCTGGATCGTTTGTTACCAGGGCAGGTGTTACTGGTGAAGACCACCGCCGTCGGCAGCGAGCAAAATATTCGCAACCTGATTAACAATCACCCGGTGAAATTACTATCCTTAAACAAGGATAACGGTGTGTTTCAATTTTTGATCGAAAAAGAAGGCGTGCTGGCAAGCCAATAAACGCTTGCCAAGCAAGGTTTGTGCAGGCGGTTTCACACCGCCTGCTACTGGTTGGCTACTCCGGCTTTTTGGGCGGTAGCAAGAACTTGCCAGGCTGTCGATAGAGTGCAGTAAACAGCTCCAGCCAAAAGGCTTTCCAGTGGCGGTAACGCACTTTTCTCGACTTCATTGCGACATAAATGGCCAGACCAAAACTGGTGATCAGGTTGGTGGTGCCGACCAGCGCAATGCCCAGTACGCTGGTGGCGATGATGTAATGACTGACCTGAAAGTCCAGCGCTGGCAATGCGTAGCCTGAAAAGGCAGCCACAAAGGTGACGTGGCGGATATCCAGCGGTAAGCCCAGCATCACGCCCAGTCCCGAAGCAAAGCCTAACAGGCAGCCAAAATAAAAGTTACCAGCCAGTGCGCCCAGATTGTGGCGGATATATTCAGTAATACGCCATAGGCGTTCTTTGCCTAGTAGCCGTTGTAACCATTGCAAATGCCCAAGCCGCTCAGGAATCCGGTTATAGGCAGCTAAATTGTCATGGTAACCGGCAATGAGGCCGGATAAGAACAGGCAGACACCTGCCACGGCTGCATATAGCACCGTCAGGCTGATCAGCGGGTTGTTGCTATCTAGCAAGGCGTGTGCTTTTTCGGCGCCGATAAAGTGATGACCGGTGGCCTGCATCATGAGCCAGTCAATCAGAATCGCCATTGGGATTACTACCACTACGTTGCCTAAAATGGCAATGGTCTGGCTGCTGGTGGTTTGTGCCACGATATTCACCAGGTTATGGATATTTTTACTGTCGTGGCCATGGTCGTCTATGGTGGCTGCGATGGTGGCTGCTGTCATGGCCGGTTGTTTGGTAGCGACCGTAAAATGCAACAAATGAATAATGACAAAGCCCAGGC
>CAYPZE010000009.1:1816-29546 GCA_964415305.1 uncultured Methylotenera sp.
CCGGTGAGCGGTGCCAGGTGATAGCTGGCAATGATGATTTTAAACATCGCCATGATCGCAATAATGATACCAGCACCCATGGCAGAGCCCATGAGTTTGTAGTACTCATGGCGATGTTGTGCGATGTAATGCTCGCCGGTATGGCTGGCGTTTTCGGTCACGCGCAAGGCCAGTAGCTCGGTATTTTGTCGCCAGTATTCAGCCAGGTTATTTTTCTTACATTCGGCATCCACCAGTTGCTTGAGCAGTCGTGTGATGGCCTGGCTGACATCGTGTTTGAGGATGAGCCCGTGCAGAATGTCCAGCAGTAGCTGCATGCGTTGAATTTGCTGCAGGATGCGTTGCATCAGTGCCGTCAGCGAGATGCTAGTGCCGGTTTTGGCATTCGATTTGCGAATTTCGTGAGTCAATTGTTCACAGCGTTTGAGTACGGTGTACAGATGCTGGATATCTTCGGCGCGAATTGCGCTCAGCGCCAAAAATTTTTGAATCTCAATATTTTGCGTAATAAACGGTGAGCCATTGGACTCCAGGTCCTCATGTTGCAAAATCAACTCAGGGTCCAGCCCCGACGCCGATAAGCGATACGACAGCACTTGCAGTGCGTCTTTGACCTCCTGAATGCAGTTTTGCTGTTGCGTGGCATCACCCTGGCTGATGTCCAGCGTTTGCATGAAATCACGCCAGACCGTATCCGGCATACCAGTCACCCAGTCGACATCGCTGTTTTGATGAAAAATCTGCCCAAATACATCTTTTAAATATTTAGGATCAGGCACATCTGGCAGTAGCTTGTGAGAGAGTCTGCGGTAGATTTCTGTAAAAAAGCCGAGGTCAGACTGAATGCCGTGGTCAGAATAAAGTGAGATCACACTTTTTTCATTCAGCAGCCTTAACAGGCTGTTACGCAGCGATAAGGCGTATTGGGGGTGTTGCTGTAGTAAAAAACACAGTGCCTGTAACGCCTTGCTGGCACTTTCAATATCGGTCGATACGTTGGGGCGGATATCATCAAACAATGCCCGCAAGAATTGGATATCATCCAGGTCACCGGCGGCCTCTCGGGCGGCCTGGTGATCAAAGGTGGGTTGAAACATGCAAAAAGCTTTCTGTGGTTTTTTTAACAAAGGCTAAGCTGGTGGGCTACGGCCTTTATAGTTGTGCATTAATCGTCATTGGTTCGCCCTGACGTTCCAATTGCAAATGTACAGTATTGCCACGGTATTTTCTCACCAGGCTAGAGAGTTGGGCGGCGTCATCTACTTTTTCGTTGTTGATGCTCAGCAGCTGGTCACCTCGTATCACGCCGCCTTTTTCAGCCGCAGAACCATGAATGACCGCAATCACACGCACACCAGCAGTGTTGTCGGTCTCGGCCGCTGCGGCCTCAGGTTGCCCTGACTGTTTAGGCACCAGTTTGATGACGTGGATGCCGAGTACCGGTGGCGGCAGTTTGGCCCAATAGGTCGCATAGTAGCGATAAGTGCCGGGCTTGGTTGCCATATCTTTTTCGGTGAGCGATTGTCCTTTTTTAACCGCTTCTTTAATCACTTCCATCCTCGAGGCTGGTGACGCGCCCCCCGCTTTTTTCATGTAAACCAAGATGCTGTCTGCCTGAATCTCGCGACCGTGGTTGAGCGCCTGCGCTGCGTCGACTTCGCCTGCTTCAAAACTGCTAAATCCCATCAGATCGTAGCCATTTTCCAACATTCTGATGTTATCTTCATCGCGGCGGGTGCCACTGAACATCTGTGGTTCCGGCTGCGCTTGCAGTGAGCGCAGGTTGCCCTGATTTTGCGGCTGATAGTGACTACTGTAAGGATTGTCTTCTGCCCAGCTGAGGGGGCTTGTAACCAGTGCTATTAACACCATGGCATGTTTAAACCATGATGACCGCAGGTCTGGCCCGGAAGCGTTTGCGATGAGTGATGGTGCAGGCATGCACAGGCGGTTCATTGAATTCTCCATGATCGAATAACAGGTTGTAATGTTATGATGTATTGGTACATTAACACAGACATAATTGACGTAGACTAAGTTATGCAAGAACAATTCACACGCATTGGATTAGTTTCTATCAGTGACCGTGCCTCGCAAGGTGTGTATGAAGATAAAGGCATCCCGGCGCTCACCGCCTGGCTGGCACAGGCGGTGGTTTCACCTTACACCATCGTCACCCGCCTGATTGCCGATGAACAAGCCACCATTTCTCATACCCTCAAGCAATTGGTCGACGACGAGGCTTGCCACTTGGTGCTCACCACTGGCGGCACCGGACCTGCGCTTAGAGATGTGACGCCAGAAGCCACCTTGGCCATTGCTGACCGTGAGATGCCGGGCTTTGGTGAGCAAATGCGGCAGATTAGTCTGCGCTTTGTGCCAACCGCGATTTTGTCGCGCCAGGTCGCTGTGATCCGCAAGCAATGCCTGATTATTAACTTGCCAGGACAGCCGAAGTCGATACAGGAAACACTCGAAGGCCTCAAAGATAGTGAAGGCAACACGCTGGTGCCGGGGATTTTTGCGGCTGTGCCATATTGCCTCGACTTGCTGGCGACGAGCGATCAACCGATGCCTTATCTGGAAACTGAGGACAGCATCGTCAAAGCCTTTCGCCCTAAGTCTGCCATACGCAAATAAATTTAATTCTTAAGTTACTAAAGAGATTGCATGCGTTACAGCCCCATTTTTAAGCTGATTTTCATACTTTGCTTTACTTTGCTCACCTATTTGCTACTGATAGAGATGGCGCCGACCACGGATGGCTCGCTCTACAAAGACAAAATACAGCATGTGATTGCCTTTGGTGGCGTTGCATTTTGGGGCTTGCTGGCGTTTTCGCAGTCACCGAAAGCGACCTTGTTCGGTCTCGCCGTTTTTGGCGCGCTGATGGAAGTATTGCAAGGCATCCTCACAACCACTCGGCAGCCAAGCTTCTATGACTGGCTGGCAGATGTAGTTGGTCTGTTGCTGGCCTGGGGTGTGGCCGTGATATGGCAGCGCTGGTGGAGCAGGCGCCGTGGCAGAATTTGAGCTGATTGCCAAGTATTTTACGCGCCCAGCCCAGGCCGACCTCGGCGTGGGCGACGATGCGGCATTGATTCGTGTGCGGCCCGGTTATCAGTTGGCGATCTCTGCGGATATGTCTGTGGCGGGCACGCATTTTTTTGCCGATATTGACCCATTTGTGATTGGCTGGAAGTCGATGGCCGTCAATGTCAGCGACATGGCCGCGATGGGCGCCGAACCGAGATGGGCAACTTTATCAATTGCCTTGCCGCAGATTGATGACGCATGGTTGCAACGCTTTAGTGCTGGCTTGTTTGCCTGTGCGGATGCTTTTGGCGTGTCGCTCATCGGTGGTGATACCACACGCGGGCCTTTGAATATCGCGATCAATATCTTGGGCGAAGTGCCGTTAGGTCAGGCGCTACAACGTAACGGCGCGCGAGCCGGTGATGATGTTTGGGTCAGTGGTGTGTTGGGGCAAGCGGCATTATGGTTGCAGCATCGTTTAGGCAAGCTCGATTTGCATGCGCAAGATGTGGCAGTGCTGGCCACGGCCATGCATGCCCCGCAACCGCGCGTGGCGTTGGGGCAGGCATTGCGTGGCATCGCCACGGCAGTGCTGGATATTTCGGATGGCTTGCTGGCTGATTTGACGCATATTCTTGAGGCGTCAGCCGTTGGCGCTGCGTTAGACTGGCCGGCCATGCCCAAGCCCTTGTTGCAGCAATCGGCAGTGAGTGACGCGATGTTGCAGCAAGCGGTATTGGCTGGCGGTGATGACTACGAATTGTGTTTTACCGCTGCGCCTCAGCATCGGGACGCCTTGAGCGCACTGGCTGCTCAACTGGCTTTGCCATTACACCGCATCGGACACATTACCGAGGCCCCAGGCTTGCAGGTATTTGATGGCGAGGCCGCGGTGGTCTTGTCGCAGAAAGGGTACGCGCATTTTGGCTAATCAGTCCCGGCAATCACAGTCACCAAGTTGGCGCTTGCTGTTTTCACACCCCTTGCATTGTCTGAGTTTTGGCCTAGGCACGGGCTTGTCGCCCAAAGCGCCGGGCACCGTAGGCACATTGTTGGGTTTTCCGCTGTATTGGCTATTGATGAGTTTGCCTCTGGCGCAGCAATGGTTAAGTTTGGGCGTGTTGTTTGTACTTGGTATCTGGTGTTGTGAGGTGACCGGGCGGGCACTGGGTGTCAGTGACCACGGTGCCATTGTGTGGGATGAAGTTATCGCGATGACGGCAGTACTGGTCACCGTGCCATTTACCTGGGCTTGGGGCCTTGCTGCATTTGCCAGCTTCCGCTTGTTTGATATCTGGAAACCTTTCCCGATTGGCTGGGTAGATCAGCGCGTCAAAGGCGGCTTGGGGGTGATGCTGGATGATGTCCTAGCAGCAATCATGGCCATCGTGCTACTGCAAGCTGCACAAGGCATACTGGCGTGAGTATATTGCTTGAATTAAGCGAGACGCTTGGTCAGGCGCTGCAAGCGAGAGGCTGGCAGTTGGCGTTGGCCGAATCTTGTACCGGCGGCATGGTGGCACAGTCTGTGACCGCGATTGCCGGGAGTTCGGGCTGGTTTGATCGCGGTTTTGTCACCTATAGTAATGCGGCAAAAAGCGAGATGTTAGGCGTACCTAATACTTTGATTGATGAGTTTGGTGCTGTGAGTGAGCCCGTTGCCGAGGCAATGGCCTTGGGAGCATTGCAACACAGTCAGGCACAGTTGAGTGCCGCCATCACGGGGATTGCAGGTCCTGGTGGTGGCTCTCCACACAAGCCTGTTGGCACCGTGTGTTTTGCCTGGGCTTATCGTGCGAATGATGACGCGCCTGAGACAACTATGGTGGAAACCCGGTATTTTGAAGGCGATAGAGCTGACATCCGCGAACAGGCCGCCAGCTATTCGCTGGCTGGCTTATTGAAGATTGCTGCTGCCCGCTGACTGAAAAGCCAGTTGTAGTCAACGACTACCGGTGATGATGGTGGCCGTGACCGTGACCATGTCCGCCGCCATTCCAGCCGCCACCATAAAAGTTTCTCGGGCCGTAGTTATAACCACCATAGCCACCGTTGCCATACGAAAACTGGATAAAGCCAGGCGTTGGTTGCGGATAAGTCACCGCTGGCACGCCGTAGAAGTTGCTTTGTGGATGACGGTAAACAACCACAGGTGGTGGCGCATAATAGACTGGTGGGGGTGCGTAGTAAGCGGGTGGGTAAGGGTTGCCTACCACCACGCCGACAGACCAGTTATCCTGTGCTTGTGCGCTTAAGGCTGCCAAACTGCCCAGCGTGAATGTCAAAATATATTTTACGATTTTCATAAATTCTCCTCACTCGGAAAACAAATTAATGTTCCCTGAAGCTTTAACGCACCTGTCATCTAACGGTTGACAGCCACTGTGTTCAAATCGGCGCTCTTGTAGTATTCACTTACAGTCGCCAATGAGCGTTCGCAGTTGGCATTCGCTCGCCTAATTCACGGCTTCGCCATTTCACTGATGGTCGATTTATGAAATAATTAGAAGTTATTGTTTGAAGTATATAGCGTTTATTTAAACAACGCATTTTTATTGGTCAAAGAAAGCAATCAGCATGGATGACAACAAAAGCAAAGCGCTCGCCGCCGCACTCTCTCAAATTGAAAAACAGTTCGGCAAAGGCTCCATTATGCGCATGGGCGACGGCGATATCGGTGAGGACTTGCAAGTCGTCTCCACCGGCTCGCTGGGTCTGGACATCGCGCTGGGCGTAGGCGGTTTGCCGCGTGGCCGGATTGTGGAGATTTATGGCCCGGAATCCTCAGGTAAAACGACACTGACATTGTCCGCTATTGCAGAAATGCAAAAGCTGGGTGGTGTCGCCGCTTTTATTGATGCCGAGCATGCGCTGGATCCGCAATATGCTGCGAAGCTGGGCGTCAATGTGCCTGAGCTGCTGATTTCTCAGCCAGACACGGGCGAGCAGGCGCTGGAAATCGCTGATATGCTGGTGCGTTCTGGTTCTGTGGATATTGTCGTCGTCGACTCGGTCGCCGCATTGACGCCACGCGCAGAAATTGAAGGTGAAATGGGCGACAGCCACATGGGCTTGCAAGCACGTTTGATGTCACAGGCCTTGCGTAAACTCACCGGCAATATCAAGCGTACCAATACACTGGTCATCTTTATTAACCAGATCCGTATGAAAATTGGTGTGATGTTCGGTAATCCGGAAACCACCACTGGCGGTAACGCACTCAAATTCTACTCTTCTGTTCGTCTGGATATCCGTCGTACTGGCGCGATTAAAAAGGGCGACGAAGTGATTGGTTCTGAGACTAAAGTCAAAGTCATCAAAAACAAAGTGGCACCGCCGTTCAAACAGGCTGAGTTTGACATTATGTATGGCGAAGGGATTTCTCGCCTGGGCGAAGTAATTGAACTGGGCACCAACCTTAAACTGGTAGAAAAAGCCGGCGCTTGGTACAGCTACAACGGTGAAAAAATCGGCCAGGGTAAAGAAAACGCCAAAGAGTTCTTGCGCGAAAACCCAGCCATTGCGGCTGAGATCGAAGCCAAGATTCGTGATAACTCGAATGTGCTGGCCGATAGCATGCCTTCAGCCAGAGGCGAGGACGATTAATCCCTTTGCGGCAAACCCTGGAGAAATCACTACGCCAGCGTGCGCTTGAGTTGTTAAGCAAGCGCGAGTACTCCGCTGCTGAGCTGGCGCAAAAGCTCAAAAGCTACGCTGGCGAAGAAGATGATGTCCCGGCTTTGATTGCAGATTTCAAGGGCCGTGGCTGGTTAAGTGATGCACGCTATACCGAGCAAATGGTGCATGCGCGGCAGGCCAAGTTTGGTGCGGCACGCGTGGCGCAGGAGTTACGTGAAAAAGGGGTGGATGACACCCTGATTGCCGAAGCCGTTGCCGGTTTGCAGGGCAGTGAAATAGAACGCGCCAGAGAAATCTGGCGCAAAAAGTTTAAAGCGGCCCCGACGACCCGTGAAGACTGGGCTAAACAAGCCCGTTTTTTACAAAGTCGTGGTTTTAAGTTTGAAGTCATTAAACACATATTGAATAGACACGCAGAAGATGACAGTCCAGAAGACGACAGTTAGTTACGGAAGCAATCCTTCCAGCAAGCAAATCCGCCAGGCATTCCTGGATTTTTTTGCTTCAAAAGGCCATCAGGTAGTGGCTTCCAGTTCACTGGTGCCACACGGCGACCCGACCTTGCTGTTCACCAATGCGGGTATGAACCAGTTTAAAGACGTATTCCTTGGCTTTGACAAACGCGCTTATACGCGTGCAGCCTCAGCCCAGAAATGTGTGCGCGCCGGTGGCAAGCACAATGACCTCGAAAACGTCGGTTACACCGCGCGTCACCACACCTTTTTTGAAATGCTGGGTAACTTCAGCTTTGGCGATTATTTCAAGCGCGATGCCATTACATTTGCCTGGGAATTGCTGACAGAAGTCTATGCCTTGCCGAAAGAGCGCCTGATGGTGACGGTATACGCGGAAGATGATGAAGCGTATGACATCTGGCACAAAGAAGTCGGCGTGCCTGCGGACAAGATTGTCCGTATTGGTGACAACAAGGGCGCACGTTATGCCTCTGACAACTTCTGGATGATGGGCGATACCGGTCCTTGCGGCCCTTGTACCGAAATTTTCTATGATCACGGTGCGCATATCCCAGGCGGCCCTCCGGGGTCACCTGATGAAGATGGCGACCGCTTTATCGAAATCTGGAACAACGTCTTCATGCAGTTTAACCGCGATGAAGCGGGCGTGATGCATTCACTGCCCAAGCCATCGGTAGACACCGGGATGGGCCTGGAGCGTATTTCTGCTGTGCTGCAAGGCGTGCATGCCAACTACGAAATTGATTTGTTCCAGGCGCTGATTAAAGCAGCTGCGCGCGAGGTTGAGTTTGCCCAAAGTGCAGAGTCAGTAGCTTTTCGTGGAGGGCTAATGGCCCTTGGGAACAACGGAAAATCTTTGCCATTCAATTTAGACATCGATCACCCTTCACTCAAAGTGCTGGCTGACCATATCCGTGCCTGCTCTTTCCTGATTGCCGATGGTGTGATTCCGGGTAACGAAGGCCGCGGTTACGTGCTACGCCGGATTATCCGCCGCGCGATTCGTCATGGTTACAAACTGGGCTGTCGAGCTGCATTCTTCAATAAACTGGTCGCGGACCTGGTGGCTGAAATGGGCGAGGCTTATCCTGAGCTCGTCAGCAATCAGGCACGCATCACTGACATTCTCAAGCAGGAAGAAGACCGCTTCTTTGAAACCATTGAAAATGGTATGCAGATTCTGGAAGCTGAACTGGCGACCAAACCTGCTACTTTCAATGGCGACCTGGCATTTAAATTGCACGATACGTTTGGCTTCCCGCTCGATTTGACCGCCGACATTTGCCGTGAACGTGGTGTGACCGTGGATACTGCCGGGTTTGACGCGGCGATGGCGCGCCAGAAAGAACAAGCGCGTGCGGCCGGTAAATTCAAAATGGCGTTGAATCTTGAATACGATGGCGCGGCTACGACCTTTCATGGCTACGATAAACTGGAAACGTCGGCCAAAGTACTGGCGCTGTATAAAGATGGCAGCGCCGTCCAGGCCTTGAATGAAGGGGATCTGGGCGTGGTGGTGCTGGACCATACGCCTTTCTATGCTGAATCTGGTGGCCAAATTGGTGATAGCGGTGAACTGAAGTCTGCCAACGGTATTTTTGCCGTGGAAGACACGCAAAAAATTCAGGCGGCAGTATTTGGCCATCACGGCGTGCTTAAAACCGGTACATTGTCAGTCGGTGATGCATTAGCTGCCAAAGTCAATCTGCAAGCGCGTGCCAACACCATGCGTAACCACTCTGCCACGCACTTGATGCACAAAGCCTTGCGTGAAGTGTTGGGCGAGCATGTGCAACAAAAAGGCAGCCTGGTTGATACTGAAAAAACCCGTTTTGACTTTGTGCACAATGCGCCGATGACCGATGCTGAAATCGCCAGGGTCGAGGCATTGGTGAATGCTGAAATTCTTGCCAACGCGGCGACGCAGGCGCGTGTGATGGATATTGAGTCTGCACAGCAAACTGGCGCCATGATGCTGTTTGGTGAAAAATATGGTGACGAAGTACGCGTGCTCGATATTGGCACCTCGCGTGAGCTATGCGGGGGCACCCATGTCAGCCGTACCGGTGATATCGGCCTGTTTAAAATCACCGCGGAAAGCGGTGTGGCTGCGGGCGTGCGTCGCGTGGAAGCGACGACAGGCGAGGGCGCGTTAAAGCTGGTGCAGGCGCAACAAACGCTGATTAATCAGGTGGCTGGCGAACTGAAAGCGCCAGCGCATGAGTTGCCTGCCAAAATCGCCCAGGTGATGGATAACGTGAAGTCCCTGGAAAAAGAACTGGCACGCCTCAAGTCTAAACTGGCGTCTTCCCAGGGGGATGACCTGGCGACACAGGCACTGGATATCAACGGTGTGAAGGTGTTGGCAGCAACGCTGGAAGGTGCGGATGCCAATGCCTTGCGCGAAACCATGGATAAACTCAAGGATAAGCTTAAATCTGCCGTCATTGTCTTGTCCAGTGTGGCTGAGGGTAAAGTCAGCCTCGCCGCAGGTGTGACCGCCGACTTGATCGGCAAAGTGAAAGCTGGTGAGTTGGTGAATCACGTTGCAGGCCAGGTGGGTGGCAAAGGTGGTGGCAAGCCGGATATGGCGATGGCCGGTGGTACCGAGCCAGCCAATTTGCCTCAGGCGCTGGCCAGCGTGAAGGCTTGGGCAGAAACCAAACTAAATTAATTCAATTGATTAACAGAGCGAAATAATGGCATTAATCGTACAAAAATATGGCGGTACTTCAGTCGCCAATCCCGAGCGTATCCGTCATGTGGCGCGTCGTGTTGCGCGCTACAAGGCCATGGGGCATCAAGTGGTGGTTGTGGTCTCTGCCATGTCTGGCGAAACCAATCGTTTGATTGCGCTGGCCAAGGAAATCATGCCGGATCCTGATCCGCGTGAGTTGGATGTCATGGTGTCTACTGGCGAGCAAGTGACCATAGGCATGACTGCCCTGGCGTTGATGGAGTTGGGTATCAAGGCGAAAAGCTATACCGGCACGCAAGTTAAAATCCTGACCGATGACGCTTATAACAAAGCGCGTATTCTGGACATTGACCAGCACAACCTGAAAAAAGACCTCGATGACGGCTATGTCTGTGTCGTGGCTGGTTTTCAGGGCGTGGATGCCAATGGCAATATCACCACGCTGGGTCGGGGTGGTTCTGACACCACTGGCGTGGCCTTGGCGGCGGCGTTAAAAGCCGATGAATGCCAGATTTATACCGATGTGGATGGCGTGTATACCACTGATCCGCGCGTGGTGCCTGAGGCGCGTCGCCTGGAAAAAATCACTTTTGAAGAGATGCTGGAGCTGGCCTCTCAAGGCTCCAAGGTGCTGCAGATCCGTTCTGTAGAGTTCGCCGGTAAATACAAAGTCAAATTACGTGTGCTCTCAAGCTTTGAAGAAGAAGGCGACGGCACACTGATCACATTCGAAGAAAATGAGGACAACATGGAAGAACCAATTATCTCCGGCATCGCTTTTAACCGCGATGAGGCGAAAATTACCGTGACTGGCGTGCCTGATAAACCAGGTATTGCTTATCAAATTCTGGGTCCGGTGGCGGATGCCAATATCGATGTCGATATGATTATCCAGAACGTTGGTGCAGACGGCACCACTGATTTCACCTTCACCGTGCATAAAAACGAAATGAACAAAACATTGGCGTTGTTGCGTGACAAAGTGCAAGGTCATATCCAGGCACGTGAAATCAGCGGCGACGACAAGATCGCCAAGGTGTCCGTGGTGGGCGTGGGTATGCGTTCACACGTCGGTATTGCCAGCCAGATGTTCCGTACCTTGGCCGAAGAGGGCATTAATATCCAGATGATTTCGACCAGCGAAATTAAAATCGCCGTGGTGATCGAAGAGAAGTACATGGAACTGGCTGTGCGCGTGTTGCATAAGGCATTTGGCCTCGAAAACGCCTAATCACAAGCGCAAAATTAAAGAAATAAAACATTCTTCTTTTTTGCGTTGATTTTTGAAGGGTTTTCACGTAGTATGGCGCCCTTCGATGCAGTAGCAATACTGCAAAGAGGGCAGCATAAGCTGTGTTGGTTTTATTAGAACTTGATTGTTTTAATAAGGTGAGCTGGCCGAGAGGTCGAAGGCACTTCCCTGCTAAGGAAGCATATGGGCTTAAACCTGTATCGAGGGTTCGAATCCCTCGCTCACCGCCAAAAACCTTGCTCCGCGTGGGTGTTGTTTTTGGTAGATTGGTTGTTGGATGTGAATCTGCACCGCCACAAAGCTTAAAATAGTGTTATAATGCTGTTTTTGTTGCATAGCAACAAACCTTGGCGCCCGTAGCTCAGTTGGATAGAGTATTTGGCTGCGAACCAAAGGGTCGGGCGTTCGAATCGCTCCGGGCGCGCCAAAAATAAAAAGCCTTGTTTCTTCGGAAGCAAGGCTTTTTTCTTTTCTGTCACAGCGTATTGTATTTGCTGCTTATTGGCAGATGTTGCTGCATGATCGCCGCCATCTGTATGTATATTCTGCCGCGTTGAGCGTAGCGAGAGGCGGGGCAGGTATGGTATGCTTTAACTTTGTTTTTTCATTGGTGTTTCAGTGTCTCTAAATGCTTGTTTGGCGCGGATTGCAGGCGATATGCAGCAGGTGGATGCCGTTATTCGCCAGTCTTTGTCATCTCAAGTTCCGCTGATTAATCAGATTTCGGAATACATCATACACAGTGGTGGCAAGCGCTTGCGCCCGGCCCTGGTGTTAATGTCCGGCGATCTGGCTGGCGCGGTGTCTCCGGCACATCATACACTGGCTGCCATTATCGAATTTATCCATACCGCGACCTTGTTGCACGACGACGTGGTCGATGCCTCTGACTTGCGTCGCGGTAAATCTACCGCCAATCATGTCTATGGCAACCCGGCCAGTGTGTTGGTGGGTGATTTCTTGTATTCGCGCGCGTTTCAGATGATGGTCAAATTGCAGAATATGCGCGTGATGGAGATCTTGGCCGACGCAACCAATGTGATTTCTGAAGGTGAAGTGTTGCAGTTGCTCAATGTGCGTAATATCGGCGTCAGCGAGCAGGACTATTTGCAGGTGATCCACTTTAAAACGGCCAAACTATTTGAAGCCGCGACCCGTTTGGGAGCAGTGCAATGCCAGGCCAATGCTGAGCAGGAAGAGGGCTTAGCCACTTATGGCATGCATCTGGGCACGGCATTTCAACTGATTGATGATGTGCTGGATTTAACTGGCGACAGCGAAAAGATAGGCAAAACCCTTGGCAATGATTTGGCCGAAGGTAAGGTCACCTTGCCTATGCTGTATGCGATTCAACAGGCGCCAGCTGCGCAGGCAGATTTGGTGAAACAGGCGCTACTGGAGGGGCAGGTATCACAGCTGGATGCCGTGCTGGAGATTTTGCACTCGGTGCAAGCATTTGATTACGTGCGTGCGGTCGCACAAAGAGAAGCGCAGCTGGCCTGTGAGGCCTTGTCTGTCTTTGCACCAACAGCCGCCAAGCAGGCGATGCTGGATTTGGCTAATTTCTCTGTCAGCCGCCAGCAATAATCAGGCAGTCAGCCTGCGAGCAGGCTGACTGTTGCAGTCTATTAATTCAAGGCGATCGGCTCGCCACTGATGTGGTAGTAGCTCAGTCGCGCGCAATCATTGGTGGCGTTGGTGAGTGCGCCGTCAAACAATGACTGTCCATTCACGTCTACCACTGCATAACCATTGTGATAGAGCGTGACTTCTGCCTGCATGTCTTTTTCCACCAGTTTGGTGGCTTTGTGCAAGCCGTGACTATGCAGTGAGCGCATGCCAAAACTGATGCAGTTTTCCTCTTCCTCTTCACTGTAAACTTCCCAGTGCGATTGTCCGGTCAGTTTTGTCAGCCAGCCTGGCAAGTCAACTTCTACCCGGCAAATCACGGGCTGATCCCAGGCGGGATGGTCAACTTGATTTAATTCGACCTGATTGAGGCCTGCTTCGGTCGGTGGCGTAAATTTGATTTGATCAGACATAGGCAACTTCCTTCACTAGATAACGGATGTCACTTAAACACAGATGCATGCCTAGTTGGCTGCAGTGCAGTATCCATCTTACACATAAATGGTGCCAAGCAAGTGATTTTCAACACGGGAAAAGCGGCTTTTAAACAGGTTTTGCCGTCTTTTAGCCTTGCTTACTTGCATTAACGATGCCATCATGCAGCAACCTTAACTATGTTATCGGTATCATGTCAGAAATCCTTGAACCTGTTTTAAGTTTATTGCAAACACAAGCCCATTTTTTGCAAGCGGTATGCTTGTTGGTAGGCTTGCTAGTCGGTAGTTTTCTCAATGTGGTGATACACCGCCTGCCTAAAATGATGGAGCGTGAATGGCATGCCAGTTGCCTGGATTTGCAGGGGCAAACTGCGCCGGAGCAAGCCAAATATAACCTGGTCGTGCCGCGTTCTGCTTGTCCGCATTGCGGACACCAGATTACCGCCATCGAAAATATCCCCGTGATTAGTTACCTATTCCTGCGTGGGCGTTGCCGCGGCTGCCAAGCGTCTATTTCAGCCCGTTATCCGCTGGTCGAGTTGTTAACCGGTCTGCTGTCACTGGCCGTGGCGGTGCAGTATGGCTACAGCATGCTGACGGTATTTGCGCTGGTATTTGTATTTGCCCTGGTTGCATTAACGTTTATCGATTTTGACACGCAGTTGCTGCCCGATGACATTACGCTGCCTTTGTTATGGCTGGGCTTGTTGCTCAATATTAAATACGGGTTTACCGACCTCACCTCTGCCGTGGTCGGCGCTATGGCAGGCTACCTAGTGTTGTGGTCAGTGTATTGGCTATTCAAACTGGTAACCGGTAAAGAAGGCATGGGCTATGGTGACTTTAAACTGCTGGCCGCGATTGGTGCCTGGTTTGGCTGGCAATTATTACCCGCCGTTATTTTGCTGAGCTCGGTGGTTGGCAGTGTGATTGGCATCGGTTTGATTCTGCTTAAAGGCAAAACACGCCAGACAGCGATTCCGTTTGGCCCATTTTTGGCGTTGGGTGGCATTGCCGCCTTGTTTTACGGGCAAGCGCTGGCCTCCTATTACTTGATCCCGTAAGAACGTTGCGATGAGTAAAGTGGTAGCGGTGACTGGCGGCATTGGTAGTGGTAAAACCGAAGTATGCAAGGCATTTACGGCACTCGGTGTGCCTGTGGTCGATTTAGACCATATCGCGCGTGAGATGAGTGCGCCGGGCAGCCCGGCCATGCAGGCAGTGCGCACGCAGTTCGGTGATGCGATGTTTAATGCAGAAGGCCAGCTTGACCGGGCAAAATTACGCGAGTTGGTGTTTGCCGAGCCAGATGCGCTGGATCAACTCAATCAGATCATGCACCCGGCCATCCGGCTTGAAGCCATCCACCAGATCGCGCAATATACAGAGGCTTATGTGGTGCTGGCGATTCCCTTATTGGTTGAAAGTCGCGCCGACTGGCAGATGATTGATCATGTGCTGGTGGTGGATTGCGATGAGCAGACGCAACTTACACGCGTAGTGCAACGTAGCCAGTTGTCCGAGGGCATGGCGCAGGCCATGATTGCCGCGCAAAGCAGCCGTGATGAGCGTTTGGCGATTGCGGATTCGGTGATCGAAAACGACCAAACATTGGATAATTTGCAGGAAAAAGTGCTAGAGTTTCATAAAAACTTCTCTAAGACTTGCCAGTGAGTGAAAAGGGTTTCATAATCAGGCTTTTATTGCATACTTTTCAAGTATCAGCTGACAGAAAAGGCTGCCGTGTCGAGCTACGAGTTTCCATTTAACGAGCGCATCAGAACTTATCTCCGCCTGGAGGATTTGTTCGTCAAAATGCTGCACCACATAGAGATTGGGCATGAGATCAATCATCATGTGGCGCTGATTTCCATGTTGCAAATCCTCGATTTGATTGATCGCGGCGATTTGAAAGTCGATCTGCTACAAGAGCTGGACCGCCATAAAGTTCAGCTATCGTTTCTGCAAACCAACCCTAATATCGATCATCACGCACTGGCGAGCACCTTGTCCAGCCTAGATCGTTGCGCGACTGCTTTGCGTTCTGACCATCAAAAACTCGGTCAGTCATTACGTGAAAATGACTGGTTAATGAGCGTCAAACAACGTACCAGCATTCCTGGTGGCGTCTGTGAGTTTGACCTACCTTCTTACCGCCACTGGTTATACCTCGGTATTGAGCGTCGCAAAGACGATTTTGCGCATTGGCTGGCTAAATTAATGCCCATGTATGAATCCATCCGTCTGATTCTGCAGTTATTACGTGGTAGCGGCCAGGTGCTGTCGCTGGTCGCGCATCATGGGGCTTACCAGCAGCAATTGTCTGGCCACAAGCCTGCGCAATTGCTGCGCATCGAGATAGACCATGATGAGTGTTTTCCAGAAGTTAGTGCCAACAAATATGCCATCAACATCCGTTTTCAACGGCTGGACTTTGTACAACGCCCCAAAGGCTGTGAGCAGGACATCCCGTTTAAAATGATTGTCTGTAACTTTACCGGAGCGGGACACAATTGACCCAGCCCGCCGTAAAACCCCGCAAGGTCGCTTGCCCGGCCTGTGGTGAAACCTCAGAATACTCGACCGCTAACCCCTACCGGCCGTTTTGCAGCGAGCGCTGCAAGCTGGTTGATTTAGGCGATTGGGCGACCGAGAAATTCCGCATTCCAGACAACACACCACCAGATATGTTTGAGCCGGAATAACTGGCTGTCAGGATCATTCAAATGCATACAACTCATTACTTATCTCGTCTAATCACCAGCGTTTGTTTGCTGGGCTGGCTGAGTTTTGCGCATGCTGAGGTTAAAACCACTGAAGCCTGGGTGCGTGCCTCAAACCCTGGTCAATCAGTCGGTGCAGCCTATCTGACGTTGAGCAGTGCCGAGGATGTGACGCTGGTTTATGCAGAAACAGAGCGCGCAGGCACCGTGGAAATGCACAGTATGACCATGCAAAACGGCGTCATGAAAATGCGCAGTATGGAGGAATTGCCAGTGCCCGCTGGCAAGCCCGTTAAACTGGCACCGGGTGGCCTGCACTTGATGCTGTTTGAATTGCCAGCCCCATTTAAAGCAGGCGAACAAGTGAAATTCAGGCTGTGCTTCAAAGACAAAAAAGGCAACATTACAGATCAGTTCGTCACCATGCCGGTGAAAACTGCGCCCTGATTCGCTGCCTTATATCGCCAGCTTTATCACCAGTATTAATGGAGATCTTTGGCAAATGTTGCCAGATATAAAGTCTCAACTTCAGCCCTTGCCCAGGGTGTCCTGCGTAAAAACTTCAGGCTGGACTTCACAGAAGGATCACTCTTGAAGCAGTTGATATTCACCCGCTGCGCGAGTTTATCCCAGCCGTAATGGTCGACCAGTTGCTCGACAATCTGCTCAAGTGTCAGGCCATGTAGTGGGTTGTTTGGTTGTGGTGTATGCATAGTTGATGCTTAGCGTTTCAATCAGCGATTGACCCAATTTTCAAGCAATAGCCCCGAAACACGGTCGAATTCTTTCAAATTATTGGTGACTAATACAAGCCCCTCGCTACGCGCATGCGCTGCGATATGCAAGTCATTCACGCCTATTGGTTGGCCACGTCTCTCCAGCTCGCTGCGGATGCTGCCGTAATGCTGCGCGGCTTTAGTTGCATAAGGCAACACTTCCAGGCGGCTGGTAAAGTCTTCAATCACGGAGTAGTTGTGCCCCGGTTTGCTACTTTTTTCTGCACCATGAAATAACTCAGCCAGCGTGATGCTTGAGATGGCCATTCTATTTGCATGCACATTAAACGTTGCAAGTACTTCAATGGGTCTATGCTTGATCACATAAATCACAATATTGGTATCAAGCAGGTATTGAATCATTCCAGCGCCTCGCGCTCAGGCTGCGTTTGTGTTGCACGCTCGGACATAAAATCATCAGTCACATTGAATGGATTGATAAAAAAGCTATCCCAGGTGGACTCTAGTGGGGCAATAATCCGCTCTTTGCCAATGGCTCGTACCGTCACCTGCTTCACGTTTTCAGGCAAACGCACATCTGCCGGAATGCGAACGGCTTGCGTTCGGTTATTGATAAAAACTGTGCTAATACTCATGTTAGTCACCTCTGCGCAATATGTATATTGCGCTAGTATATGGCGGTAATTTGGTAAGGGCAAGACTTATTCTATGCGCGTGAAGTGCTCCCACGAGTTGTGGTGAAAAAGCAGGCTCAGCTAACATTTGAGAGTCCAACTGCCCTTAATCTTTTAAAGTTAATTCGCTGTATTGAGTGCTTGCGACATGAAGTCATACTGACGTCGATTCACATCCCTGATGTTATAAATAATCGACTGAATTCTAATAATATCATCGCAACTCTCAGGCATATTCGATGCGCTGCCTTTGTTAAACGTCTTCACGATGCTGATGATCTCGGCCATCATGGGTTGCTTCTCCACCTCAAATGCTGAAAATTCTGAAGACGAGAGTATTTTTCTGAAAAAACTGGACTGATCTGCCTGAGTCCAGTGCAATCGTTGTGCGGTGGCTTGGACTTCCTGATCAATTTCAATCTCGCGTAAATGCTGATCTTCTTTGATCGATTTCAGAAATGATTCAACGTGTATATGCGCATTCGCCAGGTCATCAGCGCTATTACAGATATCTGATTGAGCAAAAGCCGTGTTGCAAATGATGAGAGTCATTAACCAGAGAAATTTCTTCATGATGATGTTTAAGTTTTAATCGTTACCACAGCGCTCGTTGCATCGCGATACCGCGCGCACCACAGGCTTGGGCTTGTGAAAGATGTTCCAGGCGCATGCCACCTAAGCCATACACCGGGATTTCCAATCCATTCAGCATTTCCCCAAACTTCTCCCAGCCTAGCCCTGTGGCTTCTGGGTGGCTTTTGGTCGGCAGCACGGGCGAGAGCAGGGCGAAGTCTAACTGCAGCGTTTGCGCTTGTTGTAGTTGCTCTGCGTCGTGGCAAGAGGCGCCGACCAGTAAATGCTCTGGTTTCTGCGTGAGTGCCAGCAGGCGCTGGCTATTTAAATGCACGCCTTGATAACCGAGTTGCAGGGCTTGTTCGGGCGTACCGTTGAGCAGGCAGCGGCAGTAGTAGGGGGCGCATAGTTCTAATA
Organism: uncultured Methylotenera sp.; assembly: GCA_964415305.1. GTDB lineage: Bacteria > Pseudomonadota > Gammaproteobacteria > Burkholderiales > Methylophilaceae > Methylophilus. The sequence goes on from CAYPZE010000009.1 coordinate 20,108, forward strand.
TCTGTTCACTTAGTGTTGCCAAGGCTGCGCTATCCAGCTGTGACTCGCGGACTTGCAGCAGTTGCAGGCCTTGGTCTAGTTGTTTTTTTAGCGCTTGCATGAATACGGGTTCGCCCATTTCTTGCACATTGCTGATGGCATATACAGGCGGCAGGCTCAGGGCTTGCATAATCGGCGCGTTGGCGGGCAATACGGGGCTGACATTGAGTGTGCGTGGGTGTTGCCAGGCAAATTGCTGGGCTTCGCGCGCGGTGAGCTCGCCTTGCCAGGCATGCACAAAGAAAAAGTGAAGCAGTACGGTTTTGGCTTCTGCGTCGTGCGTGGCCGGATAGTCGAAGCGGCGTTTGATCCAAGGTTGTATTTGCGTTGGTGTGACGCCGAGCTCTTCTTGCGATTCGCGGATCAATGCGTGTTCTGGGGTCTCGCCAGATTCGATTTTGCCGCCTGGGAACTCCCACCAGCCTGCCCAGCCTTTGCCGTTGGGGCGGCTGGCGAGCAGGTATTCACCATCGGGTTTCATGAGGATGGCAACGGCTACTTGTACGAGTTTGGTCATAGGAATCAGGATTTCAGTTGCAGCTTGCCTGCGTAATCTTTGGCGAACTGGTAAGCGACGCGGCCACTGCGCGCGCCACGGGTGTGATAAAACTGCAGGGCGGCGTGGCGCGCAGTGTCATCCATGGCGATGCCAAACGTGTCCAGCCAGTGCTCGGCAATGCTTAGGTATTCGTCCTGGTCAAAACTGTAAAACGATAGCCACAGGCCAAAGCGCTCGGCCAGCGACGTTTTTTCGTCTATGGTGTCGTTCTGGCGGATTTCACCTTTGTCTACAATCGGCTGGTTGTCGGCCATATATTCCGGCATCAGGTTTTTGCGGTTAGAAGTGGCATACACCAGCAGGTTGGATGAAGCGTTCTCAATCGAACCGTCGAGGATAACTTTGAGCGCTTTGTAGCCGGTGTCGTTGGCTTCAAAGGTGAGGTCATCACAGAAAATAATAAACTTTTCAGGCCGTGAGCGGATCAACTGCGCAATTTGCGGCAGGTCGTTCAGGTCCTGCTTTTCTACTTCGATCAGGCGCAGGCCTTGGTCGGCATAAGCGTTGAGCAGGGCTTTAACCAGTGACGATTTGCCAGTGCCACGTGCGCCTGTGAGCAGTACATGGTTGGCAGGCAAGCCTTGTAAAAATTGGCGGGTGTTGCGCACGACTTCGGTTTTTTGGCGGTCAATAAAGCGAATATCGTCTAACAGCACATGATGCGGATGTTCGACGGCCTGTAATTGACCGTGTGCGCTATGTTTGACCCAGCGCCAGGCAATGGCTTGCCAGTTGATGTCGGCAGGCGGAGCTGGCAGCAGGGTTTCCAGGCGCGTGATGAGTTGTTCAGCACGTTGCAGCAAGTGTTCAAGTGAGTTCATGCGAATGGCTTGGTGAGAAAAGTCGAACGAGGGCTTATTGTACACAATGCATCCAGCCGCTGTTAGCGTAAGTTGGGCTGACGACAACGCAAAATCTCCTGTGTTTGTGTTACCTTGTGCGGCTTGTTTATTGCACTTGTAAAATATCTATGACTCAACAAAAGATCATTCTGGCATCACGGAGCCCGCGTCGTGTGGAGTTACTGGCACAACTGGGCGTGCAATGTGATATTTTGCCTGCCGATATTGATGAATCAAGTTTGCCCGGTGAAGACCCTGCGCAGTATGTATGCCGTCTTGCACAAGAAAAAGCGCTGGCTGTTGCGGCACACCATGGTGAACGTGGTTTGGTGATTCTGGCCGCCGACACCACCGTTGCACTGGGGCAGGAGATTTTAGGCAAGCCTGCCGATGCCAGCGAGGCATTAGAGATGTTATCGCGCCTGAGCGGTAGTGTGCATCTGGTGCATACGGCGGTAGCGGTGTACCAGGCAGGCGAGGTGCGTTGCCTGCTGAGCACCACAGAGGTGGAGATGATGCCAGTGGCGCAGACGGTGTTGCATGACTATATTGCCTCAGGAGAACCAATGGACAAGGCCGGTGCCTATGGCATACAGGGGCGCGCGGGTGCGTGGATCAGGCGTATTACAGGCAGTTATAGCGGCGTGATGGGTTTGCCCTTGCATGAAACGGCGCAGTTACTACACGCATGGTAAACTTTGTATAAAAATAATGATCGGGATCGGGTAAAGCAATATGTCATTGGCACAGGAAGTATTGATTAACGTCACGCCGCAGGAAACGCGGGTGGCGATTCTGGAGCAAGGCATTGTCCAGGAGCTACACATAGAACGGGCTTCGTCACTCGGTATTGTGGGTAATATCTATCGTGGAACGGTGGTGCGCGTGTTGCCTGGTATGCAGTCTGCTTTTGTCGAGATCGGCTTACAGCGCGCCGCTTTTTTGCATGCCGCAGATATCATGGAGTGCCATTCAGAAGACGGTACGGTGAAAACTGCCAGGCCGATTCAGGAGGTGTTGCACGAAGGCCAGTCGATTATCGTCCAGGTGATTAAAGAAGCCATCGGTACCAAGGGTGCGCGATTGACGACAGAAATCAGTATTGCCGGCCGTTTTTTAGTTTATTTGCCTTACCAGAAGCATATTGGCGTTTCGCAACGCATTGATATCGAAGAAGAACGCGAGTTTTTACGTAACCGCTTGCTGGGTTTATTGCCAGAAGAGCGCGAGGGTGGCTACATTATTCGCACCATGTCTGAAAATGCGACTGATGACGAGCTGCTGGCTGACATAGAGTACTTGCGCAAAGTCTGGCAAAAAATCCAGACCGAGAGTAAAAAAGTGGGCGAACGTTCGCTGATTTTTTATGACCTGAGCTTGCCACGCCGTATTTTGCGCGATGTGGTGTGCACGGAAACGACCAGTATCCGCGTCGATTCGCGCGAAATGTTCGAGCGCCTGAAAGAGTTTGCCGAGTTATATGTGTCACATGCGGTCAAGCCGCTTACGCACTACAAGGGCGAGCGCTCGCTGTTTGAGTTTTATGACATTGAAAGCGAAATCGAAAAAGCCTTGTCGCGCAAGGTGGAGCTTAAATCTGGTGGTTATCTGATTTTTGACCAGACCGAAGCGCTGACCACGGTGGATGTGAACACTGGCAGTTTTGTCAGCGGCAAAAACTTGTCGGATACTATTTTTAAAACCAATCTTGAAGCGGCGCAGACCATTGCGCGGCAACTGCGTTTGCGTAACCTCGGCGGCATTATCATTATCGATTTTATTGATATGGATGAAGATGCTCAGCGCGAAGCGGTACTCGAAGAGCTACGCAAAGCGGTAATGCTGGATAGGGCGCGTATTAATGTGAATGGGTTTTCGGCTTTGGGCTTGGTCGAGCTGACGCGCAAACGCACGCGCGAGAGCCTGGCGCATTTGTTATGTGAATCTTGTCAGGTGTGTCAGGGCCGTGGTGAACTCAAAACGGCACAAACCATTTGTTATGAAATTATGCGTGAGGTACTGCGTGAGTCCAAGCAGTTTAAAAACGCCAAAGAATTCAAGATATTAGCCTCACCAATCGTGATTAATATGCTCAGTGACGAAGAGTCGCAGAGTTTGGCCAGCTTGTCGGACTTTATTAAAAAACCACTGTCGCTGCATCCGGATACGCAGTATGGCCGGGAAGAGTTTGATATTGTCTGGATATAAAAAAAGGACGACAGCTAGTCGTCCTTTTTTGTTATGTGTGGGTTCTTAAAGAATGCCCGCTGCGAGGCCTGGCAACACAATATGGCTGACCATTTGCAATAAGATTAGTGCCACCAGTGCAGAAAAGTCAAAGCCCTGTATCGGCGGCAAGATGCGGCGTAATGGCTCCAGAATCGGCGCGGATAGTTGATTCAAAACACCGTAAATCGGGCTGTACGGATTGACCCAGCTTAAAATTGCCATCAGCAAAATCGCATAGAAAAAGACATCGACCATTTGCGCCAGCACGCCAAACACCGCTTGCCATAGCCAGAATAATGGCGAGGATGGTGCGCCAGCCAGCAAGGCCAGCAGGGCAAACAACGCGATCTGCATGAGCAAGGCCAGCAGCAAGGTGGACACATCCCATTGCTTGATGGGGCGGACCAGTTTACGCGCTGGTTTGACCATAAAGTCAGTCAGCGCCATGGTCATTTGACCTAAAGGATTTTGGAACGAAGTACGTGTCCATTGCATTAAAAAGCGCAGTACCAGTAAAAAGGTCAGAATGCCGAAGGCGGCGTTGAGTAAAAAAGTCGTCATATTTTGCAACATCATGCTTGTGCTCCCAGTTGATCTCCCAGTTCTTTGGCGCGGCGTGCGGCTTGCGCAGCGGCATCTTGCATCATGCCATGAATATCGTGCTGGCGCATGCTGAGCAAACCTTGCTCAGTGGTGCCGCCTTTGGAGGTGACCTGTTCACGCAAGGTGGCAATTGGCGTGCTGCTGCCAGCTGCCAGCAGGCTGGCGCCCTTAAACGTTGCCAGGCTCAGTTTGAGTGATTGAGCTTCACTGAGGCCTAATTCAACGCCTGCTGCCGTCAAGGCTTCTATCATCAAAAACACATAGGCCGGGCCGCTGCCAGAAATGGCCGTGACGGCATCCAGTTGCACTTCATCGTCTAGCCAAACCACTTCGCCTGCCGCTTGTAATACCGCGTCAGCTAATGCGCGCTGTGTGGCAGAGACGGCTGGCAAGGCGTAAGCGCCGGTAATGCCTGCCTGAATCTGTGCCGGGGTATTCGGCATGGTGCGTATCATGGTTTGATAGCCATTTAACCAGCGACTAAGGTCTGCAGTGCGGATGCCCGCGGCGACTGACACCACTAATTGCGATTGCAGCAAAGGGGCCAGCGCCTGTGCCACACCTTGCAATTGTTGCGGCTTCACGGCCAGCACAATCACATCCACCGCCAGTGATTCTGCCGTCAGGCTGGCGCTGGTGTTGATGCCCAGTGTGCTTTGCAAATGCGCATGTTTGGCGGTGTCCGGGTCAATCACGGTGATGTTCTGCATGTGAAAGGCACGCTGTTGCAGGCCTGTCATCAAGGCTTGCGCCATATTGCCGCCGCCAATAAAGGCAATGCGAGTGGCTGAAAGTGATTGCATGGTGTTCAGGTTCCTTCTTTGGCTGAGTCTATAGGGGAAGGGGTTGAGCGCGCCCCAAAAATGGCGGTGCCTATGCGCACCAGGGTGGCACCTTCGGCAATGGCCGCCGCAAAGTCGCCGCTCATGCCTATGGATAAGGTGTCGAGTGCCAGGCCATGGCTGTTGAGTTGTTCAAACAAGGCTCGCACCTGCCGAAATTGGTCACGCTGCTGTGCAAAGTCGCTGCAAGGGGCCGGAATTGCCATCAAGCCGCGTAGCCGTAAGCGCGGCAACTGGTTGATATTTAAGGCGAGTTGCAATAACTCTTGGCCACTGGCACCACTTTTGCTTGCCTCTTCGCTAATGTTCACTTGCAGGCAAATGTTTAATGGCGGCAGTTCAGTCGGTCGTGCATCTGACAGGCGCTGGGCAATTTTGAGGCGATCTACCGAGTGTATCCACTCGAAATGACGGGCAATTAGCTGTGTTTTATTGCTTTGAATCGGCCCGATAAAGTGCCATGCTATAGCACAGTCGTCTAGTTGCGCCTGTTTTGTGAGTGCTTCTTGCAGGTAGTTTTCGCCAAATACGGTTTGGCCAGCATGGTAGGCGGCACGCATCGCATCGGCAGATTGTGCTTTGCTGACCGCGCATAGTGTGACAGCTTGCGATGCCTGAAAGCGGGCCTGTGCGTCTGCGATCTGTTGTCGTATCAGGGCAAGATTGTCAGAAATGGTGGTCATGGTGGATTAGGCAAGTATGCGGACACGCGTGAATTAAGCACGAAGAATACAAAAAACCAAAGCAATATTATATAAATAATCACCGGAGTCGATTGTGGATATTTCAGATTTATTGGCATTTTCTGTTAAAAATAAAGCCTCGGACTTGCATTTGTCCTCCGGCCTGCCACCGATGATTCGGGTGCACGGCGACGTGCGCAAGATCAATCTGCCCGCCATGGATCATGCCGAAGTGCATCGCATGCTGTATGACATCATGAACGACAGCCAGCGCAAGATCTATGAAGAAACCCTGGAATGTGACTTTTCGTTCGAGATTCCTGACCTGGCGCGTTTCCGGGTCAATGCCTTTAATCAGCAACGCGGTGCGGGTGCGGTGTTCCGTACCATTCCGAGCAAGGTGTTGACACTGGATGAGTTGAATGCGCCTAAAGTGTTTAAGGATATTGCCGAGACGCCACGCGGCATTGTGCTGGTGACCGGGCCCACCGGCTCTGGTAAATCGACCACGCTGGCGGCGATGATTGATTACATCAATGAGTCGCAGATGTCACACGTGCTCACGGTGGAAGATCCGATCGAATTTGTGCATACCTCGAAAAAGTCGCTGATCAACCAGCGTGAAGTCGGTCCGCACACACAATCGTTTGAAAACGCGTTGCGCTCAGCCCTGCGTGAAGACCCGGATGTGATCCTGGTGGGGGAGATGCGAGACCTGGAAACCATCCGTCTGGCGCTGACTGCCGCCGAGACCGGCCATTTGGTGTTTGGTACGTTGCACACCAGCTCTGCGGCAAAAACCGTAGACCGGGTAGTCGACGTGTTCCCGGCGGCCGAGAAAGAAATGGTGCGCTCCATGTTATCTGAGTCCTTACGTGCCGTGATTTCACAAACGCTGTGTAAAACCAAGGACGAACAAGGCCGTGTGGCCGCGCATGAAATCATGATGGGCACCCCTGCGATTCGTAACCTGATTCGCGAAAACAAGATTGCGCAGATGTATTCTGCCATCCAGACCGGTCAGAGCATGGGCATGCAAACCCTGGACCAGAACCTGCAAGACCTGGTTAAACGCAATGTCATTAGTGCTGCTGAAGCACGCACCAAGGCCGCAAACCGTGACGCTATCATCGGCTAATACTATGGATAGCGCACACACTGCTGGCGATCACGACCAGACGGAGAAGTTCGTCACTGACCTGCTCAAGCTGATGGTCACACGCAAAGCGTCTGACTTGTTTATCACCGCCGGTTTTCCACCGGCGATGAAGATAGACGGCAAGCTGACGCCGGTCTCCACACAAACCTTAAATACGCAGCAAACGGCCGAAATCTGTCGTGCAGTGATGAATGACAAGCAGGCGCTCGAATTTAAAAACACGCTGGAGTGCAACTTTGCCATCAGCATGCCTTCGGTCGGCCGTTTCCGTGTCAATGCCTTTATCCAGCGCAGCGCAGTCGGCCTGGTGTTTCGGGTGATTAATACCAATATCCCCAAGTTTGATGATTTAAAGTTACCGCAGATTTTGAAAGATGTGGTGATGGCTAAACGTGGCCTGATCATTTTTGTTGGCGGCACCGGCTCTGGTAAATCGACCTCGATGGCAGCCATGCTGGGGCACCGTAACGAGAGTAGTTACGGCCATATTATTACCATTGAAGACCCAGTTGAGTTTATTCACGGTCACCGTAATTGTATTGTGACCCAGCGCGAGGTCGGCGTGGATACCGAAAGCTGGCATGCGGCGCTTAAAAACACCCTGCGCCAGGCACCGGATGTGATTATGATCGGCGAGATCCGTGACCGTGAAACCATGGATTACGCGATTGCCTTCTCTGAAACCGGCCATTTATGCCTGGCCACCTTGCACGCCAACAGCACCAACCAGGCCTTGGACCGGATTATTAACTTTTTCCCCGAAGAGCGCAGGCAACAGTTGTTGATGGACTTGTCGCTTAACTTGCGCTGTGTCGCTTCACAACGCTTGATTCCAAAAATTGACGGCAGTGGACGCGTCGCCGCAGTAGAGGTGTTATTACATTCGCCGCTGATTTCTGATTTGATCTATAAAGGCGATGTGCACGCGATTAAAGAAATCATGGCCAAATCACGCGAGTTGGGCATGCAAACGTTTGACCAGGCCTTGTTTGATTTATTTGAGTCTGGCCAGATCAGTTACGATGATGCCTTGCGCAATGCTGACTCGGTCAATGATTTACGCCTCAAGTTTAAACTCAACAGCAAAATGGCCAACCCAGAAAACCAGGAGCGCGGCAAGATTTCTGACCTGGATATTTTGTAGCCAGCTTCAAATTGAAAGACATAAAAAACGCCTGCAATGACAACAGCGCAGGCGTTTTGGTTGACGGCTACACGGTTTGCAGGTTTTCTTGCTGAAACACCAGATTGCCTTGTGTGAAGGTGGTCGTCACTTTGCCTGTGACTGCATGATTCACAAACGGCGTATTTTTACCCTGGCTCAGCAGGGCACGACCATCTACCCGCCACTCCATTTCCGGGTCATAAATCACCACATCTGCTGTAGCACCTATTTGTAAATTGCCTGCACCCACCCCCAAAATGCTCGCTGGCGCTTGCGTAATTTTTGCCAGCGCTTGCGTCGGGGAAAGCTTGGCTTGTGCCGCCCATTTCAGTGTCAGTGGCAGCAGTAATTCAAGCGCCGAAGCGCCGGGGTGTGATTCCGCAAACGGAAGCGCCTTGGCGTCGTCGTCTACCGGCGTGTGGTCGGAGCAAATCGCATCTAATGTGCCATCCAACAAGCCAGCGCGTAAGGCATCACGGTCGCGTTGGGTGCGGACCGGCGGTGTGAGATGCACCATGCTGTCAAAAAAGCCAATATCCATGTCTGTGAGGTGCAAGTGCTGAATGCTCACATCTGCCGTCACCTGCATGCCAGATTGCTTGGCCTGGCGGATGAGTTCTACTGACTCTGCAGTCGAGACGCGGGCAATATGTAGCCTGACGCCAGTGGCTTGCCCAATACGCAGCATGGTTTGCAAGGCGATGCTTTCCGCCGCAGAAGGAATGCCTTTCAGGCCCAATCTGGAAGCGACTTCGCCATCATGAGCGACACCGTTTTTGGCCAGATAGGGATCCTCAGCACGCATAAACAGGGTGTAGCCAAACGAGGCCGCATATTCAAAGGCACGCCACAGTACTTGTGTGTCGACAATGGTGGTATCTGCCTGCGAGAAACCAACACAACCGGCGGCAGTTAACGCATACATTTCTGTGAGTAACTGGCCTTGCAACTGACGCGTGACGGCACCGAGCGGATAGACATGCGCCAGTGCCTGTGACTTGGCGCGGTGCTTGAGCATTTCTACCAGGCCAGGCTCATCGAGCACCGGGTCGGTATCTGGCGGGCAGGCCAGGCTGGTGACGCCACCAGCCATGGCAGCGCGTAACTCACTCAGCAGGGTGGCCTTGTATTCACTGCCAGGCTCGCGCAGGCGGGCGCACAAATCCACCAGGCCAGGCAACACCCATTTGCCGCTGGCATCCAGCGTTTGGTCAGCTTTAAAGCCGCTAGGTGCCTCACCAATGGCGATGATTTTGCCAGCGCTTATGTAGAGGTCTTTGACCTGATCCAGCTGTTGGCTGGCATCCATCAACCGGCC
>CAYPZE010000010.1:0-29175 GCA_964415305.1 uncultured Methylotenera sp.
CCACCTTGTTGACTGGCGCCATCAATCAGTGCAGCAGAAGGCCCAATAATACCCTGACCTGTAAATACGGTTCCATTAGCATAGTATTGATACTGTGAGGCATAAGAAGGGTTGCCAGGCTCTAGCATATAGTCTAGCCAGACATCAACAGGAATTCCGCCGTACAAGGTGACGGTAGCACCCGCTGAGGCCGCTCCCCAGTTAGAGGTTTGCGGATTCCAGAACTCCAACAGTCCCACCGCTCTAAAATGCAATTCTTCGCCATATTTGAATGAATTGCTAAAAGCCTGAAAGCCTGGATCATCAGTGAGTTTAGGCCCCCCCGCCAAATCATCAAAATATCCTGGAAATAACTTGTATCCGGTTTTTGAATCAATAGGAAGCTTGCCTGCGAGATCCAGATCCCCATAAAAATCTACTGTAATCTTACTTCCAGCCACTGGGCCATTGCTGGTTCCTAAACGTGCATCGTAATGAATCGCTGAAGCGGTGGTAGCAAAAAAAAAGGTGGCTAATGCAATCGAATATTTCAACATAGGAAACTCCAAAAAAGATACCTGCCTAGCGCAGGTATCAGGTGGACATTAAGCTTTTCTTCTGGCTTGCCAACCCAGCAACACCAAACCAAACAGCATCAATCCGTATGTCGAAGGCTCAGGCACAGGTGTAACATATAATGCGTCAACAGATGCTTCAAATGCAGCTGAATTCAAACCATTATTGAATACAATAATGAATGGATTTGAGATGTCATATTTGGAGTTTTGAACGATGCCATCAAATGTGCTGTTCACATCTGCTGATAGCAATTGCAAAGTAATATAGTAAGCCCCGACAGTGGGCGTGCCCGTGGCAGATGCAATGCTAAACTCAAGGTGTTCATGGATATTACCTGCTGATTCAGCTTGCCCCAAAGTACCCACGGCATCACCACTCACACCAGCAGAACCCCAGAATGTGTTTTCACCTAAGTTGCCAGCGAGTTTAACTGTTTCGCCATTTTGTACAGTATTCGTCCAGTTTGTCCCGCTCCAAGACCATAGCGCACCAATCGCTTTATAGCCAATGATATCGTCCGCATCAAAAGTGCCTTCATGGCTATCAAATCCAGGCGTACGGGTGGCATAAGGGCCTCGTGCCAGATCGCCAAAGTCTCCTTCATAGATTGCGTATCCAGTCCCTGCCTGAAAGTGCGCCGCGCCATGCGTGCCCAATTGACCATCTTCAACTTCAATTTCGATGTCACCCGCATGCAAGTGATCATCTGCTGCATATGCATTAGCCGAGATAATTCCCGCAGCTAATAGCAGCGTCATCAGTATGTTTTTCATAACAACCTCTCCAGATATGTAATATAAATTTAGTGAGCAGCGCGCGAAGCTACAAATCATCATACATAAACACCCCAAAAAATGCAACATTGTTGCATTGCAACATGGTTGCACTTATAATTAATTCCTATTCCAGCTTTTCATCGCCATCCCAAATTCATTTCAAAAACAATCCTGTGACTCCTTTCTTCCGCAAGCCTGCCAAATATTTGATCGGCATATTTGTATCTTTCACTCCATTCACTTATTCGCAGAATGCACTTGCGGAAGAAGAAACCATCACGCTTGAAGAGATCGAGGTGAAAGAAACAAGAAAAAAGAACGAGGACAAGCTGGAGCCCTCGAGTACGCTTTCCCGTGACGAAATACTGAAGAGGGGCGCTAGCACCCTAGGAGCTACGCTCCAGGATGAGCTTGGTGTGGCCAACAGCACATTTGGACCTAACGTTGGCCTGCCTGTGATACGCGGACAGCATGGCCCGAGAACGCGGGTGATGGTCAACGGTATTGGAACGCATGATGCATCCAGCATGAGCCCAGATCACGGCACGACGGTTGAGTCTCTTTTGGCTAAAGAAGTTAAGGTGCTCAAGGGCCCTGCTGCCATTAGAAATGGTGGCGGAGCCATCGGCGGCGCGATTGAAGTGCTGGATGGACGAATACCCGAGCGCATACCCAAAGAGACGGTTATCAATAGCCAGTTGCGTTATAACACCAACCACGATGAACGCACTATAGTTTCAGAAATTGATCTCGGACTAAAATCTTTGGCCTTTCACGCCGACGTCCATGGCCGGGTAAGCAATGACATTCAAATCCCCGGCTATGCTATTGATCAAAAGGCAATAGAACAGATATTTTACTCACGTTCACCGACCAACACCCGTGGCTATACAGCAAACACCGATGCCAAAAGCTTTGGCGGCAGTGCAGGCACCACTCTTTTCACTGAATATCTAACACTAGGCGTCTCATTCAGTCAGTATGCGAGTCAATATGGCATCCCTCTTGGGCCTCCGCATAGCGACGGTGGTCCAGTCATTGATGCACCGGAAGCCGTGAATATTGATATGCAACAAGACCGAATAGATTTCAGAGGACAGTTATATTTCGACTCTAAATGGATAGACAACTTGCTACTGCGGGTTGGTAAAACAAATTATCGGCATCATGAGCTTGCTAATGGCGCTAAGCAAACCACGTTTAGCAATGATGTAATCGAGTCAAGGCTAGAGTTGAATCACAGCCTACACTCAAATATAAAAGGCATTTTGGGTTTTCATGACATTAACCGGGAATTCAGCGCTATCGGGATAGAAGCTTTTGTCCCACAATCCAAGACTCGCACGACTGGCTTTTATCTGATCGAGACATTAAATTTAGAGGCCTGGCAACTTGAGGTAGGGCTTCGGAAAGAACAAAGCCAAGTTGAGGCAGCACAGCAACGCATCAGATTCTCTCCAACTCTATCAAGGATTATTCCAGCATCAAATCAAACCTACGCACCTGAGAGTTTTAGCTTTGCTTTAAAACGAAGACATAACACTGGCAGTATCACGCTTAATCGCTGGATAGCTCGTAGAGCGCCTGAAATTCAGGAAATGGCGTCATTTGGTCCTCACCTCGCCACTCGCACTTACGACATTGGAAGCAGAGACCTAAAAAAAGAAACGCTAGATGGATGGGACATCAAACTCCAGCAGTTTGTTGGAGAGCTCGATACTCAAGTGAGTTTTTTTCAATATGAAGCCGAAAATTACATTTACCAGCAAAATGCCGGAACAGTCTACTACGGCCCATATTTTAGACCGCAGCCTCCTGGCACATGCAGCAATCCCGCCGATTGTCTTACATTGATGCGTTATGCCCAGCAGGATGCCAAATTTCATGGCTATGAGTTTCAATCCGTACTTCCGCTTGCAATGCCTCTATTTAACAAATTCAGTGTCGGCGTCTTTGCAGATCAGGTGCGCGGTACACTGGAAGACGAAACGAATGTTCCCCGGCTGGCACCTGGTCGATATGGATTATTCATCACTTCGGAAATAGATACTTGGCAAAGTGAACTACGCGTCACTAGAGGACGTGATCAAAAAAGAACGGGTACCATTATTCAGCCTACTGGCATTGAGTTAGAACCAGGGACCGAAGGCTATGTAAAACTGGACTTCTACTTAAAACGGCCTTTCAAATATCAGAATTTCAGGGGTGACTTTTTTATGAACGCACGCAATATCACCGATGCCGATATCCGTAATAGCACATCTTTTTTGAGATACTACACACCCGAATTAGGTAGAAATATCGAAGTAGGGATGCGTTTAGAGTTCTAATCGAGCACTTTTTAACCTTGAGTATGTGGTAGTAACGGCCTACATTACATTCGAGTGAGTCATTACCAGCGGATAACCTCACCCGCCTGGATAAGTCCCAACTCTCACGCCAAGCCAACAAAATGGCCAGCGATCTCAGCCGGGATCCCCGTCGTATCAGCCAGCCCCTAAGTGCTTAGCTATGGTTTAAAGCGTGAGGCTATGAGCAGTACTACTCGCTCACTTCAATCGATTCATCCAAAGATGTACTGCATTTTTTTTTACAAGGTGTCAATTGCTGGTCTTGACTTACTTGTACGATGCCAATGTAATCAGACTTTTTACTGTTTGAATATACGATATGCAATTCTCTTCCATATGGTGGCTCGTCAAAATCCCAAGCCCAATATGTTCGATCTTTATTCGCATTAAATAAGAAAAACTCTCCACTTTTAGGCAGCGTAACTTTGCGCTTAAGCTCCATGCTGAGAACTTTGCTTTGTTGATCTAGTATTCTTTCCAAACGATCATGCTGCGGATCTGGCAACACTCTTCTAACGGGGTCATTTTCACCGATATCCGGTTGAAAACTCGGGTCAATTTGAGCTTCATCTATGTCCAGCCCAAGTAAACTCCAATAAATATTTTGATAGATATATCCTCTTCTCCCGAATCTAGAGATTACGCTTTTTTTGCCTGAATTATCAAAATCACCAGTGCTCCAATCACTAGAATAAAAAACCTCGAGTCCTGCAGGTGGAAAATATTTATGCGGCCATTCAACATTTATAAAGGGGGCGTTATTATCTTTATCTTGAATCAAGTCTCTTAATTTCTTACATGCAGGATGTCTGCAAGTTGTTTCGGCTTTTGCAATTGTTTGCATGAAACAAACATTTTGTTTTTCATATTTATTATCAGCAATCCTTTTAATCCGGCTTACCAATAAACCGTCAGAATCTCCCGTATCTGTATAAACAAAATAGTTATGTCCTTCAAATCTTACTAATTGAGGATCTCTCAGAACACCGAGATCTAGCGAAAATTTTGAAGTAAGGTCTTTACCATCTTGTAGCTTTCCTTCAGGAAGAGCATAAACTTCAGCACTCGTATACCTACCACTTCCCTCAATATTCCAAACAAGTAAATCATCAATGTCATCGCCATCAACATCTACAATCATGGCCCCATCAGAGTAATCATGGTATTTAAGCAACTCCAAGTTAGCTTTATTAAGGATTTCGTGCTCTTGCTTGGTGAGGTTTCTACTAGGGTTAATTGTTTGTGCAGCTGAGTCCGTTAATAGTGGCGACAACTCTGTGCAAAGGGTTTTATCAGTCTCAGTTGCAGCAAGTGCGCTACTAAAATAAACGAGTGAAAAAACAAGAGCTATTAGCTTAGTAATTCTTAAAGTCATGTCTTATTCAATCAATGCCCAATTGGAATTTGGCCCCTAATATATCTCACCGCCACAAAACAAAAAAGACCCAAGGCGTTAACCTTGAGTCTCTCTATAAATGGTGGCCCCTCTGTGAGTCGAACACAGCACCAACGGATTATGAGACTCTCATTCGAACAGAGAATATCTAATAAACCTAATAATACCCACGATGAAAGCCACTATCGCAAGTGGTCCAGTAAATAATATCAGCGACTCAATACCATAGACCGCATTAGCCAATCTCAAAGCCCAACCTGCGTCCGCACATGAAACGCTATTCAATCCACCGTGGCAATCGTAAATAATTAGGATAGGTTGGATTAGAAGCAATGGAATTAGTGGAGCAAAGCCAATAAGCGCGCAAATAATAAAATACCTCCAATTTGGTAGCTTTGAATTCACACATTCAAGCTCTTTTGAAACGCTTTCTTCTGCCATATCTACCTTATCTTTTGCTTCTTTGATGAAGCATTTGGGTTGACTGCATTTAAGCTCTGCTCGACTTACGAGACAAATAACTGCATTTAACTCATACGCTATGGGCCATAATAACCAACTAAGAAAAATGCCACTAAATAAAACAATGCCGAAGCAGCCCATACTCTACCAAACCATTTATTTGCTTCAATCCTCCACTGAGGCATCGCCTCTTCAGATTTTCGAGTAAGTAAGATTGCAACACAACCTATCGCCAGTGAAACAATCTGTGCTTCACTAAATAACCACTCGACCCTCTCTAAGCCTATGGGTTTACCAAATAATAAAGAAACACCCATGAACGCAAAGGCGATGAGAGATGGTGCAAAGATAAGCAAGGCTAGCATGGTCATTGAGTTTTATGATTCGCTCTAGTTTAACTCATCTCAAAACAAAAAAGACCCAAGGCGTTAACCTTGAGTCTCTCTATAAATGGTGGCCCCTCTGTGAGTCGAACACAGCACCAACGGATTATGAGTCCGCTGCTCTAACCAAGCATGAGCTAAGGGGCCGAAAAGCGTTGGATTATAAACTAATCCTGACCGTTTTCTAAGAAGCTGCGCAGGCGTTCGGAGCGCGTTGGGTGGCGCAACTTACGCAGTGCTTTTGCTTCAATCTGACGGATACGCTCACGCGTGACGTCAAACTGTTTGCCCACTTCTTCGAGGGTGTGGTCGGTGTTCATTTCAATACCAAAGCGCATACGCAGGACTTTGGCTTCGCGTGGGGTCAGTGACTCCAGCACTTCACTGGTGGCGTCGCGCAGGCTGGCGTACACGGCTGCGTCCATCGGTGCCAGTGTGGTGTTGTCTTCGATAAAATCGCCCAAATGGCTATCTTCGTCGTCACCAATCGGTGTTTCCATCGAGATTGGCTCTTTGCTGATTTTGAGGATTTTGCGGATTTTTTCTTCCGGCATTTCCATTTTTTCAGCCAGGGTGGCCGGATCAGGTTCGAGGCCAGTTTCTTGCAGAATCTGGCGGCTGATACGGTTCATCTTGTTGATGGTTTCGATCATGTGCACCGGGATACGGATGGTACGTGCCTGGTCGGCGATCGAACGCGTGATGGCCTGACGAATCCACCAGGTGGCGTAGGTAGAAAACTTGTAACCACGGCGGTATTCAAACTTATCCACGGCTTTCATCAAGCCGATGTTGCCTTCCTGGATCAGGTCGAGGAACTGCAAGCCACGGTTGGTGTATTTTTTAGCGATAGAAATCACCAGACGCAGGTTGGCCTCGATCATTTCGCGTTTGGCGCGACGGGCACGGGCTTCGCCGGTGGTCATTTGCTTGTTGATTTCACGCAGCTCTTTAATAGGCAAGCCGACGCGCACTTGCAAGTTTTGCAGGCGCTCTTGCTGGTCAAGAATTGAGTGTCTGAAACGGCTCAAACGCTCTGCGTAGGCTGGGTTACCGGCTAGTTCACCATCTAACCAGTTGAGGTTGATTTCGTTGCCGACAAAGCTTTTGATAAATTGCTGACGCGGCATGCCTGCTTTTTCCACGCAGAAATCCATGATTTTGCGCTCATGCGTGCGCACTTCTTCGACCATGTTGCGCACTTGGTCACACAGGGCTTCAACCTGTTTGGCAGAGAAGCGGAATGCAGTCAGTTCGTCCAGCACTTGCTGATGCAATGTTTTGTACTCAGCATCGTTGGTGCCTTTGGCTTCGCGGATGCTGTTCATTTGCGTGTTAGCCGCGCGAATGACGGCAAAGCGTGACAGGACTTCGTCTTTGAGTCTGGCCAGTGCTTCGGCAGATAAAGCATTGGCCTTGGCATCGCCGTCTTCGTCGTCCTCATCCTCTTCTTCTTCGGCGGCTTCCTCTTCTTCGGCATCAGCCACGGCCAATGCATCGTCCAGGCCGAGGTCGCTATCGATCAACCCGTCGACCAGGTCATCGACACTCATTTCGTCTTTTTCTACTTTATCCACCATGTCCAGCAGCTGGGCGATGGTGGTTGGACAGGCGGCAATCGCCTGCACCATGTGCTTGAGGCCGTCTTCGATACGTTTGGCGATCTCGATTTCGCCTTCACGGGTCAACAGGTCTACCGTGCCCATTTCGCGCATATACATACGCACCGGGTCGGTCGTGCGGCCAAATTCGGAGTCTACCGTGGCCAGCGCCTGCTCGGCTTCTTCAGCAGCATCTTCGTCAGTCACTGCCGGTGGTGCATCAGACATCAACAATACTTCGGCATCCGGCGCCTCTTCATAGACCTGGATACCCATGTCGTTGATCATGCCGATAATGCTCTCGATCTGCTCGGAGTCTTGCACGTCATCCGGCAGGTGGTCATTAATTTCGGCGTAGGTCAGGTAACCGCGCTCTTTACCCAGAACAATAAGGGTTTTCAGGCGGGTACGACGTGCCTCGGCATCCATAGCCTGGGTGGCGGGGTCTTTGTGTGTTTCGACTTCGTTGATTCCGAGTTCTTTGTCTAAACTTTTATCTGCTTTGGGTCTGGCCATGGCCGATTCCACCTCTAAAATGATTGATGCCGAGTGTTGGCTACCGCTACTGTCACATCACTCGATTTAACATTACGGGAAACCCTTTATTTTACCAGATTTTTGCATGTTTTTTAAGCATGCCCACACGGTTTTTAGGGAATAGTGCTGACTAGCGCTTGTTGGTTAACTGCCGCAAGGCCTCACGCTCAGCATCTGACAGCGTCGAAAATGGCTTTTCGGTCAGTTGCCCCAAGAGGGTCTTTTCGCGAGCAATGAGTGCCATGTCTGATAATTGGGTACAGGCCCCTTCAAATTCAAGCGTAAAGTCCAGCGTTTCGTCCAATAAAGACAACTCGCGCTGTAATTGGTGTTGCAAGACTTCAGAAATATAGGGCGCAATCATTTGCAACAAGACCACCGGCCGCGACTCAGGCTTGGCGACAGCAGCGCGCACCACAATGCGCAACATCTGCTCTTCATCGCCCTCGACGACAATCTTAGCCATCAGCTCTGGCTTAGCCCAGTGCCGCCGCATGAGCAACATCAATGCCAGGCGCACGTAGAGCGATAACGGCGTACGCGAGCGCTGACGCATCGGCTTTTGTTTGGTTTTAACCGGATCCGGCAATTTGAGCATACGCTGCATTTCACCGCCAGCCAGCCCGGTCATCTCGGCTACTTTCTTGCGCAACAACATGGCATAACGCGGCGCCTGAATCTGCTTGAGGATAGGCTCGGCATCATTTAAAAACTGCAGCTTATCTTCTTGCGAAGCCATGGGGTTATGCTCGCTCAAATGCTGAATAATGTATTGCGACAGCGGCATGGCTTTATCCATTTCCGCTTCAAACGCTTCTTTGCCAAATTCACGCACAAAACTATCGGGGTCATGCTCGGCTGGCAAAAATAAAAAGCGCAGCTTGAGGCCATCTTTAATTGCGGGCAAGGCATTCATCACCGCACGCCAGGCGGCGGTACGGCCGGCTTTGTCGCCATCAAAGCTGAAGACAATTTCATCGGTTTGCCGCATCAGCTTGGCAATATGAAACGGCGTGGTGGCGGTGCCCAGCGCGGCCACGGCATACTCAATGCCATATTGCGCCAGTGCCACCACATCCATATAGCCTTCAACCACCAGTACTCGGCCCGCATCGCGAATCGCGCGGCGCGCCATAAACAGGCCGTACAACTCATGTCCTTTTTGAAACACCGGCGTTTCTGGCGAGTTGTAATACTTAGGGCTATCCTCAGGGTTAATCACCCGCCCGCCAAAGCCAATCACTTCGCCTTTTTGGTTATGGATTGGGAAAATAATACGGTCACGAAAACGGTCATAACGCCGCCCCTGCTCGTTTTGCACCACCAGCCCGGCAGTTTCCAGCGCCTCGGCATCATATTGCGGAAACACGGTTTGCAAGTTTTGCCAGCCAGCTGGGGCATAACCGACCTGAAACTTAGCCGCCACCTGCCCGCTTAAGCCACGCGCTTTCAAGTAATCAATCGCGCGTGGTGACTTTTTTAACTCGGCTTTGTAATAATTGGCCGCCTGCTGCAAGGTTTCTTGCAAACTCAACAACACGGCCTTAGACGGTGGCGCTGGTTGATTCGGGTCGCGCTGCTCTTGCGGCACGATCATGCCTATCTGTTTGGCCAAGTCGTGTATCGCCTCAACAAAACTGAGACCGTTGTATTCCATCAAAAAGCTCAAGGCCGAGCCATGTGCGCCACAGCCAAAACAATGATAAAACTGCTTGGTTGGACTGACGGTAAAACTGGGGGATTTTTCGTTATGAAACGGACAACAAGCCGAGTAATTTGCCCCGGCTTTTTTCAGCGGCACTGCCTTGTCGATGACTTCGACAATATCTACACGATTGAGCAGTTCTTGAATAAAACTTTCGGGGATCATAAATGCAAGTATCGCTTATGCGCACTAAAAAACAAAGGGCGCCAAATGCGCCCCATTGTTTGTGCGATCATACTGCAATTAACCTAAAGCAGCCTTGATCAAGCCAGAGACTTTCGCCATATCGGCCTTACCTGCCACCAGCGGCTTCACTGCACCCACCACTTTTCCCATATCCTTGGCACCTGCAGCGCCAGTGTCGGCCACTACTTTGGCGATGATGGCATTGATTTCGTCCTCAGACAATTGTGCTGGCAAGTAGGCCTGCAACACCGTCACTTCAAATTTTTCCTGATCTGCCAAGTCATGGCGGTTAGCGCCTTCAAACGCAGCAATCGAATCACGGCGCTGCTTGAGCATTTTCTCAATCGCAGCAATCACGGCATCATCATCCAGCTCAATACGCTCATCGACTTCACGCTGTTTGATCGCGGCTTGCAACAAACGAATCACACCCAGCTTCTGCATGTCTTTGGCACGCATGGCGGTTTTCATGTCTTCGGAGATTTGTGCTTTCAGGCTCATAGAATGATCTTTATCTGGATAAACGGGGCTTAAATGTAGGCCGTATAAATAGCTAAAGGTTGCGGAAATCCACAACCTTCGCATCATCGGTTAACCAACGCGTGGTTAACCATTCACACCCACTAAAAATTAGTAGAGTTTTGTTGGCAACTGCTGGTTGCGCAGACGACGGTACTGACGTTTAACCGCAGCAGCGGCTTTACGCTTACGCTCCCAAGTTGGCTTCTCGTAGAACTCGCGTGCACGCAAGTCGTTCAACAAACCGGTTTTTTCAATCAAACGCTTGAAGCGGCGCATTGCAACGTCAAACGGTTCGTTCTCTTTCACACGAATAGCGGTCATGTAAATCCCTATCCTTCAAAAATGGTTGGTAACTTGTTAGTCGATTTAGTGCTTGCGGATTGATGCAGCACTGAAAACCGCGTATTCTATCGCGCTTATTTGGATTTATCAATCCTTTCCGCAAAATATTGTCTGCGAGCAAACACATATGTTGGTATTAGGCGTTGAATCTTCTTGTGATGAAACCGGGGTCGCGCTGTATGACACGCGCCGCGGCCTGCTGGCGCATGCGCTGCACTCACAAATAGACATGCATGCCGCTTACGGCGGCGTGGTGCCAGAGCTTGCCTCGCGCGACCATATTCGCCGCGCGTTACCACTCACCCAACAAGTGCTGACACAGGCCGATAAAACCCTGCAAGACATCGAAGGCATTGCTTACACCCAAGGCCCCGGCCTGGCTGGCGCCCTGCTCGTTGGCACCAGCATTGCCCAATCACTGGCGATGGCACTCAGTGTGCCTTCCATTGGCGTCCATCACCTCGAAGGTCATTTGCTGGCACCTATGCTGGAGGAAAATCCACCCGCCTTCCCATTTGTAGCCTTACTGGTCTCAGGCGGCCACAGCCAACTCATGCGCGTCGACGGCATAGGCCAATACGAGCTATTAGGCGACACCCTGGATGACGCGGCTGGCGAAGCGTTTGATAAAACCGCCAAATTACTAGGCTTGGGTTACCCAGGCGGCCCGGCCGTCTCCAAAATGGCTGACCAGGGCAAACCGCACTTTGATTTACCACGCCCCATGCTCAACAGCAAAGATTTAAATTTCAGCTTTAGCGGCCTGAAAACCGCTGTGCTCACCCTGGTCAACAACCAGCCACACAT
This sequence comes from uncultured Methylotenera sp., assembly GCA_964415305.1. Classification (GTDB taxonomy): domain Bacteria; phylum Pseudomonadota; class Gammaproteobacteria; order Burkholderiales; family Methylophilaceae; genus Methylophilus. The sequence goes on from CAYPZE010000010.1 coordinate 11,627, forward strand.
GGATGATGAAACCATCAAAGATATTGCATGGGAATTTCAGGAATCCGTCACCGAGATATTGGTGCATAAATGCCTTAAAGCCCTCAAGCAGACTAAACTGAATCGACTGGTCGTTTCCGGTGGTGTCGGTGCCAATAAGCGTTTGCGCACCAGACTGAATGAAGCCGCCAGCAAACGCGGCATCAGCGTCAGCTATCCACGGCTGGAATTTTGCACCGACAATGGCGCCATGATTGCGTTTGCCGGTGCCATGCGCCTACACGCCATGCAGGCAAGCAAACAGGATTACAGCTTTAGCATACGCCCGCGCTGGGATTTATCCGAGCTGACGGCACCAGCCTAATTTGCCGCAATCACTTTTTGCCGAAGCGCGTCTCGGTGCCTGCCAGCAATTTTTCAATATTGGATTGATGGCGAATAATTAAAAACGCCGTCATCACAACCACGACCGCCACATACACCGGATACGGTGATAAAAATTGCCAGGCAATCACGGGGGCCAGCACGGCAGCCACCAAGGCAGACAGGGAAGAAATGCGGCTGATTAAAAACACTGCCAGCCACACCGCCACCACGCTCAACGCCAGCCAGCCGGAAAAAGCGATCATCACACCCAGCGCAGTAGCAACCCCTTTACCGCCTTTAAACTTGTGATAAATCGGGTACAAATGGCCGATAAATACTACCAAACCGACCAGCGCCACCACGTCCATCAGCATGCCGGCTTGTAACGCCAACCATGTCGGCAACCAACCTTTAAACGCATCGCCCAGCAAGGTCAGAATAGCCGCTGATTTTTTACCACTACGCGCGACATTGGTCGCACCAATATTGCCACTGCCCACCGTGCGCGGGTCTGGCAAGCGATACAACTTGCTCACGATAATGCCAAAGGCAATCGACCCAATCAAATAAGCCGCCACCACCCACACCAGCGCCTCAATATCAAACCCAATTTCGTTCATGCTTTAAATTCCACTGAAATGCAGTCGCTTACGCCAGCCACTGCACGATGTTGTATGATGCCGAATCATACTGGATTCCGGCCTATGCGGAAATAAAAACAAGGAACAGCGCTGATGGATATTATCTTTCTCGAACAAGTAAAAGTGCAAACCAAACTCGGCGTCCCCGACTGGGAGCGCACGGTCGCGCAGACCGTGATTCTGGATATTGAAATTGGTTATGACTTTAGCAAAGCCTGCCAAAGCGACGCCATTGAAGACACCATTGATTATGGACAAGTGGCTAGCCGCATACGCGAAACCTTAGCAGAACATAGCTTTAAACTCGTAGAAGCGCTAGGCGAGCATGTGTGCCAGCTGATTTTGCAGGAATTTAAAGCGCAGAATGTGAAATTGAAAGTGAGTAAACCGGGGATATTGCCTGGGTTGAAGGCTTTGGGCATTCAGATTTACCGTACGGCTTAAATTTATAGTTCATTTCGCCTCTCGGCGAGTCACTTTCTGATGCTTGCCCCTCAGAAAGTAACCAAAGAGGAGGGCACCCAGCCATCACGGCCTTCGGCTTCCTTGCGTTGCTCAACAAAGTGGGCGTCCATCGAAACTCGCCCTGACAAGCCACACAAAACGTGGCTTGTTGCGGAGCTCAAACAGCCGATGGCCGACTACCCCCACTTCGTCTCCGCTACTCAGCGTGATGGAATGGGATCATTCGCGCCAAACACACATTGGCGAAGTTTGGAAAGTTAAAAAAACAATTCTTTTCTTATAACCATCGACGGTCGCAGTCGCATGGTGTTCGGGGTCCCCATCTGCCGCGCCGAGTAGCGCAGGCAAAATAAGGAGGAAGGGAGCGACTGTTCGAATCCCGCGGTGGCCTGCGTTTTGTGCAGGCCGCTAGGATGAGTTTCGTGACCGCTTATTTTGACGAGCAACGCAGGGAAAAAGCGGAAGCTGGGGTGTCTTGTTCTTTGCCTTCTTTCTTATGGACAAGCATAAGAAAGAATGGTCGCCGTAAAGGCGAAAAGAAACCGTCCAACAAATAATCAGTTGCGAGAAATCACACCTACCTAGATTCCGGCCTACGCCGGCATGACGCATAAGCAGTGAATATGGCCGATAAGCAAAAAGAATGACCTTCTCAACTTAAACCAACAACGCGGCTTAAATCACAAGTCCTTTTGCAATGTCATCAACTGCATATTCTCCACCTTCGCCTGCCACATCTCCGGCAGGTGCGGAAAAGGCTTTAACTCCCCCGTCGCCCGATACCCCAAGCGTTGGTAAAACGCAATCAACGTTTGCCTCACGCTCACCACAGCCATTTGACTCGCACGCACTCCCCAGCGCTCAACCGCTAACTGCTCAGCCGCCAGAATCATCTTTTTTCCATAACCCTGGTTTTGTGCCGTGGGTTCTACTGCAATCATGCCAAAATGCGCGACCTGCTCTTCTGCGTGCCATTCGGCACACAGCGTGACCATCAACGCTTCGTCCATCCAGCCGGTGAGCATCACGACATCCTGATGATTCAACAATGCCAACACATCGTCGGTGGTGGTGCGCTTGCCATCGAGCAAGTCTGCCTCTGTGGTCCAACCTGCTCGGCTACTGTCGCCGCGATAAGCACGATTGACTAACGCCGAAATGGTATCGGCATCCTGCGCCCGGGCAGGTCTGATGATTAATTCAGTCATGACGTTTGTTGCGCTAATTTTTCTATGCGGTGTTGTACCACCAGGCTGCCTATCATGTCACCTTCAACATTGACTGCGGTACGCACAGTATCCAGCAAACGGTCTATCGGCAGCAAAATGGCGATTGCTTCGGCGGGCAAACCGACACTTTGCAAGACCATGACCATGGTCACCATACCCGCACTGGGGATACCGGGCGCGCCCATGGCGGCGATCATGGTGGTGAAGCACACCACCAGTTGTTGACCGAGGGATAAGTCTATGCCTGCCAGTTGCGCCACAAACAGGGCCGCAGCGGCTTCATATAACGCGGTGCCGTCCATATTCACGGTGGCGCCTAGCGGCACGACAAACCCCGCGATTTCTGGTTTGACCTGCATATTCTGTGTGGTGCAGCGCATGGTCACTGGCATGGTGGCCGTACTCGAGCTGGTGGCAAAGGCAGTCAACAATGCAGGTTTGGCCTGCCGCAGAAACCACCATGGGCGTTTGCCGGTGAGTAGCCACAGCAACAGGGGCAACACGACCAGGCCGTGCAACAAGGTTGTGCCTGTCACCACCAGCATAAACTTGGTCAAACTCGCAAACAGGCTGACGTCTTGCGTGGCGACCAGTTTGAACAGCAAGGCGGCGATGCCAAATGGCGCCAGGCGCATGATCCAGTTGATCATTTGCATCGCCACCGCCATGCCCTCTTCGAACACGGCCAGCAAGTGCGGATAACGCTCGGCTGAAAGTACCAGCGCAATGCCAAGCAAGAGCGCAAACGCCACAATCGCCAGGATATTGCCCTCGGCCAGCGCTTTAAACGGATTCATAAAGATGCCGTGCAAGAATTGAGTGAAGAACTCAGACAAGGTGAGTTGCTTGGTTTCAAACTGCTGCATGGCATCGGCAAACATACCCAGATGCAGGCCTGCACCGGGTTTGAACAATTGACTGGCAGCAAGACCAATGACGACGGCGATCAAGGTCGTCGTCGCAAAAAATAGCAGCGTGGTTTTCCACACCACATGCATTTGGCTATGCTGACGCAGGTTAGCAATGCCGGTGACGATGGCGCAAAACACCAGCGGGATCATCACCATTTTCAGCAGATCGATAAACAAGGTGCCTACCAGGTTAGCGGCGTATAAAGCGTGCTCGACATGTTTGTCATGCGCAAACAAGCCTAACGCCACAGCGGCTGCTGCGGCTAAAAAAATTTGCCCATTCAGTCCGAGTTTTTTCATCTGTATTGCAACCTTAAACATGGCTGACTTAGCTACCCTACTCACGCCATCGAATGAAAAAGAGGCAGCCAAAGCGGCCTCCATCTGACCTTAAGCCGCTTTTTCAAACACTGCTGCAAAAAAGCCATCCGTACCATGCAAGTGAGGCAACAGCTTCAGATAATCACCGGTATCTAGCACGATATTCTGTTGCGCCAGCACCTCATTGGCAGGCACCAATTTGAATTCCGGATGCGCTTGTAAAAACGCTTCGGCAATCGCCTCGTTCTCATCACGCAGGAGACTACAAGTCGCATAGACGACACGGCCGCCAGCTTTACACAGTTTAGCGGCACGGGCGAGGATATTGGTTTGCTTGACGTTGAGCTCGACCACATCTTGCTGGTCCTGGCGCCATTTCAGGTCCGGGTTACGGCGCAACGTGCCCAAGCCGCTGCAAGGTGCATCGACCAACACGCGGTCAAACTTGCCGTTGAGGCGCTTGAGTTTCAAGTCGTTTTCGTTATTAATTAACTGCGCTTGCAAGTTAGACAAGCCGCTGCGTTTCAGGCGTTGGCCGAGGTTATTGAGGCGCTTTTCAGACACATCAAACGCATATAAACGGCCGGTGTTTTTCATAAGTGCGCCAAGTGCCAGCGTTTTACCGCCAGCACCCGCACATAAATCGGCCACCATCTGGCCGCGTTTAGGGGCGACCAAATAACTCAGCAACTGGCTGCCTTCGTCCTGCACTTCAATTTTGCCCTCGGTAAACAAAATATGTTTGCCGATATTTAAACGGGCGCCCATGCGAATGCCAAGAGGGGAGTAAGGCGTAGGGGCAATGACGTTATCTTTAACGGTATTCTCGGCCAGCATGCGTGACAGCACTTCTTCGCGGTTGGACTTAATGGTATTGACGCGTAAATCGAGGCTGGCTTGCTCAAACATGCTGCGGCAGATGGTCATGGCCTCAGCCTCACCATATTGCGCCACCAGCTTGTCCCAGAACCAATCGCGCACATCCGCCAGCACGGCTGGAGCAAAGCCTTCGCTGTTTTTGGCTTTAATGGTGACCGCCCATTCTTTTTGGCGCTCATCCAGCATGTCATCGAGGTCACGGATGCTTTTGCCCTCAATTTTGAGCATCCAGGCGATGATCAGTTTACGGGTGTCTTCCTGCTCGTCAGCCTCGCTCATACTGACTTCACGCAGGTAGCGATAGCGGCGCAACACACCATAAGCGGTTTCGGCCACCCAGGCGCGGTCTTTGGTGCCTAATTCACGATGCTGGCGGAAAAACTCGCTGAGCCTGGCATCGGCCGGGCTTTCAAATTTCAGCAGGTCGTTTAACAACACCGCCGTCTGGCGCATCAGGGATTGATTCATGTGTTTCTTTCAAATACTTACGTTATTCGGTGATCAACCGCGTGGCGACTTGTTCAATCACCATACCGTTTTTCTCCAGTTTTTTGATTTTGACTGGCACATAGCGGTAATCGCTGGCCAGCCACAGTTCTACTTTTTCGTCGGTGTCACCACGCGTATGCACAATGTGTACGGTTTGAATGGTTTGATCAGCAATCACCAGGCTGTCTTCCCCTTCAAACGTATATTCATACTCACCCACCCGGCGGCCATTGGTCAATGTCACATGCATTTCTTGCAGCGGTGGCACAAACATAAACTGGTACATAAAGCTGAGGATGTCTTGTGTGTTTACACGTAAATCCCGTCTTTGCTCGCCTTTGGCGGTTTTTAGGGTAATCACATTGGTTTCCCAGTCAAAACTCGCTTCGTAGGTTTTGCTGGCACGGCTACCAAAGGCATACCGATAAAAGTGCGGCTTTAAACCGCCGGGGCCCACTTCACCTGTACTTTGCTGTTCCAGTGACGGGTAAAGCAATTTTAACAGACCGCGCCCTTCCACCAGCCAACGCAGTGAGTAATTGCCCGGGCTTTCCTGTACATAATCAATACTGGCAGTGCCTGCAGGCCGCTCTTCACCATTCACATACACCACGAAAGCCGTGCTCACGCGCTGGTAAGGCGGCGATTTTTCATCGTCGGCCACCGCCACGGGTTGATCCATTTCGTGCCAGGCAGCGATATCTGCCAATTTTGCTTGTCCTTCTTCTTCGGTGGTCGCCGCTTGCTCAGTCGAAGCAGGCAATGCAGAGGCTTGTCCTGTAATGTCCTCTGTAGATTCGGCGGGTGACTCGGGTTGTACCGCAGGCGCCTTGTCTGGCTGCGATGCCGGTTTTACCCCAGTCGGACGTGGTTTGCTGGTCGGGGCGGCAGCCACTGGTTGCGTGATGGGTGGCGGTAACAGCCGCGCTTGTAGCACAGCCTGCTGCGGCACTTCTTCTAACCAGTTGCGCCAATTCAACTCAGTCAACACCGTGACATGCAACAACAATGACAACACAAGCGCGAGCGCCAATGGCCATGAAACATGCTGTTGAATCCAGTGCCGCAGACCTGATGCTTGCATCACGTGCTTTCCCGAACTGCGGAACCCGTTATTGACCGGTGATACTGGTGATCACCTGCTCCATACGTTTACCATCATCCTGCACCACCAGCTTCACCGGCAAATAGCCTTTATCCTTAGCTAGATACAAGGTTTTCTCGCCGTCAGCATCGGCCAGTTTAACCACCTTAAAGGTGCCAGCCTCCGTTTGCAGCGGTGTGGTTTCCTCTGTCACGACAAAACGATGCGGGGCAATCTTTTTACCACTCACCACCGAGAGATTCACCTGCTTGGCAGTGGGTGGTTGCCACATCCAGCAATACATCACACTGAGCAAATCCTGCGTGCCTTTTACCAAAGCGCCCGTTTCCTGTTCGCCTTTAATTTGCATATTGAGCACTTTTTTCGTCCAGTCAAACTCACTGATCAGCGCTTTATCAGGGTGTTTGGATTGTCGCGATTCAAAGCGGGTTGGCCGCAAGGTATTCGCAACCACCTGCCCTTGACTAGAAAGCGTGCGCTCACCCATGAGCTTATAAATGCCTTTACCCTCAGCCAGCGAAGCAATTTGGTAACGGTTACCCGTCACACTTAACTGGTCTTTGATGATGCCTATGGTGATGCCTTGTTGCAGCAAATCATATTTGAGCGTTAACTGCTTGGGCGCGGCAGACAGTACCGGCGACACCAGCAGTGTAATCGTAGCCAGCAGGCTAGCTACGCGGCGCTGAGGATTGCTGACAAATAGCATCACACCCATCAGCATTAAACCACCACAGTCGGCGCTTCACCTGCCTGTTGTGCGCGAATCTGGCCAATACGGTAAACCGTCTCGCCCGCTCCGGCCAGCACTGCTTGCGCCTGCTCGGCGTGCTCAGCTGCAACAATCACCGCCATGCCAATACCGCAGTTAAAGGTGCGGTACATTTCAATCGGCTCGATATTACCTTGCGCCTGCAACCACTGAAACAACGGTGGCAAAGTCCAGCTCGATTTTTGCACCTCGGCGGTGAGCCCTGCTGGTAACACACGTGGAATGTTTTCGGTAATGCCACCACCAGTGATATGCGCCATACCCTTCACAGGCAAGGTGTCCAGCAATTTCAAAATAGACTTCACATACAATTTGGTGGGGGCCATCACCACATCTTTAAAACGGCGGCCATGGAAATCAGATTCCATATCGATGCCGGATTTTTCAATCAGTTTACGGATCAATGAGTAGCCATTGGAATGCGCACCACTGGAAGCCAGGCCCAGCACCACGTCACCCGCTTTGATGGTAGAACCATCAATGATATTGGCTTTATCGACGCAACCAACGGCAAAGCCGGCCAAGTCATATTCACCGGCAGGATACATGCCAGGCATTTCGGCGGTTTCGCCGCCCACCAGCGCACAGCCAGACTCTTCACAGCCCTGGGCAATGCCTTTAATCACCGCAGCAGCGGTACCGACTTCCAGTTTGCCGCAAGCAAAATAATCCAAGAAAAACAGTGGTTCAGCGCCTTGCACCAGAATGTCATTAACACTCATGGCCACCAGATCGATACCGACGGTATCATGTTTATCCAGTTGAAACGCCAGTTTGAGTTTAGTACCCACGCCATCGGTGCCTGAAACCAGCACTGGCTCCTTGAATTTTTTAGGCATGGCAAACAGCGAGCCAAAACCGCCAATACCACCCATCACTTCAGGGCGCATGGTGCGTTTTGCAAATGGCTTGATTTGCTCGACCAGGGCATCACCGGCCTCCATATCGACACCGGCATCGCGGTAAGTGAGTGATGTTTTATCAGAAGAAGTCGTCAAGATGCTCTCGTTTCTTTCAATGCAATTAATCAGGTGAACCACTGTAGCCAGCGCAGATGTTTACAACAAAGCGCGATACAGCGTTGAAATTCAGTATAATTTTAAAATAATCATTATTTTAACGCATCTTGCCGCTTCGACCTATGCCGGATTGTGCGGATGTGTCACACACACCCATGTCAGACCAGGAACACCCAAAATCTGTGGCCACCCAGTTTGTCAGCGATCATCGCTGGTGGATTGTCACGGCGGTTTTTATCTACTTGTTTTATCTGCTAGAACCGATCCTGACGCCGTTTCTGGCCGCCGCAGTGATTGCCTACATGCTGGATCCACTGGTAGACCGGCTCAGTGAAACCGGTGTCAACGGCTGGCGTGTTGGTCGCACCCCGGCGACCTTGCTGGTGATGCTAGGCGTGATTCTGGCGATCATCGGCTTGCTGCTGATTATCATCCCGTTACTGCAACAACAATCACTGCTGATTGCGCAACGCCTGCCACTGCTGATTGATCATTTTCACCAGCAAGTCGAGCCTTGGCTGCTGCAAAAGTTCGGTATTCACCTTGATGTGAACCATGCCGATGTGCAAAAACTCGTCAGCGAACACTGGCAAACCGCTGGCAGCATGTTACTCAGTGCCGGACAAAAGGGCCTGAGCCTGATTGGCATTTTTGCCAATATCTGTTTATTGCCAGTCGTGCTGTTTTATTTTTTGCGCGACTGGGATGCCATGGTGGCCGAGGTGGGTGAACTGATTCCACGCGATTGGGTAAGCCGAGTACGCGGCATGTCAGTTGAAATTGACCGCGTGGTGGCAGAATTTTTGCGCGGCCAATTATCAGTGATGTTGGCATTATGTGTGTTTTATAGCGTCAGCCTATGGCTGGCAGGGCTCGATATGGCGCTTTCCATCGGCATGATTGCTGGTTTGCTGAGCTTTGTGCCTTACCTCGGGTTTGCCCTGGCGTTTGTGCTGGCCGTGGTGCTGGCCTTGCTGCAATTTGCCTCATTGCCAGAAGTCGTGCCGGTGCTGCTAGTATTTGGCGTAGGCCAACTGGTTGAAAGTTTTATACTCACACCGATCTTGGTAGGCGACCGCATCGGCCTGCATCCGGTGATTGTGATTTTGGCCTTGATGGCCGGTGGCCAGTTATTTGGCTTTGCCGGTGTGCTGTTGGCCTTACCTGTCAGCGCGGCCATTGCCGTTGGCGTGCGCCATACCAAACAAAGCTATTTGCGCAGTGAAGCTTATTTGAGCAGCCAGCCGCACCTGATTCAAACCCTGGACGAATAACTGCCAGAGAGCAAAACACACCGCTGTGAAACAATTATTACTGAATATTCAACCGCCTGCTGCCCCAAGCTTTGCTAACTTTATTGTGGGCCAAAACCAGGAGGCCCTGGCCAGTATGCATGCCGTACTCGCTGGCGAAGCCACCACCCGCTTCATTTATCTGTGGGGTGAATCTGGCAGTGGCAAGAGCCACCTTCTGCTGGCAGCACAAGACATGGGCGCGCATATTGCAGATGACGTGCACACACTCGATGAAGAGTCTCAAATTGTGCTGTTTGATACTTACAATCAAATCAAAGCCGAGGGCGGCATCTTAGTCACGGCTGGCAGCCACGCACCCACACAAATGGGCTTGCGTGACGACTTGTCCACGCGCCTGGCCTGGGGTCTGGTCTATCAACTACAACCGCTCAGCGATGATGAAAAAGCCGATGCGCTACGCGCACATGCCCGTGATCGCAGCATGAAGCTGCCAGACGAAGTGATTGCTTACTGTTTGCGTTATTTACGCCGCGACTTGCCCACACTGATGGCCGTGGTCGAGGCCTTGGATGAGTGGTCACTCACCACCAAGAAAGCCGTCACCGTGCAGTCATTAAAAAAAATGCTGCAAGACAGCTAATGAATCCCTTTTATTCAGAGCCAAAGCTATAACGGTTTTTGCCGTTTTTCTTCGAGTCATACATGGCTTTATCTGCCACATGCAGCAGTTGCTTGACATGCTTGCCATGGTGCGGATATTCGGCAATCCCAATACTGACACCGATCTCCAGTGGAATACCGCGCGTTATCACCGGCTGGGTAAATAGCTTAATCAGTCGTTCTGCCAACTGGGTTAACTCCTGACGATATAAATAGCTGCCAACCACCAACACAAATTCATCGCCACCTTGGCGCGCCAGAAAGTCTGACTGCCTGAGCACTTTTTTAAACATATCAGCGACCTCTATCAGCAGTGCATCGCCCACGCCATGACCATATTTGTCATTCACCTGCTTAAAGCCATCCAGATCCATAAACAGAATCGCAAATTGCTTGGAGGTATGTCTGGCCAATTGATAAGTATTGGCCAGATGCACATCAACACTGCGACGGTTAGGCAAACCAGTTAATAAATCGTGATCGGCCTGATGACTAGCCTGTTTGGCGACCGCCTGGTTTTCAAGCACTTGCTCCAGCAATTCTGTGGTACTACGATAAGAAAACAGCAACACACCAATAATCAGCACGCCCAGCAAAATAGCGCCGATCACAGAGGCAAACATGCGCTTGCGGATCTCCTGCTCAAAGCCCTCACGTAGTTGTTGCAACTTGCTGTCAATCTCGTCGAGCTGATCATCAATCAGCTTCATCACCTCGCGACCTTTGTCTTTATTTAGCGACAAGTGTGGCGAAAAGTCACCGGCATGTAGTTGCACTTGGATAGTTTTGTCCATCACATCAAATTTCTGATGCACCAATTGTTTGATTCTATCTAAGCCGATGCGCACATCGGCCCGATCCGAGGTCTGCTTATCCAGCCGTGCCAGCACTTGCCGGGTCTCCGTGCGACCCTGCTCCAAGGTGTCCAAAAACAAAGTATGGCCGGTGAGTAAATAGCCACGCTGGCCGCTTTCGGCATTGGTGATCGCCTTACCCAGGGCAACAATGTCGTAGCGCTGCCTGTCGACCAGGTCTTTTTGTTCGGAATAATAGACAAGCTGATACATAGCAATAAACAGCCATATCATTGAAATGCACAACAGTGCAGCAGCAATGATTAACGGAATAACTATTCGTCGCTTGTAATTAAACATACGAAGTTTATATCGTCATTTTTGGGCGCAGATTAAATCGAAGCCGAATAAAATCTATGATACGACTAGTCTGAATATAATAAAATACAGTTTTGATAGATAACCACTATCCACCATCATGCTCAGAATTACCGAAATCAAACTACCGATCGCGCTAGCAGACACGCTCAAGCACCAGGACGACCAAATCAGGGCCGCTATTCTTAAACGCCTCGAAATCCCGGAAAGCGAACTGATCAGCTTTGAGATTTTTAAACGCGGCGTCGATGCCCGAAAATCACATGCCATCTTGTATGTGTACAACCTGGATGTCACGGTCAAAAACGAAGCCAAATTACTGGCCCGCTTTAAAAAAGACCCACACGTCAAACCTGCGCCTGACACCAATTACCATTTTGTTGCAACACAGCCGAACAAACTACAAACCGGCTCAACCGCAGCACGCCCAGTGGTGGTCGGTTTTGGACCGGCAGGCATATTTGCAGCACTGATTCTGGCCCAGGCTGGCTTCAAGCCGATTGTGCTGGAACGCGGTAAAGAAGTGCGCAAACGCACCAAAGATACGTGGGGCCTGTGGCGCAAACGCACACTCAATCCGGAGTCGAATGTGCAGTTTGGCGAAGGTGGCGCGGGCACGTTTTCTGACGGCAAACTGTATAGCCAAATTAAAGACACCAAGCATTACAGCCGCAAAGTGTTGCAGGAGTTTGTGAAAGCCGGGGCGCCGGAAGAAATTTTATACGTCAGCCATCCGCATATTGGGACTTTCAGATTGGTTGGTATGGTGGAAGACATGCGCAATACCATCATCAGCCTTGGCGGTGAAATCCGCTTTGAAAGCCGCGTGACGGATATTGCGATTGAACACCAGCAAGTGCAGGGCGTGACGCTGCATACCGGCGAATGTATTGCGACCCAGCACCTGGTGCTGGCCGTTGGCCACAGCGCGCGCGACACCTTTGAAATGGTGCATGCCAAAGGCATCTATGTCGAAGCCAAGCCGTTCTCGATTGGCTTCCGTATTGAGCATCCGCAGAGCCTGATTGACCGCGCACGCTATGGCAAGAGCTACAGCGACGATATTCTGCAAAAGTTAGGCGCCGCCGATTACAAACTGGTGCACCACGCCAGCAATGGCCGCAGTGTTTACAGCTTTTGTATGTGTCCGGGCGGCACGGTCGTCGCAGCGGCGTCTGAACCAAACCGCGTCGTCACCAACGGCATGAGCCAATATAGCCGCAACGAACGCAACGCCAATGCCGGCATCGTCGTCGGCATCACGCCAGAAGTCGACTACCCCGGCCATCCGCTGGCTGGCGTCGAATTCCAGCGCCAGCTTGAGAGCCAGGCCTATGTCGTGGGTGGCAGCAATTACTCGGCGCCGGGACAATTGATTGGCGATTTTCTGGCCAATCGCCCATCCACCCAATTCGGTGAAGTCACACCGTCTTACACGCCCGGCGTGCATTTAACCAATCTCGATAGCGTTTTACCCGAGTTTGCCATCAGTGCCATCCGTGAAGCGATTCCAGCCTTTGCCAAACAAGTGCCAGGCTTTGACCTGGCCGATGGCGTCCTCACCGGCGTAGAAACCCGCACCTCCAGCCCGATCCGCATCAAACGTGATGACGTCACACTGCAAAGCATCAACACCAAAGGCTTGTTCCCCTGTGGTGAAGGCGCGGGTTATGCAGGCGGCATTTTGTCGGCCGCGGTGGATGGCATTAAAGTAGCAGAAGCTGTCTCTTTATCACTAGTTGACTAATTGAGCGCTTCAAATAAAAAAACCTGCCGAAGCAGGTTTTTTATTGCTACATCACTTACTGACGAATCAGATAATCAAATGCGCCGAGTGCCGCATTTGAGCCTTCCCCCATCGCAATCACAATCTGCTTGTAAGGGATGGTGGTGACATCACCGGCCGCAAACACACCTGGCAATGAGGTCGCATTATGGTTGTTAATTTCAATTTCACCATATTTGCTCAAGTCCAGCGTGCCTTTCAACCAGTCACTGTTAGGCACTAAGCCAATCTGGATAAATACGCCCTCTAACGCCACATGCTTGCTCTCGCCACTCACACGGTCAATATACGTCAGGCCGTTAACGCGTGTGCCGTCACCAGTGATTTCGCTGGTTTGGGCACTGGTTAAAATCGTCACATTTTGCAGTGAGCGCAGTTTGCGTTGCAGCACGGCATCGGCTTTAAGCTCGGTGTCGAATTGCAGCAACGTGACATGGCCGACCACACCCGCCAGGTCAATCGCCGCTTCTACGCCAGAGTTACCGCCACCAATCACCGCTACATGTTTGCCTTTAAATAGCGGACCATCGCAGTGCGGGCAGTAAGCCACGCCTTTGTTTTTGTATTCCACTTCACCAGGCACGTTGAGGTTTTTCCAACGCGCGCCGGTGGCCAGAATCACAGACTTACTGCGCAAGGTGGCACCATTTTCCAGTTTGACTTCAATCAACCCAGCATGTTTGTTGTCGGTTTTCGCAGGCTCAGTCAATCCGACAGCACGTTGCAGCGACATGATATCGACGTCATAGGTTTTCACGTGCTCTTCGAGCGCGGCGACCAGTTTTGGCCCTTCGGTTTCTTTCACAGAAATAAAGTTTTCAATCGCCAAGGTGTCGTTGACTTGACCACCAAAACGATCGGCCACAATACCGGTGCGTATGCCTTTACGCGCCGCATAAATTGCGGCTGAAGCGCCAGCCGGGCCACCGCCCACCACCAACACATCAAACGCGTCTTTGGCATTGAGCTTCTCGGCTTCTTTGGCCACTGCGCCAGTATCCACTTTGGCCAGAATCTCTTCCACCAGCATACGGCCAGAAGCAAACATCTCACCATTCAGGAAAGTCGCAGGCACCGCCATGATATTGCGCGCATTGACTTCGTCTTGATACAAGCCACCGTCAATCACTGTCACATTGATGCGTGGGTTAAACACGGTCATCAGTGTGGTCGCCTGCACCACGTCCGGGCAGTTATGGCACGACAAGCTCATATACACTTCAAAGTTCAGGTCACTATCCAGTGCCTTGATCTGGTCGAGCACATCTTGCTCCACTTTAGGTGGGTGACCGCCAGTCCATAGCAACGCCAGCACCAATGACGTGAATTCATGGCCTAATGGAATCGCCGCAAAGCGCACGCCGTGGGTTTCGCCTTCTTTGGCGATCACGAATGAAGGTTTGCGCGCATCGTTGCCGGTTTCATCCAGGCTGACTTTGTCGGACAAGGCTGTGATTTCTTGCAACAACTCACGCATTTTGGCCGCATTGTCGCTGTTATCCAGGGATGCAATCAGACGGATAGGCTGACGCAGCATGCCCAGGTAGGTTTGCAGTTGTGTCTTTAAGGTATCGTCTAACATTTTTTGTATTCTCCAAATGACATTCTTGCTCATATTTTCAGGCAGCAAGAAGCCGTGGCCATGACTCATGGCAATTAAAAATGGTTGGGGGAAGCTCGCTCAGGTAAAACCACCCTTAGGTAAAAAAATGCCTAGTGAGTTTACCTGAGCGCCCTGCTTGCGCAGGGCATTGCTCAAAACACTAAACTTAGATCTTACCTACCAAGTCCAATGATGGTGTCAATGTGGCAGCACCGTCGTTCCATTTGGCTGGGCAAACCTGGCCTGGGTGAGCAGCGGTGTATTGTGCTGCTTTCAACTTGCGCAAGGTTTCTTTTACATCACGGGCGATTTCGTTGCTATGCACTTCAGCAGTTTTGATCACGCCTTCAGCGTTGATCACGAATGTACCGCGCAATGCCAGACCTTCTTCATCAATATGCACGTCAAATGCACGTGTCAATTGGTGAGTCGGGTCGCCCACCAGTGGGAATTTTGCTTTACCTACTGCTGGTGAAGTCTCGTGCCAAACCTTGTGGGAGAAGTGGGTATCGGTGGTCACGATGTACACTTCAGCACCAGCCTTCTGGAACTCTGCGTAGTTGTCAGCCGCATCTTCAACTTCTGTTGGGCAGTTGAAAGTGAACGCTGCTGGCATAAAAATCAACACAGACCATTTGCCTTTCAAAGACTCTTCAGTCACTTCGATAAATTTACCGTTGTGGAATGCTTGCGCCTTGAATGGTTGTACTTGTGTGTTAATCAATGACATGTAGTTCTCCTTTATGATTTATAAAACACGGGTTAATTAAAAATTTGCTGCTAATCAACAGCGAATAGATGCATTTTAAACATACACATTTAATATGTAAAATTGATTATTTTAATTTTATTAATAAATTTAATTTATTAATAAAATTCTCAGGCAGATACAGCCACCTGGCCATGGCCTTCATAACCCAGGTTATCCTGCCAGTTTACCGCAATCACATCGCCCACCTTGGCCTCTTTAATATAAAAGGTAAAGTAAGGGTTACGCGAAATGCCGGTGCCGGTTTGTGCATCGACAATCACTTGCCCATTGAGCACCACCTGCATCAGTTGCATAAAATGCGCAGGCAGCACCTGGCCGTCATCATTTTTACTGCGACCCGTGCGCATCGGGTGCAAAATAATGATCTTGAGCTCGGTGATCTGCTTGCCCAGCAGCGCATCGTCCATTAAACGCGCGCGCATTTTCATACTGCTAGCAAACGGCTCTTCACGTTCACTGCCGGCACAGCCATCCTCCAGCACAATCACCTGGCGACGCTGTTGCTGAAATTGCCCGCTCGCCTGCTGCGCCAGGGCAATCACCTCACCTGATTGCGACAGTTTAATACGCGTCACCAGCTTGGGCAGCACCTGTTTACCCAGCTCAAAACTGGCAATCAACGGCGTCGGATTCGCATCCGCCAACAGGCGCAAACTGCGGATGCTGCCTGCCGACTGCTTGCTGGTCAGCTCCACTTGCACCACCGAGCCACTTTCCGCTTTTTGCGGTGCTTCAATCTGCAAGTCTGGCGATACCGGCACTGCCGTGGCTTGAAACGCCGTCATCACCTGTGAAGTTTGCTTGGCCTCAAAGGCCTGGGTAAACCAGGCTGCCGCCTCTACCTTTCGCGCCAGTAACCAAACCGGTAGCGCGGCGAATGCCAGGCCAGCTTTCAACCATGCGCGTCTTTGTAGTCCAGTTGTGTTTTGCATACGATCCCCCGTCATCCGTTTTTATCGTCGCCTTGCTCAAGCTTGAGCTGTTGCCTGAGCGTTTTCAGCCGCGCCTCGACTTTCGATTGCAGGTAAAAATCGCCATCTTTAGCTTTGCTGGCAATTTCAAGCTGGTCAATCGCGCGCGGCAAATCATATTTACGCACATAGCTTTCACCCAAGGCCAGATGCCGCAACATCTGCTTGCCCTGCCCCTGATACGCTGCGGCCAGCCAGTCATAAAGTTTAGGATCCTCTGGAAACGTCTCCAGCTGTTTTTGAATAAAGGTCACCGCCTGCGGCCATTGATTACCGCGTATCAACGACTCTGCCTGGCCTTGTGCCAAAATTCTGTGCTTGGGATATTGCTGCAAGCCCTGCAGAAATTGCGCTTGTGCTTGTGGCACCTGCCCTAACTTGGCTAATGTCACCGCTTTCAATGTCACCAGATAAGGGGTGTTCATGCCATGCTGCACCAGCCAGTCGACTTCCACTTGCGCCTGTTTTGGCTGATTGGCCCGCAACCAAGCATAGGCCAGGCCATAATGCTCGGCCAGCTCATTCTGGTAGCGGCCCTCATTAATATTATTCTGAAACTCTTCGACCATTTGTTGCGGCGCGCCCTGAAAAGCACGGATTTTTGCCCGCATCAGAAAAAAAATCAGGCTTTCGTTAATTTGCTTATAAGGCAGGTTTTGCACGCGGTTACCAATATCGGCAATCCGCTCGCTGGTGAGCGGGTGTGTGCGCAAATAGCTAGGCATACTGCCACCATCAGAAAACCGTGTCGCCCGTTGCATAGTGGTAAAAAAAGCGGGCATGGCGCGCACATCAAATCCGGCATCCTGCAAAATGGTTAGCCCCACGCGGTCGGCCTCGCGCTCATGCTCGCGCGTGTAATCAAGCTGCTTTTGTATGCCAGCCGCAGAAGCAGCCGTCATCGCCCCCATGCCCACTTGCGGATTCGACCGCGCAATCAACAATGCTAGCGCCGTTGCCGCGATATTTTTAAACATATCGTACTTTTGTGACGCCAGCATGCGCGCCAAATGATGCTGGGTGACGTGGCCAATCTCATGCCCCAGCACACTGGCGAGCTCAGATTCACTATTAGCGGCCATAAACAAACCCGTATGCACGCCTATCACACCGCCCGGCATGGCAAACGCGTTAATGGTCTTATCCTGCACCC
>CAYPZE010000011.1:0-1258 GCA_964415305.1 uncultured Methylotenera sp.
ATGCCTTTTTAACCGACGACATGGTGCAAACCACCAAGCAGTTGCGGCAACTGCTCAAAGCGCTGCCAGGGCGTAAATGTGTATTTACCAACGCGCCACGCGAGTATGCCTTGCGCGTGCTGGAGCTGCTGGGCATCGCCGATTGTTTTTCACTGGTGTTTAGCGTCGAGTCTAGCCGTTTTCATGCCAAACCCAGCGTGCGCGGGTTTCAACTGCTATTACGGCAATTGCGTTGTCGGGCAGCAGATTGCACCTTGTTTGAAGACAGCCTACCTGCGCTGATGACCGCCAAGCGCTTAGGCATGCGTACAGTGTGGATCAGCCGTCGCCTGCATAAACCAAACTTTGTGCAATATAGGTTGCCGCATGTGTTGGCGCTCACTCACAGTGGATTGAAAAAAGCGCCACATGCATTCCCGCGTTGAGCGAATGCGGTTAAAATACCTGCCAAAATAACAACACTCACATGGGTTTGGTCTAGGAAATCATAATGGCAACCATCAATAAAGAAGCACGCGCAAACCGCAAACAGCAAATTTTGGAAACCCTGGCAGGCATGCTGCAAACACCCCGCGGTGAAAAAATCACCACAGCCGCGCTGGCAGCCAAGCTGGATGTGTCTGAAGCCGCGTTATACCGTCACTTTGCCAACAAGGCAAAAATGTTTGAAGGCCTGATTGAGTTTATCGAAGGGGCCCTGTTTGGCGTCATGAATAAAATCACGACCGACGAAACAGACGGCCTCAAGCAGGTGCAACTTATGCTGCAAACCATGCTGAAATTTGCCGAGCGCAATCCCGGCATGTCACGGGTATTGATCGGCGATGCGCTGGTTAACGAAGACGATGCCCTGCAAGCGCGCATTAACCAGTTGCTGGATCGCCTGGAAGCCAGCCTCAAACAATCGCTGCGTATTGCCGAAGCACAAGGCAATAAAATAACCGATGCCGGCATTGCTGCCAACACCATGATCAGCTTTGTACTTGGCCGCTGGCACGCCTTTGCCAAAAGTGGATTTAAACGCAAACCCAGTGACAACCTTGAGCAGCATGTCACACAATTGATCACCGGCTGCTTGCAATAAAAGAGATGTAGAAAGTTTTAATCGATGGAAACCACCGTTTTTGGCATGAATGAAGCCCAGCTCACCGAGTTTGGCATGAGCTGGGGCCTTGCCGGGCTCATCTTGTTTATTGTGTTTATTGTCGGCAACCTGGCCTGGAAGTCGAAAGCAGGCAAAACCGGGACATTCGCGCTG
>CAYPZE010000011.1:1268-27671 GCA_964415305.1 uncultured Methylotenera sp.
CCCTCGCCCTCACTTTAGGCATGGTGGGTTTCCTGGCCAAGCTGGTGATTCAGCATTATCTGAATATCCACTAAAGCCTGTCGAACAATTTTCTGACTGCGCACACATCGTCGATGAACATTATCAAAATCTTCGCCATGCTGATCTTACTGTGTGTCGCTTATGTCATCCTTGACAGTATTGTCCTGCCTGCACTGAGGTCGCAAACGCTACCAACATCATCCACGATGCCTCTCAGCCACAGCCAACCGGCGATGGATGCGCCCTCAGTGACGGTTGAGCCGAGGCTGCACGACAGTTTCAGCGCAAATTGCGAGGGCCACACGCATTGCTCACAAATGCACTCTTGCGCAGAAGCCAAACAATGGTTATCACGCTGCCCGAACGCGGAAATGGATGGCGATGGCGACGGCATCCCCTGCGAACGGCAGTGGTGTGAACCTGCCTTGCATTAATACAGACGTTGGGAGACATGGATGCAGCAGCTACTGGTCTACTCGGATTCACTCACCTAGGGCGTTATCCCTACCCTAATGGCTGCCATTTGAACAGTGCTGGCCAGGCGTGATGGAACGCGCACTGAATTAGCATGGGGCAGAGATTCGTGTCATTGAAGATTGACTAAATGGACGTCGCACCGTGTTTGAAGACCCTTATAAACCCGGGCGGAATGGTTTGCGGGGGTTGGCTCAGCGCATTGAAATCCATTCGCCGCTGTCACTGGCCATCCTCATGCTGGGAACCAACGACTTTCAGTCCATGCATCTGCATCAGGCCTGGCATGCGGCGCAAGGGATGGCAGCCCTGATTACGGCTATTCGTAGCGCCCCCGTAGAACCTGGCATGGTAATCCCACCTATATTGGTCATTGCACCCCCGCCATCGCACAACCCAAAGGCTTAATTGCTGCCAAGTTTGCCGAAGCTGAACACAAATGCAAAGGGTTGGCTGAGGCTTATGAGACTCTGTGCCAGCAAGTTGAGTGCGCCTTTTTTGATGCCGGCAGTGTGGTCACTGCCAGCATGGTGGACGGTATACATTTAGATTCCCCACAACATCTGACTTTAGGACTAGCGATTGCCAGCCAGGTTAACGCTTTATTACCAGCCTGATGCCGATGGGCTATTGCGGAGTCTGCCATGCTCCGTTAATCTAAGCTATACATAGTGATAAATACTTGCGTGATATGGACAAATCCCCCCCTAACGACAGTGACACCTACAAAACCTTGCTCGAATCGACCAAGGCGATTCCATGGAAAATAGACTGGGCAAGCAAACAATTCACTTATATCGGCCCGCAAATCGAGCCCTTGTTAGGTTGGGCACCAACAAGCTGGCAATCCGTTGAAGACTGGGTCAACCGCATTCATGAAGATGATCGCGAACGCGTGTTTAATTTTTGCGTGCAGCAATCATTGCAAGGCCTGGATCATGAAGCGGACTACCGCGCACTGACGGCCACCGGTGACTTTGTCTGGATTCGTGATGTAGTGCATGTGATACGTACGCCCAGCGGTGAGCCAGAAGCCCTGGTTGGTTTTATGTTTGATATCAGCGAACGTAAAAAGACCGAAGAGCAATTGCTCATCATGCAAAAAAAGCTCGAAGAGCTGTCTTATAAAGATGGCCTGACTGGCGTTGCCAATCGCCGCATGTTTGACACTGTGCTGGAACGCGAGTGGCTTGAGGCCAGACAGCATCAACAGCCGCTATCACTCATCATGATAGATATCGACTATTTCAAGCAATTTAATGACTTTTACGGCCATTTGCGCGGCGATGAAGTGCTCAAGCAAGTAGCCAATACGCTGGCACACGCCGGGGTGCGCGGCAAAGACTTTTTTGCTCGCTTTGGTGGTGAAGAATTCGCATTGATTCTGCCTGAAACCAACGAAGTTTCAGCCAGTAAAATTGCCGAGCGTTGCCGCAACTTGGTATTTAAAGAGCAGATTGCGCACGCCAAATCAGAAGTCAGCCAAATCCTGACCATTAGTGTGGGCGCTGGCAGTATCACGCCTAGCCAGGATGATGATCTTAAAACCTTTGTGGAATCTGTGGACGCGCTGATGTATGAGGCCAAACGCAATGGCAGAAACCGCATCGTGGTAAAAAGCGCTTAAAGCGAGTCAGTGCGATAAATGTAGCGCCGCCTGTATGGCGTGTATGCGCGCTTCTGCCACTGACTGCTTGATATGTGCAGGCGAGCTACATTGTTTGGCAATCGCGCCTGCGTCAATGGTGAGCGCTGCCTGTAAGGCCTGGGCTAAATGTGCCGCATCATCTAAAGGACAACTTTCCAGCCCTAAACGCCCTCGGCTATCACACTCGCAAGCCAGTAAAAAATCCTCGAAACGCGCACGTTGACGAAATGCATCCAGTTCTTCTAAAAACTGTAGCAAGGTGCTGGCTTTCATCTGCCGCGCAGCGTGCAGTTTGCCATGGTATTTGGCCACCACCAGTGCCAGGTCTTTGCAATCATTGGGGACGCGCAAGCGGGCAACCACGTCACGAATCAAATCGACACTGCGTAGCTCATGGCCGATGTGGCGTGGAAGGACATCGGCAGGCGTCGTGCCTTTGCCCAAGTCGTGCGTGAGTGCCGCGAACCTGACCGGCAAGCTATAACCTTGTTTAGCGGCATAATCAATCACCATCATGATATGGATGCCGGTATCAATTTCGGGATGATAGGTCGCTGTTTGTGGCACGCCCCATAACCGGTCTAGTTCAGGGAATATCACCTTGAGGGCGCCACAGTCGCGCAACATTTCAAACATGCGGCTGGGTTGTTTCTCCATCAAACCCTTGGCAATTTCCTGCCACACGCGTTCGGGCACCAGCGCGTTCACCTCTCCAGCCGCGACCATCTCACGCATCAGCAGCATGGTTTCGGCGGCAACGCTAAAGTCAGTAAAGCGCGCCAAAAAACGTGCGGCACGCAAAATACGCACCGGGTCTTCGCTAAAAGCGGCGGTGACATGCCGCAGCTGTTTTTTCTGGATATCCAGTTGGCCGTTAAAAGGGTCGATCAGGCTGCCATCTTCGGCTTGTGCGATGGCATTGATGGTAAAATCGCGTCGGGCAAGGTCTTCTTCCAGCGTCACGTCTGGGTCTGCGTAAACACTAAACCCTTTGTACCCCTTGCCGGTTTTGCGCTCGGTGCGTGCGAGCGCGTACTCCTGTTGCGTTTGCGGATGCAGAAAGACCGGAAAGTCTTTGCCGACGGCACGATAGCCCGCAGCCAGCATTTGGGCTGGCGTGGCACCCACGACCACATAATCTCGGTCTTTGACTGCCAAGCCCAGCAGACTGTCGCGGACAGCGCCTCCTACCAGATAGCTCTGCATGGTGTGTCAGGGCCAGACATTAGCGTCTGGCATTAATCACCCGGCCAGCCGCAGCACGAAACTGATCGTAAGCCCCGCGTGGATTGTTCTTGACCAGGTAGCCTGAGATCACAGCAAACATATCGGTTGGTACCACACACAATTCGTTGGCCATGGGTTCCTGGCAGACATTATCCACCTGCATAGACTTCACATTGTCGCGTGAAAGCAATTTGATCGGTAACAACTGCATAAAGCTGCCTTGCAACAAGGACATATTCAGGCTCAAGCCCATGATAGGGCGCTGCACATGGATGGTTTTCATTACCGCCTCCATGATTTGTTGCAAGGTCATGATGGCCGGGCCACCGAGCTCATAAGTCTTACCATAGGTTGCAGGCTCGTCCACCGCATTGACCATGGCCGCCGCCACATCCTCGACCCAAATGGGCTGAAACTTGGCTTGCGGCATGGCAAGCACCAGCACCGGAATCATTTGAATCAGCTTGGCAAACAGGTTGATAAAACGGTCACGCGTACCAAAAATGACCGAGGGCCTGAAAATGGTCACATGCAGTTTTTTGCTGAATTCCAGCACGGCCTGGTCACCCGCCGCCTTGCTGCGCAAGTATTCACTCGGCGCACTCACAGATGCTTGCAAGGCACTCATATGCAATAAACGGGGCACCCCCAGCTCTTCACATAACTGTGCCACGCGGCGTGGAAACTGATGGTGCATTTTTTCAAAGCCGTTATCGCTGGTCTGATGCAAAATGCCAATCAGGTTAATCACCACATCACTGCCTTGCAATTGGGCTTTTAATGCAGACTGCGCGTGAATATCACACTCCACCACTTGCACATTAGGTAACAAAATCAGGTGCTTGGCCTGTTCACGA
Source organism: uncultured Methylotenera sp. (assembly GCA_964415305.1). GTDB lineage: Bacteria > Pseudomonadota > Gammaproteobacteria > Burkholderiales > Methylophilaceae > Methylophilus. Next base: position 5,496 of record CAYPZE010000011.1, read on the forward strand.
CGCCGCGTCAGCACTTTTACCTGATACCCTGCCTGATCCAGCCTGGCAACCACACTACTGCCTACAAACCCGCTACCACCTAATACAGTGACTGTTTTCATCATGCTTATTCCTGATTCGTCTTGCAATGAATGACATTGTACCCAAAAACCGCTTCGACACTTAACTTGCTGTCACGACCTATTTAATCTTGCTCTGAAATGCTGATCGTCGTCGTCACGCTTTCACTATCGACGCTACTACGGGCCGGGATGGTGCCCAGACGTTTCTTAAGCGTGAGCATCGGCAGGCCAAGTCGCGGGGCGTACATATGCGCATTGGCCAGCACTTTTTTGACATAATTGCGCGTTTCGCTAAACGGGATAGTTTCGGCGTAAATGGCGCCTTCTAACGGCGTATTCGCCGCCCAACGCCTGGCGCGGCTGGGGCCAGCATTATAAGCAGCAGTTGCCATCACTTCCTGGCCGTTAAAGGTGTCCAGCGTGTAGCGCATATAATAAGTGCCCAGATTCACGTTGGTATCAATATCATGCAACATGCCATCGTGATAGCTACTCCAGCCCAGTTTCTTGGCAATCCACTTGGCCGTCGCAGGCATCACCTGCATCAGGCCACCCGCGCCCACCGAAGACTTGGCGTAGTGCATAAAGCGGCTTTCCTGGCGAATAATGCCATACACCCAAGCCTCATCAATGGCGCGACTACGCGAGGCTTTTTGCAAATAATCCCGATAAGGCGTCGGGTAACGTAACTCAAAATTATGCGTGCGACTGGTTTTGTCTGCCGCCAGCACCGCGAGGTCATACCAGCCTTTGAGTAACCCATATTGCGCGGCGACAATGCGGGTTGGGTCATCCAGCGCTTCGAGCAAATACATCCACTCCAGCCTGGCTTCATAGCGGGCCTCGACATCAAACAAAGCCTCCATACGTTTGACTGCCGGTTGTTTGGCAAATTGCCGCACTTCTTCGTCTGTAGGCTGATAAGTGGCCATGGGCTCACCCGCGACCGGTCCTAAATCTTCTGCCGCCAGCCAGCCGTAAAAATGCCTTTCCTGAGAAAGCTTAGCCAGTATCTGGTTGGCATCCGCCACCTGGCCTTTGGCCATCAGTGCACGCGCTTTCCAATACCGCCAGGTAGATTCGTCGGCCAAGCCCGCAGGCATGTCATTAATCACCTTTAACACCAGGCCCCAGTCTTGCTGGCGCAAGGCGCTGCGCGCATACCACTCCCACTGTTCGTTGCTCAACAAGGCAGCATTGACCTTGCCAAAGCCCGCCAACGCCTCCGACTCATGCTTGCGCGCAGCTTCTAAGGCAATGTAGGCCTGGGCCAGTTGTTTCTCATCGTTATCAAGCAAACCGCTGTATTTCTGGTAGCTAGTTTTCGCCACACCAGTATCTGCCTTGGCCTGACGATGGATGGCATACATATACAAGGCGCGCGCATACGGCGAGCGCTCTTGAATGCCGCCTTTTTTAAGGGTGAGCGTCGGGTTCTGCGCCATGTCGTCAATTTGTTTCAGCAAGCCGGCGTCGGTTTTGTTACTGCGTTTGGCCAGCACTTTGGCCAACCCTGTTTTATTGCCGAACAAGGCATCACGATACAAGGTGAGTAATAATTTTTCATCCAGCACGCCTACCTGCTGCAACGCTTCGAGCATGCCCTGGCAATCTGCAGGTAAATCTTTACCCGCCAGCAACAACTTTTTGCCGTCTTCATAGGCGTTGGGGTCATCCAATGCAATGCCAGCCTGCACCTGATAGCACTGGTTACCGACATCATTGATGCTGTAATACATGGGCATCTGCGCCCGCATCTCGACAAACTGGTCCCAGAACTGTAAACGACCCAGCCGCTTGAGCCACAGTTCACGCACACGTTGTGACAACAAGGACTCGTTATTTTCTTGCAAGAATGCCTGTACCTGATAATAAGATAACTGATCCATGGTCAGGATCATTTGCCAGTATTGCAGATAAGGTAGCAGCGGTGAACGGCGCTGCTTGAGTGTTTCAGTGGCTTCGATTAACTGCGGCAGGTTCCTGGTTTGATAGGCCTGTTTTGCTTGCGCATATGTATCGCTGTCACCAGCAGAGACGGTGTTGGCTAACCCCAGTAAACAGGCAGCCAGCAGAAGGAGGGAAGTGAGTCTAGTCTTCATGTGTCAACCATCACGTGCAAGACGTGAGGACAATTAAATTCTGGCCAAGCGACTCAGAAAGAAAAACAGCAACAGCAGCAGTAATAATACAAAGCCACTACGCCAGATGGTTTTGAGCCAACGCCAATAACGCGGCTGGCCAGTTTGCCATCCCAGCAGTACCAGCACCAGCGTACTGAGCACCAGCACTGTAAATATAATACGTATCCACCACATGATTAATCTGCTCGACGTTTTATGCGGGCAACAGTGGCGCGGGAGTAAAGTAGTCGCGCTGTTTTAAAAAGCCGACCGGGGCCTGGGCATCATTATCAAAACTGCAATATTCCCAAGCACTCTCATCGGCCAGCAAGGCACGTAACAACTGGTTATTCAAGGCATGGCCAGATTTAAACGCGGTAAACTGACCAATAATCGGGTAGCCCAGAATATATAAATCGCCAATCGCATCCAGCACCTTGTGCTTGGCGAACTCGTCGTCATAGCGCAAGCCGCCGCCATTAAGTACTTTATATTCATCCAGCACAATCGCGTTGTCGAGGCTACCGCCTTTTGCTAAACCGTTGGCGCGCAGGTATTCCACCTCATGCATAAACCCAAACGTGCGTGCACGGCTGATTTCGTCAACATAACTCTGGCTATCGTAATCAATGGTCACGGTTTTGCCTGAGAATTCGAACACGGGGTGTGCAAAATCAATGGTAAATTCGGCTTTAAAGCCATGGTGCGGCGTAAACTTTGCCCATTTATCGCCATCAATCACTTCTACCGGTTTAAGGATGCGCACAAACTTCTTGGGCACTTCCAGTTCTTGCAAACCAGCCGTCTGCAGCAAATAGATAAACGGCCCTGAACTGCCATCCATGATGGGCACTTCAGCGGCCGTCAATTCTATCAGCACGTTATCTACCCCCAAACCGGCGAGGGCAGACATCAAATGCTCCACGGTAGCAACGCGCGCACCTGAAAACTCTAGGGCGGAGCTCAGGCGAGTGTCATTCACTGCCGTCGGGGCGACCCGCATGGCAGGCGTATCGGGCAAATCGACACGCTGGAACACCACTCCGTGATCAGCGGGCGCAGGCTTGAGCGTCAGCGTGACTTTTTCACCGCTGTGCAGCCCAACGCCCGTGGCGCTGATCGATTGTTTAAGCGTGCGTTGCTTTAACATGGTTTTCTCTGTGTTAACTAATCACATCTATTATAAGCCAATCCGTCATCACCAATGAATTAGTCAAGCCATGGATGGCTCTAACCAATGATTGGTTAAACGATTAGTCAGCCTGTTTACGCAAAAACGCTGGGATATCGTATTCTTCAATCCCGGAATTTTTCATGGCCTCAACCTGCGCGCGACGGCTGTTGCTGGTAAATACGGCTGGCTCATCTTCTTCAACTGCACTGAAGATCGGCTGGTTAGTCGTACCATCACGCAATGTCGTCATGACTTTCAACTCAGGTTTGGCCTGGCGCTTGCCCAGTGAACCGTTCAATCCGGTTGCCACCATGGTCACACGCAGGTTGTCACCCATGCTTTCGTCCATCACATTACCCACGATCACCGTCGCATCTTCTGCCGTGAATTCTTTGATGGTGTTCATCACATCATAGTATTCGCGCATTTTGAAGCTGCCGCTGGCGCTGATGTTCACCAACACACCACGCGCATTCGCCAGGTTCACGTCTTCCAGCAATGGGCTGGCGACGGCTTGCTCAGCGGCGATACGTGCACGGTTAGGGCCGCTGGCTTCAGCAGAACCCATCATCGCCATGCCCATTTCAGACATCACGGTGCGTACGTCAGCGAAGTCGACGTTGACCATGCCTGGGCAGTTGATGATTTCAGCAATACCGGACACGGCGTTATGCAACACGTCGTTGGCCGCACGATAAGCTTCTACCACGGTCACGTCTTCGCCCAATACGTCCATCAATTTTTCGTTAGGGATAACGATAAGAGAGTCGACATACTGTGAAAGTTCTTCCAGGCCTTCTTGCGCCACTTTGGCACGCTTGCCTTCAAACGCGAATGGCTTGGTCACCACAGCCACGGTCAGGATACCCATTTCACGCGCCACTTCAGCAATAATCGGCGCAGCACCAGTCCCCGTACCACCGCCCATACCCGCTGTAATAAACAGCATGTCCGCGCCATCAATGGTTTCTGCAATGCTGTCGCGATCTTCCAGCGCAGCTTCGCGGCCGATTTCTGGTTTCGCGCCAGCGCCCAGGCCTTTAGTGATGTCAGAACCAATTTGCAGCACGACTTTGGCATGGCTCTTTTTCAGGGCCTGCATATCCGTGTTGGCACAAATAAACTCAACGCCAGTCACGCTCTTGGTCATCATGTGTTCCACGGCGTTACCACCGCAACCGCCGACACCAATTACCTTGATTACGGCGCCGTCATTCTCTTTGTCAAAAATCTCAATCATACTAACCCTCCATTGCCTATTATTTGAGTGCTTGGTTTGCCCCGCACACCCGCCCTAAAACACATTAAAAAACAACAAAACCCTAAAAATTACCGGTAAACCAACTCTTCATCCGCTCTAGCAATCTGCCCACTGACCCAGATTGCAAATTACCCACCATTTGTTTTTCTACTTGCTGCTTGGCCATCAGCAACAAACCTATGCCGGTGGCATAACGTGGATTGCCTATGACTTCAGACAACCCTTCCACGCCCCTGGGCACGCCCAGGCGTACCGGGGTATGGAAAATTTCTTCGCCCAACTCAACCATGCCGCGCATCTGTGCCGCGCCGCCGGTAATCACGATGCCTGAGGCGATCATCGATTCCATGCCACTGCGGCGCAGCTCTTGCTGCACGAACTCATAAATCTCTTCCACGCGGTCTTCAATCACTTCAGTCAAGGCCTGGCAAGACAATTGGCGCGGCTCACGGCCATCGACCGCAGGCACTTCCACCACTTCACGCGGGTCCGCCAGTTGACGCAAGGCGCAGCCGTGCTTCACTTTAATCTCCTCAGCCGACTGCGTCGGTGTACGCAAGGCCACCGCAATGTCATTGGTAATCTGGTCACCGGCAATCGGAATCACTGCCGTATGACGAATGGCGCCGTTTTTGAATACCGCCAGGTCAGTCGTGCCACCACCGATATCCACCAGGCACACACCCAGTTCTTTTTCGTCATCGGTCAGTACAGACTCGCTGGAAGCCAACGGTTGCAAAATCAGATCACTCACTTCGAGGCCGCAGCGCTTGATGCACTTGACGATGTTCTGCGCCGCCGCAATCGCGCCGGTGACAATATGCACGCGCACCTCAAGACGGATGCCGCTCATGCCCAATGGCTCGCGCACATCTTCCTGGCCATCGATAATAAATTCCTGGGTCAAGATATGCAGGATCTGCTGGTCGGCAGGCAAGGCAATCGCACGCGCGGTTTCGACCACACGGTCGATGTCCATCTGCGACACTTCGCTCTCTTTAATTTTCACCATGCCATGCGAATTGAGGCTCTTGATATGGCTACCGGCAATGCCTGAATACACAGTATTAATTTTGCAATCCGCCATCAGCTCGACTTCTTCAATCGCGCGCTGAATCGCCTGCATGGTGGAGTCGATATTCACCACCACGCCTTTTTTCAAGCCGCGGGAAGCATGTTGGCCGACACCAATCACCTTCAATGTACCTTCCGGCAATATTTCAGCCGCAATGGCAACAATTTTGGAGGTGCCGATATCCAGGCCCACAATTAAATTTTTATCTTCTCTGACTCTACTCATGTCTCTTCCTTGACCTTTTTTCTGGCAGTCTTATTCTTAGGCACCACCGCGCGGCATGCGCAAGGCAAAACCGTTGGGGTAACGCAAATCGGCATAACGCCAGTCACTTTCCGCGATACTTGCCTGCTGGCGATACGCCGCCACAAACTGTTGTAATCGCTGCTTGGCCGCTTCGCGACCCAGCATCATTTGTCGACCATCGACGGTCTTGATCTCCCAGGCGCGACGGGAAGACAGGCTTAGCTGCTGAATTTGCAGTGGCGTGTCCACCAGCATCTGGGCAAAACTGGCATAGCCTTGTGCCACTTCTTTAATCGCATCGCCCGGGCCGTAAAAAGTCGGTAATTGTTCGTCAGAGGCGGCCTGGAACAACTCGCCATGACGATTTACCAGTGCCACGCCGCCCCAGCGACCCAAGGCTTGGTGTTCTTCAATCTGCACCACAATGGTGTCTGGCCATTGGCGGCGCACACTGACCTTGCGTGCCCAGGGCAACTTTTCAAACGCAGCCCGCGTACGCTGCAAATCCAGCGTATAAAAATTACCTTTAAGGTACTTGCTCACGATCAACTGAATCTGCTCGTGATTGACGTGATCCAGATTGCCTTCGACCTGTACCTGCTTGACCGGGAAGATGGGCAAATGCAGCACCACAAACAACAGGGCGTAAAGCAGCATCACCACTGCCAGTGAAAACAGCAGGTTGGCGATCCAGTTCAGCAATGTTGGTCTATCCCACATCGAGTCCGTTTTCCTCTTTATGCGTCACGCAAGGTTTGTTGCAAAATACGAATCACCAGCGCCTCAAAATCCAGGCCAGCGGCTTTGGCGGCCATTGGCACCAAGCTGTGATCGGTCATGCCCGGGCTGGTATTCACCTCTAAAAAATAATGTTTACCCGCCTCATCCATCAAAAAGTCGACCCGGCCCCAGCCACGGCAACCCAGCACCTTAAACGCCTGCAAGGCTTCTGCCTGGATCTGTCTTTCCTGCTCGGCAGACAAGCCGCTCGGGCAGCGATATTCGGTGTCATCACGCAGGTACTTGGCTTCGTAATCGTAATATTCGTTTTTCGGCACAATGCGTACGATAGGCAGCGCGGTCTCGCCCAAAATACCCACGGTGTATTCGCCACCCCCGACAAACTGCTCGGCAATGACCAGTGGGTCTGACTGTTTAGCCAGGCTGTAAGCGGTCATTAAATCATTCGCCTGCTTGACCTTGCTCACGCCGATGCTAGAACCTTCATTGGCCGGTTTCACAAACAACGGCAAACCAAGCGCAGTGACCACGTTCTCAGCATGTGTGCTGTCATCCATCAGCACATAGTTAGGCGTGGTCACGCCAGCAGCGGTCCACAACAATTTGGTACGCCATTTATCCATACCCAGCGCAGAGGCCATCACGCCGCTACCGGTATAAGGGATATCCATGAGCTCCAGCGCACCTTGAATGGTGCCGTCTTCGCCGTAGCGGCCATGCAAGGCAATAAAGGCACGGTCAAACGCTTTTAATGCAGACAAATCCTGGGTCGCAGGGTCAAACGCATGCGCATCCACGCCCTGACGCTGCAACGCGGCCAACACAGCCGAACCACTCTTGAGCGACACTTCGCGCTCGCCAGAACGGCCGCCAAACAATACCGCGACCTTGCCAAATGAGAGTTGACCTGCACTCATACCTTTAAAACACCTTCCCCAATGACTTTCACTTCCTGTATTAATGCCACGCCCTGCTTGGTGCGCACCGTCGTTTTCACATGCTCAATCAAGGCTTCAATATCGGCAGCGCTGGCGTTGCCCAAATTCACAATAAAGTTGGCATGCTTTTCAGACACCTGTGCACCACCAATGGTGGTGCCTTTCAAGCCAGACGCTTCAATCAAACGCGCCGCAAAATCACCTTCGGGATTCCTGAACGTCGACCCTGCGCTCGGCATATTCAGTGGCTGACTCGCCAGACGCTTGGCCAGCAACTGTTTAATCTGTTCGGCAGACGCCTTGCCATCACCAGCAGGCACCGTAAACCAGCCGCCCAAAAACCACTCATCGGCCGCCGGATGCTCCACATGGCGATAAGTCGGCTGGTACTCGGCCCGCGCACGCACTTGCACCACACCAGCTCGATTAATCGTTTTCACCTCGTCTACCCATTGCCAGGTTTCGCCACCGTAGCAACCGGCATTCATCGCCAGCGCACCGCCGACCGTGCCTGGAATGCCTGCCATAAACTCAGCACCGGCGCGATTGTGGCTGGCGGCAAAACGTGCCAGCTTGGCGCAGGTGACCCCAGCATCTGCATACACACGTTCACCTTGCATTTCCAATGCTTGCAGTGCCTGATGCATGACCACCACCGTGCCGCGCACACCGCCATCGCGCACCAGCAAGTTGCTACCCAGGCCAATAAATGTCAGTGGCTCGCTGGCAGGCAATTGCTGCAAAAACTGCTGCAAATGCGCGACGCTGTCAGCCAGCACCAAACGGTCTGCCGGACCACCGACGCGCCAGCTGGTATAACGGGCCAATGGCTCGTTGTTCAGCACTTGCAGGCCAGTCGCTTTTAATCCCGAGGCACTCATACGCTGGCCAACTCCCTGGTTTTAGCAGCGACACTACCGATACTGCCTGCGCCCATCACCACGACGACGTCCCCTGGCTGTACGCTGTCGAGAATCGTCGCTGGTAGTTCATCTGTTGTTTCCACAAAACGTGGTTCCACCTTGCCATTGACGCGAATGGCGCGAATCAGGCTACGCGTATCAGCAGCCACAATCGACGCTTCACCGGCGCTATACACTTCAGTCAGCAACAAGGCATCGACGGTAGATAACACTTTGACGAAGTCTTCAAAGCAGTCACGCGTACGGGTATAGCGGTGTGGCTGAAACGCCAACACCAACCTGCGATCAGGGAAAGCGCCACGCGCGGCAGCGATGACTGCCTGCATTTCAATTGGGTGATGACCGTAGTCATCCACCAGCGTGAAGTGGCCACCGTTGACCGGGATTTCGCCATAACGCTCGAAGCGACGACCCACGCCACGGAACTCAGCCAGCGCTTTCAAAATGGCGGCATCCGGGACATTCAACTCTGTGGCAATCGCAATCGCCGCCAGCGCATTCAGCACGTAGTGATGACCAGGCAAGTTCAGCGTCACTTCGTTGCGTACGGTGATGCCGTTTTTACGCACCAGCGTGAAATGCATCTTGCCGTTGTCAGCCACAATATTCTCGGCGCGAATCGCGGCCTCTTCGTGGGTGCCATAGGTCGTCACCGGACGGGTCACGCGCGGCAGGATTTCACGCACATTGGCATCATCGATGCACAACACCGCCATGCCCCAGAATGGAATTTGCTGCAAAAATTCAACGAACGCAGTTTTGAGTTTTTCAAAACTGTGTTCATAGGTGTCCATGTGGTCCTGATCGATATTGGTCACTACGGCCATGATCGGCGTCAGGTGCAAAAAGGACGCATCGGACTCATCGGCTTCCACCACAATCCACTCGCCGGTGCCCAGCCGTGCATTGGCGCTGGCCGCTTCCAACTTTCCACCAATGACAAAGGTCGGATCCATATCCGCTTCCGCCAGAATGCTGGCGATCAGGCTGGTGGTCGTGGTTTTGCCATGCGTCCCTGCCACGGCAATACCCTGCTTGAAGCGCATCAACTCAGCCAACATCACCGCCCGTGGAATCACTGGCACTTTGCGCGCACGGGCAGCGATGATTTCCGGGTTTTCTTCGTTAATGGCGCTGGAGACCACCACCACGTCGGCGTCATTCAGATGCTCAGTGGCGTGGCCTTGAAACACCGTGGCGCCAAAGCCTTGCAAACGCTTGGTGGTGGCATTGCTGGCCAAGTCAGAGCCACTGACTTCAAAATCCAGGTTCAGCAATACTTCAGCGATGCCGCTCATACCTGAGCCGCCGATGCCGATAAAGTGAATTTTTTTAACTTTATGTTTCATACCGTACGTTGTTTCCCGTTAGCCTTGGCCGTTGCCAGCTGCTGGCAAATATCCGCCACTTGTTGTGTTGCCTGCGGCCTGGCTAATGCACGCGCTTTTTGCGCCATACTCAGGCAGGTGCCGCGGTCCAGCGTTTTTAATGTATTGGCCAGTTGTGTTACATCCATATCACACTGCTGTATCAACAACGCCGCGCCTGCCTGCTGCAAATACGCTGCATTCGTCGTCTGGTGGTCATCCACCGCAAATGGAAACGGCACTAAAATACTGGCAGCGCCGACGTTAGCCAGTTCAGCCACGGTCAAAGCACCAGAACGGCAAATCACTAGGTCTGCCCAGGCATACACTTCCGCCATATCGTGAATAAAAGCACGGCAATCCGCGGCGACACCGGCCTTGGCATACGCCTTTTTCAGTGCCTCAAACTGTTTTTCACCGGCCTGATGAATAATCTGCGGACGCGTATTCGCTGGCAGTTGCGCAAAGGCCTGTGGCAATAAAGTATTCAAGGCTACCGCGCCCAGGCTGCCGCCTACCACTAACACGCGCAGCACACCGTGATGCTCAGCAAAACGCTGCTCGGGCGTAGGCAAAGTTGTAATGCCTTCACGCACCGGGTTACCGACCATCTCGCCTTCTGGGCCCAACGCGCCAGGGAAACCGGTTAATACACGGCTAGCGATCTTGGCCAACACTTTATTGGTTAGGCCAGCAATGGAGTTTTGCTCGTGTATCACCAGCGGGATCCCTGCCAGTTTGGCCATGACACCGCCAGGAAAAGCGGCAAAACCACCCATGCCCAGCACGACATCAGGTTGATGCTGACGAATCGCCTGCCTGGCTTGTGCAAAGGCGCGCGCCAGCTTCACGGGCAAGGTTAGCCAGCCCTGCAGACCTTTGCCACGCACACCGCGCATGGTCATCATCGCTTTGTCATAAGGCTTATCAGCAATCAGACGATTTTCCATGCCGCCCTCAGTCGCCAGCCAGACAATTTTCCAGCCTTGCACCTGCAGCGCATCAGCCACGGCCATCGCTGGATACACATGGCCACCCGTACCACCGGCCATCACCATCAATGTGTATTGGCCGCTCATGTTTGCAAGCCCTTCTGCAAACGACGGTTCTCAAAATCAATACGTAGCAGCACAGATAGTGCAATGCAATTCGCCAAAATGCCGCTACCACCGTAAGACAGCAAAGGCAGGGTCAGTCCTTTGGTTGGCAACAGGCCCATGTTCACGCCCATATTGATAAAGCCCTGCACGCCCATCCAGACACCAATGCCTTGTGCCAGTAAAGCTGAGTAGTAACGCTCATTGGCCACCGCTTCTTTGGCAATGCTGAAGGCGCGAATCACCAGCCAGGCAAACAGCAATACCACCACCAGCACGCCGACAAAACCCAGCTCTTCAGCCACCACTGCCAGCAAGAAATCGGTATGCGCTTCTGGCAGGTACAGTAATTTTTCTACACTGCCGCCGAGGCCCACGCCCCAGAACTCGCCACGACCAAAGGCAATCAGTGCGTGCGATAACTGGTAACCAGTATCAAACGGGTCATCAAACGGATTCAAGAAGCCTTTCATGCGTTCAAGACGATAAGGCTCCATCACCACCAGACCAAACACGGCCAAAGGCAACGCGCCTAGCATGGCAATAAACACCTTGAGGTTGACGCCGCCTAGCCACATGATGGAAAACGCAATCGATGCCGTCACGGCAAATGCGCCAAAATCGGGTTCTTTGAGTAGTAGCACACCGACAAACACCATCACCCCCAGCATGGGCAAAAAGCCTTTTTTAATGCTGTGCATGCTGCTGGCCTTGCGCACGGCGTAATCCGAGGCATACATGGCGATAAACAACTTCATGAGTTCTGAAGGTTGCAGGTTCATCACCAGCAGAGAAATCCAGCGGCGGCTACCGTTCACCACCTTACCGATGCCTGGAATCAGCACCATGATGAGCAGCACGATGCCCATAATGAACAGGTAAGGCGACATTTTCTGCCACCAGGCCATGGGGATCTGGAACACCACAACGGCTGCCACCAGCCCAACCACGATATACAAAGCCTGGCGCACCAGAAAATAGGTGCTGTTATGGCCAAACATCTTGCTCGAATCGGCATAAGCAATCGAGGCGGAATACACCATGACCATGCCAAACGCCAGCAAGGACAACACCACCCACAACAGCGACACGTCGTAATTGGGCGAGTTATAGCGCTCGCGGTTCATCATTAATGGCCCGAGCATGCGGCCTCCATGGCTTTCACTGCCTGCACAAACACTTCGGCTCTGTGCTCGTAATTACGGAACATATCAAAGCTAGCGCACGCCGGTGACAACAGGACGGCATCGCCCGCTTCGGCCAGCGTGTTGGCAATATGGACGGCCGCCGTTAAATCGACCGCATCGACCACTGGCAATTGCAAGTTGTGTAAAACCTGCTGGATTTTTGGCCCATCACGACCAATCAACACCACGGCCCGCGCATGATGCAACACGGCTTCACGCAAGGGACTAAAATCCTGGCCTTTACCATCACCACCGGCAATCAAGACCACTTTTTGCGGTTTGCCTTGCTTGAGCATGCCACTAATCGCTGCGCAGGTCGCCCCGACATTGGTGCCTTTAGAGTCATCGTAAAAATCCACCTCATCAATGCTTGCCACCCACTCCACCCGATGTGGTAAACCAGCAAAAGATTGTACGGTGTGCAGGATAGACACTTTGTCGATGCCAATGGCTTGCGTGAGGGCAATAGCCGCCAGCGCATTCGCGATATTGTGTTTACCACGTATCTGCAAGCTATCCGCTTCAATATAATGACGGTGGCCAGCACATAACCAGCCAGCATCGTTCAGACCGTAGTCGTTAATCGTCGGCGCCGGATTCACGCCAAACGACACTTGAGGCAACTGGCGCGCCAAGGCTGCGCTGGCCGGGTCATCACGGTTAACGATGGCAATCCGCGCATGTTGGTAAATGCGGGCCTTGGCTTGCGCATAACCGTCCATGCCGTCATAGCGATCCATATGATCTTCAGACAGATTCAGCACCGTCGCCGCGTCGACCTGCAACTGGTGCATCGCTTCCAGTTGAAAGCTTGACAGTTCCAGAACATAGACATCTGGCGCCGTCATCTGCAAGGTATCCAGCACCGGCAAACCTATGTTGCCCGCAACAATGGTATTGAGGCCGGCCTGCTTGCAGATTTCACCGACCAATGAAGTCACGGTGGTTTTTCCATTGGAGCCAGTGATCGCGATTACTTTGGCGTAGGGTGCACGAAAGCGCGCAAACAACTCTACATCGCCAACCACACTTTTACCTTGCGCCATCAGTTGCGCAATCACCGGTTCTTTGAGTGACACGCCGGGGCTGGCCACGATTAAATCCATATTCGCGAGCAGGCTGTAATTAAAAGGCCCCAGATGGCATTCCACCTCTGGGTGCTCTGCCTGCAGGCGATCAAGCCCAGCCGGATGCGGACGCGAGTCGAACATCACAACGTCTGCGCCCATATGGCGCAGCCAGCGTAAGGCAGAGAAACCGGTATCACCCAGTCCCAGTACCGCAACACGCTGCTGTTCAAACTGCTTTTTCATGTTCGAGTCCGACCTGTTAATTCCGTGTTATCGCAACTTGAGAGTAGACAAACCGACCAGCACCAACATCATGGTGATGATCCAGAAACGCACCACCACTTGCGTCTCTTTCCAGCCTTTTTGTTCGTAGTGATGGTGCAAAGGCGCCATCAAAAAGATACGCTTACCGGTGCCAGTCATCTTCTTGGTGTATTTGAAATACAGCACCTGTGCCGCCACCGAAAAAGTCTCAATCACAAACACACCGCCCATGATGAACAGTACGATTTCCTGGCGTACGATCACTGCTACCACACCGAGCGCAGCCCCCAGCGCCAGCGCGCCAACATCGCCCATAAACACTTCTGCCGGATACGCGTTAAACCACAAGAAACCCAAGCCAGCACCGGCCATCGCCGCACAAAACACCATCAACTCGCTGGCCCCTGCTACATATGGAATGCCCAGGTATTTAGAAAACACCGCATGCCCGGCGACATAAGAAAAAATCGCCAGCGCGCTGCCTACCATCACCGTCGGCAAGGTGGCCAGACCATCCAGGCCATCGGTTAGGTTGACGGCATTGCTGCTACCCACAATCACCAGGTAGGTCAGCACAATAAAGCCCACCGCGCCCAACGGGAATACCAGATGCTTAAAGAAAGGCACGATCAACGTTGTTTCAACCGGCGTGGTCGACGTGGCATATAAAAACCCTGCTACGCCTAAACCGACCAAGCTTTGCCAGAAATACTTGGCTTTGGCAGACAAGCCTTTCGGGTTTTTGTAGACCACTTTGCGGTAATCATCGACCCAGCCTACCGCACCAAAACCCAGCGTGGTAATCAATACCACCCAGATAAAGCGGTTATGCAGGTTGCCCCACAGCAAGGTTGATATCGAAATCGCGACCAGAATCAGCGCGCCACCCATGGTTGGCGTCCCGGCCTTGACTAAGTGTGTTTGCGGACCATCATCACGCACGGCCTGACCAACCTTGTACTCGGTCAGTTTGCGGATCATGGCAGGCCCGACTAGAAACGAGATGGCCAGTGCCGTCAGCGTCGCCAGAACGGCGCGAAAGGTGATGTAGTTAAATACATGAAATCCGTGTACATCCGATGCCAGCCATTTGGTCAGTTCTAATAACATATGCTTCCCTATTTCCCCACTAATTCAGTGGCTTGCGACTCCACCAACGCATTCACTACACGCTCCATTTGCATAAAGCGAGAGCCTTTCACCAACACCACATCCTTCGCCGTGGTTTCTGCCTGCAATGCCGCGACCAGGGTTTCAACAGTCGCAAAATGCTGCGCGTGCGGGCCAAATGCCTGCACAGCGGCTGACGTGAACCTGCCCAAAGCATACAAGCGGCTGATACCACTGGCTTTGGCATACAGGCCAATCTGTGCGTGCATGGCTTCAGCATCCGGGCCGAGTTCTCCCATATCACCCATCACAAACACCGTGCTGTCACCTGCCGTTTTTAAAACGTCGAGGGCGGCCTGCATAGAGTCTGGGTTGGCGTTGTAGGTGTCATCAATCAGTTTGGCGCCGTTGGCGGCCACTTTCACTTGCAAGCGGCCTTTAACCCCAGCGAACCCTTGCAGGCCCTGCGCAACATCGGCCAAACTGGCACCAGCAGCTAAACTCGCAGCGGCCGCCGCCAAGGCATTCATCACGTTGTGCGCGCCAGGCACTGCCAGAGTTAAGGCGATCTGCTCACCTTGATAATGCAATATAAAACTGGACCCATCGCCAAGCACTTCACCGCGGATATCGGCCGCGGGATGCAAACCAAAGCCCAGTACACGGCGCCCGCCGTTCAAGCCGCGCCAGTAGTCGGCAAACTCACTGTCGGTGTTGATCACGGCGATGCCCTCCTGGCTCAACCCGGCAAAAATCTCGCCCTTGGCTCTGGCGATGTTCTCACGTGAACCTAGCTCGCCAATATGTGCGGTGCCCGCGTTGTTGATCACTGCCACATCGGGGCGTGCCAAGCGAGTCAGGTAATCAATCTCACCTAGATGATTCATGCCCATCTCAATCACGGCGCAGCGATGCGTGGCACGCAAACGCAGCAATGTCAGCGGCATGCCAATATCGTTATTAAAATTACCGGCAGTGGCCAACACCTGGTCAGCGCCGCCGACACGCACTTGCATGATGGCCGCGATCATTTCCTTGGTGGTGGTCTTGCCATTGCTACCGGTGACTGCAATCAGTGGCAACGCTAGCTGCTGACGCCACCAGCTGGCCAGTTGGCCCAACGCCAGGCGGGTATCTTTCACCAGCACGCTTGGCACAGGCGCTTCCAGCGGTTTACTGATCAAGGCGGCGACAGCGCCTTGTGCCGCCACCTGCTGCAAGAAATCATGACCGTCAAACTTGTCGCCCGGCAAAGCGACAAACAATTGGCCTGGCACCACGCGACGGCTATCGGTATCGACTGACGTCACACTGACTTCAGCGCCTTGTCCATTCACAGCATGCAAGGTGCCGTGACAAACTTCAGCAATGGTTTGCAGCGCGATCATGCGGTCACCTTCACCTTCAAGCCGTGCTTCTTCAACGCGCTTTGCACCCAGTCCGCATCACTGAACGGATAACGGATGCCTTGCATCTCTTGATAATCTTCATGGCCCTTGCCTGCCACCAGCACCACATCGCCTTTACCAGCCTGACTCACCGCGAGCGCAATGGCTTTTGCACGGTCGGTTTCCACCGTTACTTCGCGCGCCATGCCCTCGGCAATCGCCGCAATAATCGCGTAGGGATTTTCACTGCGCGGATTATCATTGGTCACAATGACGCTATCGGCCAAAGTGTCAGCAATACGGCCCATTTCGCGGCGTTTGCCACTGTCGCGGTCACCGCCGCAACCAAACACGCAGCTCAATTTGCCTTGTGCCTGAATGCGCAAGGTATGCAGCGCTTTTTCCAATGCGTCCGGGGTATGCGCGTAGTCAACCACCACCAATGGCAAGTCACCACCGCCAAACATCTGCATGCGCCCCGCCACTGGCACCAGGCCAGACACGGCCTGTAACGCCGCGGGTAACGCCACCTCATTCGCCAGCAGGCAAGTCAGCACAGCCAGCGCGTTATAGACATTAAACTGACCCAACGCATGCAACTGGATATCGCCAGTACCTTGCGCTGTGCGCACCTGAATTTCAAAACCGGTGGCATGCATAGTGACGGCCGTGGCACACACATCCGCCTCCTGATGCAGGCCATAACTCAATACTTTTTTACCTTGTTTGCGCAGGTCTTCAATCAGCGCCAAGCCAAACGGGTCATCGGCATTCACCACAGCCGCCGCCAGGGTTTGCCAGTCAAACAGTTTGCGTTTGGCCGCCTGGTAAGCTTCCATGGTCAGGTGGTAATCAAGGTGGTCACGCGTGATATTAGTCAGCACCGCGACATCAAAGGCCACGCCATTGACACGGCCTTGATCCAGGCCATGCGAGGAGACTTCCATGGCAACCATGCGCACATCATCGAGCACGAAATTAGCCAGCATTTTTTGTAGCTCTACCGGGCCTGGCGTGGTGTTTTGCGTCGGCTGCAAATCATCCAGCGCCCCATTGCCCAAGGTGCCAATCACGGCAGACTTTTGCTGCAAAAAGCGATAGGCCTGTGCCAGCCAGTGGGTCACTGTGGTTTTACCGTTAGTGCCGGTCACGCCCACGCACCACATCTGCTCGGATGGGTCTTTGTAGAACTGGCTGGCAATGTGCCCAACCTGTGACTTCAAGTCAGCGATGGCGATGTTATGTACGGTCCATGCCGGGTTCCAGTCAAAGCCCTGGCTATCCCAAATCACGGTATTCACGCCTTTAGCGATAGCGTCTTCGATATAGTCACGGCCGTCACTATGCTGCCCTGGGTAAGCCAGGAACAAGCCATGTTTTTCCACCTGGCGGCTGTCCGCGGTGATGCCGTGTACCGGCGCTGGAATAATATACTTACTCACATCGCCTCCTTCACTTCAGCGGCATCTGCCGGGGTGGCCACAGGCAAGGCATTGCCATCCTGCGGAATCACCAGCATACGCAGCACGTCATTCATCACGGCGCTAAACACCGGCGCAGCAACACTGCCACCGTAATACTCGCCATTGCTCGGCTCATCTATCATCACCGCCATAATCAGGCGCGGATTAGACGCAGGCACCATGCCAACAAAAGAACCCACATATTTATCGTGCTCATAGCCGTGATCGCCCAGCTTGTGCGCGGTGCCAGTTTTTCCCGCCACGCGATAACCGGTGACTTGTGCTTTCAAAGCGGTGCCGCCTGGTTGCACGACCAGCTCCAGCATGTCTTTGACCGAGTTAGCCACTTTGGCCGAAAACACTTGACGCCCAACGGGTGGCTCAGAGAGTTTGGTCAGCGTGACAGGGAGCAATTCGCCTTCATTAGCAAACACGGTGTAGGCACGTGCCAATTGCAACAAGGTCACGCTGATACCGTGACCATAGGACATGGTAGCCTGCTCAATCGGACGCCAGGTTTTGTAATCGCGCACCTTGCCTGAGGCCTCGCCAGGAAAGCCAATCTTGGTCGTGGTGCCAAACCCCAGCTGCACATAGGTGTTCCACAATTGCTCGCGGTTTAAATCAAGCGCCATTTTAGCTGAGCCAACGTTGGAGGATTTCTGAATCACTTGCGCGACCGTCAGCACCTGATTGGGGTGGGCATCATGAATCGTCGCAGTGCCTATGCGCAGATAGCCAGGCGCGGTCTGAATCTTGGTATCCGGCTGATAAGGGCCAAACTCCATCGCCGCGGCTGCAGTGACCGGCTTCATGGTCGAGCCGGGTTCAAAAATATTCACAATCGCCGAGTTGCGCAACTTGCTGGCTACATTGACTGGATTGTTCGGGTTGTAGGTCGGGATATTCACCAGCGCCAGCACTTCACCGGTTTTGGCATCCAGCACCACTGCCGCGGCGGCTTTGGCCTTGTGTTTTTCAACGGCACGTGAGAGCTCGCGATGCACCACATATTGCACGGTGCGGTCTATGCTCAACACCAGATCTTGGCCATCATGCGGCAACTTCACCGCCACCAGGTCTTCTACCACATGGCCTTTGCGATCACGCACAAAGTCACGCTTGCCTGGGCTCCCAGACAACACGTGGTTACGATAAAGCTCCATGCCCTCCACGCCGGTGTCATCGACGCCGGTAAAACCGACGATATGCGCCGTCACTTCTGCCGCCGGGTAGAAGCGTTTGTATTCCTTTTGACTGAATACGCCGGGCACTTTCATCGCCATCACCTGTTTTGCCACATCGGGCGCCACTCTCCGTTTAACATAAACAAATTCTTTTTTCTTTTTTTGCAGCTTTAGCTGCAACTCTTTTGGCCGCATATCCAACAAGGTGGACATTTGCTTCAACTGCGCGGCCGAAATCTGCACATCGGTCGGGTTAGCCCACACCGACTCCACCGGCAAACTGATCGCCAATGGCTTGAAATTACGGTCATAAATCTTGCCGCGATGCGGCATCAACACCACTTTGCGCCGCGAAAACGCCTCGCCTTTTTTAATCAGGTAGTCTTTATGCAGGGTTTGCAGGTAAAATCCGCGCCCCAGCAACAAAACAAAACTCAACAGCAGTAACACCAGCAGCGTTCTTCTGCGCCAGGCCGGCAATTTCACTAGCTTGTGTTGACTCTCTTTAAGCAGCATGACCATTCACTCGCAATGATGTCGGTTATGGCGCAAGCGCCACATCCACCATGATCACTTGCGTCTGCTGCATGCTTGGGCTGTGCATATGCAAACGTGTGGTGGCAAAGTCTTCCAGCCGAGAATGCATGGCCCAGGTGCTTTGCTCAATCTGCAACTGGTCATATTCCGTCATATATTGCTTGGTCAACACCTCTTGCCTGTCCAGCTCAAAATACAATTTGCGCGCCTTGTATTGCGCCGTCACCACGCCCAGGGCCATGGCAATCGTCAATGCAAATAAAATCAAATTCAGCCGGATCATCGTTAAACCATTTACTGCACATACGTGCGCTCAGCCACACGCAACACGGCACTGCGTGAGCGCACATTGGCTTTTACTTCAGCCGCACTCGGCTTGATCGCACGCCCAACCGACAACATACGCGGCTGCGGCAACTCGCTGGCACGCACTGGCAGCCCGGCAGGCAGGTTGTCTCTATCCACTTCTGACTGGATAAAGCGTTTCACGATGCGGTCTTCCAGGGAATGGAAGCTGATCACCGACAAGCGGCCTTGCGGACGCAGCAACTGCAAGCAATCTGGCAGCACTAGCGAGAGCTCCTCAAGCTCTTGATTGACGAAAATCCGTAGAGCTTGAAATGTGCGCGTTGCAGGGTTCTGGCCCGGCTCATTCTTGGGGATGGCGCTTGCCACGATCTTGGCAAGTTGCCCTGTAGTGGTGATGGCATGCCCATCTTCGCGCTCTTTAACAATCGCCCTTGCAACCTGCTTAGCAAACCGTTCTTCACCATAATCCCTAATCACCTCAACCAATTGTTTTTCAGACATCGTCGCCAGCCACTCTGCGGCGGTTTTGCCCCGACTTTGATCCATGCGCATATCCAGCGGCCCGTCAAAACGGAAACTAAACCCGCGCACACCCTCATCAATTTGCGGCGACGAAATACCCAAATCGAGCAAAATGCCGTCTACCGCCTGCACACCTAACTCTGCCAATACCGTGGCCATGGCAGAAAAATGCGCATGCACCATCGTAAAACGCGCATCGGCAATTGTTTGCCCATGCGCCACTGCCGCCAGATCGCGATCCAAGCCGATCAAACGCCCGTTGCTACCTAATTTGGAAAGTATGCGGCGACTATGTCCACCACGACCAAAGGTGCCATCGACATAGATACCATCTGCCTGCACGTTCAGTGCATCCACCGCCTCATGCAACAACACGGTGATATGACTGGCGGCGACTGGTGACTCTGACGTTTCCGTCAAGGACGCGGGCGCTGACCTCGCGCCCCGCGTCATAGCGAGAATCCTTCTAGCTCTTGCGGTATCTGCAACTGGTCGGTCGCCATCAGGCTTTCCAACTGCTGATCCCATGCGGCCAGATCCCACAATTCAAAATGACTACCCTGCCCGACCATCATCACGTCTTTATCGAGCTTGGCAAACTTGCGCAGGACGGCATTCACCAGCAAGCGACCGGCCGAATCCAGATGCATCACATCTGCCTGACCGACGATCATGCGTTGAATACCACTGGTTTGAGGATTAAAACTGGACAAACTGGTCAGCTTGGACTCAATCGGCTCCCAAGCTGCTTGCGGATACAAAATCAGGCAACGATGCGGATGGGCTGTCAGCACGATTTCGCCCTGCCCGCCAGCCGTCAGGGCGTCACGATGCTTGGCCGGCACACTGAGCCGTCCTTTAGCATCCAAACTTAACTGCACCGCACCGCGAAACATCAATATCGACCTTTATCTACCCATTTTGTTTAAAAGAGGGATAAATTTCCCACAATTCAACACAAAATCACCCTTTTGCACACTATAGATAAAAAAAAAGTGCTTGGCAAGCACTTTGGGTGAAAAAATCTCTTTTAAAGACAACGACTTAGAGCATTTTAACAAAGCAATTCAAATCAACATATTGGCGCAGTAAACACATAAAGTTGTTTAATAAAAATAGCTATCTCATTGAAATTATTGAATAATTAAAAAATGTTATTTTTTGATGATTCTTTGTGTAAAAAACAGGTCCACTTCAGCATGCCCTTCACGCTTAAAAGACGTTTAAGATGCAACTTTCACCAAGATTGAAATTCCTGATCATCGGCGCCATCATTTTGCTGGCGATGGAATGGCGCACCTGGTGGTTTTACCTGACCCCACCGCCAGACTTTAGCCATGGGCAAGTGGTGCTCTACGCCACCGACTGGTGCCCGTATTGCGAGAAAACACGGGCGCTGCTGGCAGCCAAAGGGATTCCATATCAGGAAATGAATATCGAAACCTCAGCAGAAGCGCGCAGCCAATATCAACGACTGGCCGCGCACGGTGTACCGGTATTACTGGTGGCAGGGGAAGTGGTGCGAGGCTATCATCCACAAACAATGGAAGCCGCACTGGATCGCTGGCAACGGCAAGCAACCAGCCCGGCGAAATAACGACTGAACATCACAGACAGGGCGCCATCATCAGCGCCTGTAAGCGTCAAGCAGTCACCGCCGACTGCCGCGCGCGTTTATTTTCGTACATGCGCTCATCTGCCAACTGCATGAGTTCAGTGATGTTCTCAGCCTCATAATAATAGGCCGAGCCTGCACTGGCGCCAGAAAACTCAAACCCCTCAAGACGGACACTTTCAATGGTTTTTTGCAAGGCCTGCTCAACCACCCGCACCTCGCCTTTGTGACTCAACACCGCAAACTCATCGCCGCCCAGTCGATACAACACGAGAGGGCTGCCCAAATAATGCTGATACTGTTTTGCAAAATTCACCAGCAAAGCATCGCCACGCGCATGACCATAATGATCGTTGTAGAATTTGAGTCCATCCAGATCAATAAATGTCATACTGCCATGCATGGGCATCTGCTCCAGCGCCTTTACAAAAGCATAGCGATTCGGCAAGCTGGTTAATGCATCCGAATTAGCCACTTTTTCTGTCATGCCCAACGCTTCCAGCGCTTCTTCTTTTTC
>CAYPZE010000012.1:0-27248 GCA_964415305.1 uncultured Methylotenera sp.
ATGGGCAGTTGGTGATTGCTGCCATCCCTACATTACGCACCGGCATCACGATATTGGATGACTGGGATAATATCGGCCAGCGCCAGACGGATAGCGGTACGGTCAACTTTGAAAAAGTCAGGATAGAGCAGAACGAGTTGCTGACTGAGCCCGGCCCGCTGAGCAACCCGTTTGCCTGCCTGCGGCCACTCATCGCGCAACTGATTCTGACCAACATCTACTTGGGGATTGCCGAAGGCGCTTTTAATGACGCCCAGCACTACACTTTGCGTGAAGCGCGGCCGTGGAAAAATGCCAAGGTTGATATCACCAGCCAGGACCCTTATATCTTGGCCCATTACGGCGAGTTTTGGGTCAGCCTGGAAGCCACCCGCGCGCTGACCAACCAGGCGGCAGAAAAGCTGGATGCGGCCTGGGCCAAAGGCTTAAGCCTGACAGAAGAAGATCGCGGCCTGCTGGCCACCAGTATCAGCACGGCCAAAGTGCTGGCCACCCGCACCGGGCTGGACCTCACCAGCCGCATGTTTGAGGTCGCAGGTTCGAGGGCAACGCATGCCGGGCTGCGATTAGACCGCCACTGGCGCAACCTGCGGACGCATACCTTGCATGATCCACTAGATTACAAAATTAAGGAGCTGGGTGAATGGGCGCTGACTGGCAGCTTTCCACACCCTACATTTTACTCATGAATATTATGGACAAATTTATCGAGCATCTGGACACAGCGGACGACGTGGATTATCAAGGCAATGAAAAAAAGCTACTCACGCTGCCGAATTCACGCACGCTGACCACCTCTATCCGCGCCACTGCGCAAGTGTTTGAGGACCCGAAATCTATCGCCTTGCTCAGTCGCATTCAGCAAATTGCGCCTAGTGACGCCAATGTGCTGATTATTGGCGAAACCGGCACCGGCAAAGAGCTGATCGCGCGCCATGTGCATGCCTTAAGCAATCGCAAAGGCAAGCCGTTTGTCGCCGTCAACTGCGGCGCGTTTTCTGAGACCTTGGTAGAAAGCGAATTGTTTGGCCACGAAAAAGGCGCGTTTACCGGGGCGTTTGTCGCCAAGGCAGGCTGGTTTGAAGCGGCCAACGGCGGCACCTTATTTTTGGATGAAATCGGTGACTTGCCACTGAGCATTCAGGTCAAGCTGCTACGCGTGCTACAAGAGCGCGAAGTGGTGCGCCTGGGGGCCAGAAAATCCACGCCGATTGATGTCAGGTTAGTTGCCGCCACCAATGTGCGCCTGGAAGAAGCGGTACAGGCAGGCAATTTCCGTGAAGACCTGTTTTACCGTTTGCGCGTGGCCCACCTCGAACTGCCAACCTTGAGAAATCGGCCTGGCGATATTTTGCCGCTGGCCGAATACTTTGTCGGCGAATATACGCGTCGCCTTGGCTACGCAGAGATCAGCCTCGACGACAGCGCCAAACAAAAACTATTACAACATAGCTGGCCAGGCAATATCCGCGAACTCGAAAACGTCATTCATCACTCACTGTTGATATGCCGCAATAATCTGGTGCGTAGTGAAGACTTACACTTATCGTCTATTTCGCTGCACCGGCCTAAACAAGAGCACACACAACAAGCAGGCGGCCATGCGCCAGATTTGCTCGAAGACGCCTTGCAGCAACTGTTTGAGTCCGGCAAAGCCCAGCTCTATGATTATGTGGAAGACGCCTTGGTGCGCGCGGCTTACCATCATTGCCACCACAACCAGGTGCAAACGGCCAAACTACTTGGTTTAAGCCGTAATGTGCTGCGTGCCAAGCTGATTAAAATGGGGGCCATTAATGCCCTCAAGTAACCTGGCCCTCAAACCAGCACCGCCCGCATTGCAGGCACTGATCACGCCACAGGCCAGCGCCAATCTGGCCACCGAGTATGGCAGCTACCGCCTGCATGCGTTTATTGATCACAGAACCGGCATTGAACATATCGCACTGGTGCTAGGGGATGTGAGCGGCCAGGCCAGCGTGCTCACACGCGTGCACTCCGAGTGCCTGACCGGCGACGTGTTTGGCTCACAACGCTGCGATTGCGGTGAGCAATTCAAGCAGGCGCAACGGCTGATACAGCAACAGGGGCAAGGCGTGATTTTGTATTTGCGTGGCCACGAAGGACGTGGTATCGGGCTCACCAATAAGGTCCGTGCCTATGCCTTGCAAGAGCAAGGGCTGGATACCGTGCAGGCCAACCTCGCCTTAAACCTGCCCGTGGACCAGCGAAATTACGATATTGCCGCTGGCATGCTGCAGCATTTGCAGGTTGGTTCCATACGCTTATTGAGCAACAACCCCGACAAGTCTGCCGCACTCAGCGCCTGGGGCGTGCTGGTTGAAACTGTGGCGCCGCTTGAAGTGGAAAGCAATCCACACAATGCACAGTATCTGGCGACCAAGAAACACAAATTGGGGCATCAGCTTGGCCTGGTTGCAGACTAAGGTCAGCGTGTAAATTCAATGGCAGGCCGCAGTCACCTGCTCACGATCTCGCAGGCGCACCATCAATGTTTGCAGGGTTGCGGTGATATGTTGCTGCGCAACCGGCTGACGCAACACCGTATTCATCTGCGTGTTAGCCTGCAAACGCAGCGGCAACGCTTGCAGCTCGCACAGCAGCGTTGCCAGCCTTGGCTGGTCACGTTCGGCTGGAATATCAAATTCGTTATGGCTGCCATAAGCCTCAAACACCAGCGTTTCCAAACCAACCACCAGCGCCAGTATATGGTCACCGGCAAATGCTTGATCAAACAGCAAGGCTAAAGCCTCTTGCCCTTGCAAGCGGCGTATGCCCTCAAAGCGCCAATTGGCTTTGCCGTCGAATACCCACTCGGTCATTTCGCGCGGCCCCACCTGGGTGCTTTTAGCCAGTTCGGCCGGGTATGCAGTGTATAAGGCCTGCATCAACGCGCGCAGGTCTTCAGTATGTGCGCTCACGGCCTGTTTAGTCGTTAACTGCGGCACATGCGCCGCTTTTGTGGCTGGCCGCGCATGGACTGCACTGACACACAGCCACGACAGGGCGATACAAACAAATAACCTATAACGGCATCCCTGCCGGGGCAGCATCCATGGCATGATTGACCTTTCAGACGTCATCAAAAAAATAGCCCAAGTGAGTCACTCGGGCTATTGATATTAGTGATGCAGTCCACGTTTTGAAAGGGCTCCATTCACAACATTGCCCATGAAATCAGCCTGCGCAACATCCAGCAACCTTGGATTAGTGAGCCGACGGCGACAGTTTACGAATCTTGGCAACATCCTGCGCGCTGGTCGCCTCCAGCGGATGATTCCACGCCGTCTGCATAAAACTGACAAGCTGGGCCACCTCCGTGTCATTCAGCATGTGGCGGAATTTCGGCATATTGAACGGTGCCGCCACGCCTTGCGCTTTAAGCTGCGGCGACCCATTCAAAATCACGTTAATCAGTGACGATGGATCCGGGTCCATAACCGCTGGATTGCCAGCAAGCGGTGATAAATAAGGCGCCACCCCTTTACCATCCTGGCCATGACAGGCCACGCAATATTGTTGATACAGCCTGGCGCCTGGATAGCTTGTGAGGGCTTTAAATTGAGCCAGGGTCGCGTTAGGATCATACTGATAAGGTTTTTGATGCTTATCGTTGGTCCCTTTGATTGTTTTCAAATAAGTCGCGATACCGCTTAAATCCTCGGTTGTCATGCCTTCTGTGCTGTTGTTAATCACGGTGGTCATGGTGCCAAACGCAGAACTATGCTGATTCGCCCCTGATTTGAGATAGACCAGAATATCTGCCTCAGACCAGCGGCCAAGGCCAGTATTGTGGTCGCCACGTAAGTTGGTGGCCGACCATCCTTCGAGGGTTTCGCCACTTAAAAAGTGATCCGAGGCATGCGTCAGCCCTTTTTCTTGAAACGCCAGACCACGCGGTGTGTGACAAGCGCCACAATGCCCCAGTCCCTGTACCAAGTAAGCACCACGATTCCAGCGAGCATCTTTTGAGGCATCTGCCTGATATGTCTGCTTATCCAGAAAAATGCGATTCCAAATGGCCAAAGGAAACCTGTAATTTAAGGGCCAGGGAATCTCGCTCGCCTTGTTTGATTGGCGCACAGGTTTAACGCCATGCATAAAGTACACATAAAGATAATGAATGTCAGCATCACTGACTTTGGCATAAGAGGGATAGGGCATCGCCGGGTAAAGATGATGGCCGTCTTTGGCCACCCCTCGCCGCAGGGCGTGAGCAAACTCGGATTCACTGTATCGACCGATGCCTGTTTCGGCATCAGGCGTGATATTGGTTGTATAAATAGCGCCCACTGGCGTCAGCATGGGCAGGCCACCCGCGTAGGGTTTACCATGCGGTGCGGTGTGACAGGAGATACAATCGCCGACCCGGGCCAGGTACTCCCCTTTTTTGACCTCTGCCGGATTGACGGCAAACACGCTCAAAGAGTAGGTAAACGTGACAACTGCGAGACCTAATTTCATCAACCCTGATGCCAGATTCATTGCGGCTCCTTATGCTTTCAGTTGTTGACCAATCGGCAGTTTGCGAATGCGTTTGCCCGTGGCTGAGAACACGGCATTGGTTAACGCAGCGCCAATGGCGGCGGTGCCAGGTTCACCAATACCGCCTGGCGCCTCAGCACTTTTAATCAGGTGCACGTCAATCGCCGGTGATTCATTCATGCGTAGCATGCGGTAATCATTAAAATTAGTTTGCTGCACCCGGCCATGCTCAATCGTAATTTCGTTGAATAAAACAGCGGTGAGGCCAAAAATAACGCCACCTTGAATTTGTGCAATCACGGTATCCGGATTCACCGTCATGCCGCAATCCACCGCAGAGACCACGCGGTTAACTTTCACCTCACCCTGATCATTCACCGTAACATCAACCACCATCGCCAAGAAAGTGCCAAACGCATGCATCACAGACACACCGCGGCCCTGCCCTTTTGCGAGTGGCTTACCCCAGTCACTCTTGCTCACTGCCGTTTGCAAAGCGTTTTTGAGTCTCGGGCTTTGACCAAGCAAATCCAGCCGATATTTCACTGGATCGATGTGCGCCAAATGCGCCAGTTCATCGATAAAACTTTCCACCACGAACGTACCACGCGTCGGGCCAACGCCGCGCCAAAATGCGGTGGGCACATCCCGCGGCTCTACGCGTACGTAATCGACATACACATTAGGCAAGGCATACGGCAGCTCCGCCGAGACTTCTACCGCATCCGGGTCTACGCCATTTTTGACTAATGGCGGCGCAAAGCGCGCCATGATGGAGGAGCCGACAATACGGTGTGACCATGCAACCGGTTTTCCGTGAGCATCCAGCCCGGCAGAGATGCGATCAAAGTAATAAGGGCGGAACATATCATGCTGAATATCTTCTTCGCGGGTCCAGATCACTTTGACTGGCCCCTTCACTTGCTTGGCCACTTTCACCGCCTGCACAACGCCATCAAACTCTAACCGTCTGCCAAAACCACCGCCAATCAGGAAGTTATGTAACCTGACTTTTTCAAGCGGCATGTTGAGTATTTTGGCTGCCATGCCCTGCGCAAAGGTAGGGATTTGCGTGCCCACCCAAATATCGCAGCCAGAAGCGCTGACTTCTACCGTGCAGTTCATGGGTTCCATCGTGGCATGTGCCAAAAATGGTTGCTCATACTCGACACTGAGCGTTTTATCAGCTTTTTTATAAGCACTGGCGGCATTGCCTGTTTTTTTAGCCACGGCACCTGGCTTTTTGGCGGCCTCTCGCAAGTCTTGAATCAAATCACGGGTGTTGACCGCAGCGCTTTTGCCTTCATCCCATGTGATCTCTAACGCGCCCAAACCACGTTTGGCGGCCCAGGTATTCGTACCAATCACCGCAACCGCATTATCCACCTTGACGACTTGCAGCACGCCCGGCATTGTCAGGGCGCGGCTATCATCCACACTGGCGAGTGTGCCACCAAACACGGGGCAGGTGGCAATCACCGCAAACTTCACATGGTCCGGGTGCACATCAATGCCAAACTTGGCCTGTCCGTTTGCTTTATCAGGGGTATCCAAGCGCTTGGCAGAAGTCCCAATCAGTTTAAAGTCCTTAGGGTCTTTGAGCACGACGCTCTTGGGCACTGGCAATTGACTGGCAGCAGCGACTAGCGCACCGTAGCTCAGTGTTCGCCCTGATGCCTCGTGGTAAACCACGCCCGATTTTGCATAACAGCTCGCTGCAGCCACTTTCCATTTCTGTGCAGCGGCAGTCACGAGCAATGATCGACACACGGCGCCCGCCTGACGCATCGGTTCCCACAGTGCACGAATGGAGGTTGATCCGCCTGTCACCTGCGCGCCCAACAGCGCATCTGCATAAAGCTTCTCATTGGGCGGCGCATGCTCCAGCTTCACCGTGTGCAGATCCACTTCCAGCTCTTCTGCCAGTAGCATAGGAATAGAGGTATACACACCCTGGCCCATTTCAACCTTGGGCATAATCATGGTAACATCGCCTGTTTTATCAATCTTGATAAATCCATTAGGCGCCAGCACGCCCTTGCCGTTGTCCAACTCACTATAGGCCTGGGTTTGCTTGCTTTGGCTCAACGCCGGCAAACTGATACTTAACACCATGCCGCCAGCCGCGGTTGCACTGACTGAGGCGGCTATTTTAAGAAAATGACGTCGAGGAGGATTCGCCACCGTGTATTGATCGGCTAACGCTTGAATAAGCCCTTGTGACATGATCAGACTCCTTCCTTGGCAGCTAACTTGATCGCCGCACGTATACGTGGATAAGTGCCACAGCGGCAAATATTGCCAGACATAGCAGCATCGATTTGCGCATCATTCGGCTGAGGGTGTTGGCTAAGCAAAGCACAAGCTGACATGATCTGACCTGACTGACAATAACCACATTGCATCACCTCCTGGTCTAACCAGGCTTTTTGAATTGACTGACCGGCTGCGGTTTCGCCAACCGCCTCTATGGTCGTAATTTTTTTGCCACTCACGGCCGAAATCGGTAAAACACAAGAACGCGTCGCCTGACCATCCACATGAATCGTGCATGCACCGCATTGCGCAATACCACAGCCAAACTTGGTGCCTGTCAGACCGATAATATCTCTGATCGCCCACAGCAGGGGCATATCATCCGGTGCATCTACTTGGTGGGTCGTACCATTGATATTGAGGGTTGCCATGAGTGGGGGTCCTTCCTAGAAAAGCGCATTACAACGAGTGACTGACATGAACAGACGCATTATTCATTTAAATAAATAAATTCATGCATGCTCCAAAGAATGAATGAATTTAAATGTCGAATCAAGTCTTAAATTTATTAAATTCTTGCCTAAAACTATGTTAGTTTTTGACTGAAGCACCCCAACCAGCGTTTATCGTTGAGTACCTGTATAGATCCAAGCGGTGGCTCATTCCGATCTGACGCTATCAGCGAGGCAAATCATGCCTGCTAACTCTCCCACATGCACTAGCCTGTTTTTTTATGAAGCATCACCGCATCATTTTCCACATCTCAATCGAACATTTTCTTGATGTATAAAAAATAAAGCCCTGTAAAAACAGGGCTTTATTAAATCTAAATCTACAATTATTGATATTGTGAATCTCAGAACGGAATATCGTCATCAAAATCATCAAAGTTGCCTGCGGGCTTGCTCGCTGGCGCGGGCTGGAAGGCATTGCGGTTGCCACCGCCAGCATTGTTACCGCCACCCATGGCAGCAGGTTGCTGGCGTGGTGGTGCCTGATTGTAATCATCCATGCCACCGCCTTGGTCCATCTCGCCGCCTTCATAAGGGGCGCTGCCACCTTCACGGCCGGTGCCGAGCATTTGCATCTGGTCGGCCACGATCTCGGTGCTATAACGGGTCACGCCGTCTTTTTCCCATTTGCGGGTTTGCAAACGGCCTTCAATGTATACCGGGCGACCTTTTTTCAGGTATTCGCCAGCGATTTCGGCCAAGCGGCGATACATGACAATGTTGTGCCATTCGGTTTTTTCCTGACGCGCGCCGGATTTGTCTTTCCAGTTTTCGGTGGTGGCAATACTGAAGTTTGCGACTGCCTCACCGTTTGGCATATAGCGCACTTCCGGGTCACGTCCCAGATTGCCCATCAAAATCACTTTATTGACTGATGCCATGGTGTCACTACTCCCCTATTCGATTCATAATTGCTTGCGACAATGCCGCCTGAAATGCTTTGCTGCGCTGATTTTCCAACTTTACCATGAGCATGGTTTCGGACGGAATGGCGACCACTTCATACACCCCTTCCATGGCGCGAATATCTTGCACCAGCTGGGCGGCCTGCTCATCATTATACCCTTGTATATGGAACATTTTGGTTTTGACACTGGGCGGTGCTTGCATGCCCATGGCCAAGCCAAACCAAATCACCATCAAGGCGGCACAGAACACAAATACCGTCGCGCTGCCATAGCTGTGCGATAACCAGCCACCGAGCGCGGCGCCTAAAAACATGCCAAATGATTGCGCGGTGTTGTGGATACCCATGGCCGTGCCTTTGGCGGCGGCGGGCGCCATTTTTGAGATCAATGACGGCAATGAGGCTTCAAGCACATTAAACGCGACAAAATAAGAGAACAAGGTGGCGACAATGCCCCACAAGCTATTCAGGCTGTACATAAAGGCAATTTGCGTCAACAGCATCAACCCGACGGCACTGATGAAGACGGGTTTTAATTTAGCCTTTTTCTCGGCGTAAATAATGGCAGGCACCATGAGGATAAACGACAACACCAGCACTGGCAGGTAAATTTTCCAGTGAGCGTTTTCATTCATGCCGGTGCTATGTTTAATGGCAAACGGCACCACCATAAACATGGCCATTTGCGCGCCATGCAGGCAAAACGTGCCAAAGTTAAGGCGCAATAATTGGGTGTCGCGTAACACTTCACGTATTTTGGCCGGCGCAGCCTGCGCATCGGAGTGAAAATGCGCATGCAACGGCTCAGGCACGGCAAATTTCACCACTGCAATCGCCAAAATAGATAACACCGCCGTCAGCCAGAAAATGCCTGACACGCCTATCCATTGGTTTAAAATCGGCCCCGCCACCAGCGACACGGCGAATGTCACGCCTATGGTGGCACCTATCATGGCCATGGCCTGCGTGCGGTGCTCTTCACGGGTGGAGTCTGCCACTAGCGCGGTGACCACTGCAGAAATCGCCCCGGCACCCTGAATGGCACGGCCCACAATCACCATGTAAATATCTTGCGCGGTGGCGGCAAACACACTGCCCACGGCAAACATGATCAAGCCGAGGTAGATCAGTTTTTTGCGGCCAAACCGGTCTGAGGCCATGCCAAACGGCAGCTGAAAAATCACCTGCATAAAGCCGTAGGCACCCAGTGCCAGGCCAATCAGTGCATGGTTATCACCGCCCTGCAGGGTTTCAGCATAAATTGCAAAAATGGGCAGGATCAAAAACATGCCCAGCATACGCAGCCCATAGATAGATGCCAGCGCCGCGGTGGCACGTGTTTCTATTTGGGTCATTTTTTCGGAGAACTGCATGAATCTGTAAGAAAACTTGGCTTAATTTTGAATAATTGCGTATATTATCAGGTTGGCTGTCTGTTCGTGAAAGTATCATGGAATTTATCAAAATTCGCGGGGCGCGCACCCATAATCTGAAGAACATCAATCTGGATATTCCACGCAACCAACTGGTTGTGGTGACCGGCCTCTCCGGCTCTGGAAAATCTTCACTGGCCTTTGATACGCTCTATGCAGAAGGACAGCGCCGCTACGTCGAAAGCTTATCGGCCTATGCCCGCCAGTTTTTGGCGCGCATGGACAAACCGGATGTTGACCTGATCGAAGGCTTGTCGCCTGCGATTTCCATCGAACAAAAATCTACCTCACACAATCCGCGCTCTACCGTGGGCACCGTGACTGAAATCCACGACTATTTGCGCTTGCTGTACGCGCGCGCCGGTGACCCGGAGTGTCCGGATCATGGCATCAAGCTCGAAGCGCAAACCGTCAGCCAGATGGTAGACAGCATTCTCAAATTACCAGAAGACACCAAGCTGATGATTCTGGCGCCGGTGGTCTCTAACCGCAAAGGCGAGCAGCTGGATTTATTTGATACGCTCAAAGCCCAAGGCTTTGTGCGTTTGCGTATTGACGGCAAAATCTACGAAATGGACAGCCTGCCGCAACTGGCCAAAACCACCAAACACAGCGTCGATGTGGTGGTAGACCGCCTCAAAGTACGCGAAGACATGAAGCAGCGTATTGCTGAGTCCTTTGAAACGGCACTGCGCCTGGCCGATGGCAAGGCGATTGCCCTCGAAATGGACACTGACAAAGAGCACCTGTTCTCAGCCAAGTTTTCTTGCCCGGTGTGTGATTACTCACTGGTGGAGCTCGAGCCGCGCTTATTCAGCTTTAACAACCCGATGGGCGCCTGCCCTAAATGTGATGGCTTGGGCCAGGTCACGTTTTTTGACCCAAAACGCGTAGTGGCTTTTCCGCATTTGTCACTGGCGAGCGGCGCCATTAAAGGCTGGGACAAACGCAACCAGTTTTACTTTCAGATGTTGGCCAGCCTGAGCCAGCATTATAGTTTTGACCTCGAAGCACCTTTTGAAAGCCTGCCAGAAGAAACCCAGCAAATTTTGCTGTTTGGCTCTGGCCGCGAACAAATTACCTTTAAATACCTCAATGAGCGTGGCACGTTTTTCAGCAAGTCGCACACCTTCGAGGGCATTATCAATAATCTGCAACGTCGTTACCGCGAAAGTGACTCGACGGCGGTGCGGGACGAGCTGGCCAAATATATCAACGCGACCAGTTGTCCCGATTGTGCGGGCACACGTTTACGTAAAGAAGCGCGCCACGTCAAAGTGGGCGATCGTAATATCCACCAGATTTGTGAAGTACCACTGAAACAGGCGCTGCACTTTTTTGAAACGCTGCAACTCAGTGGCCAAAAGCTGGCGATTGCCGACAAAATCGTCAAAGAGATTGAAAACCGCCTCAAGTTTTTGACCAATGTGGGGCTGGATTATTTGTCATTATCACGCTCGGCCGAAACCTTGTCTGGCGGTGAAGCGCAGCGTATCCGCCTGGCGTCGCAAATCGGTAGCGGTCTGACGGGCGTGATGTACGTACTGGACGAGCCTTCGATTGGTTTGCACCAGCGCGATAACGACCGTTTGCTGGAAACCCTGAAACGTCTGCGTGATATTGGCAATAGCGTGATTGTGGTCGAACATGACCAGGATGCGATTCAACTGGCTGATTTTGTGGTCGATATTGGCCCAGGGGCTGGCGAGCATGGCGGCAATATTGTTTCTTTTGGCACACCCGCAGAAATCGAAGCCGACCCTAACTCACTGACCGGGCAATATATCAGTGGTAAAAAACAGATCACCTTTAAGTTGCCGCGCACGCGGCCTGACCCGGCGCGTTGGATCAAACTGAATAATGCTACCGGCAACAACCTGAAAGATGTCAGCATTGAGATCCCGGTCGGCCTGCTCACTTGCGTCACTGGTGTCTCTGGCAGCGGCAAATCGACACTGATTAACGATACGCTTTACCGTGTGGTTGCCACGCATTTGTATGGCAGCAGCACCGAAGCGGCGCCGCATGGCAGCATTGATGGCCTGGAGTTTTTTGACAAAGTGGTCGACGTCGACCAAAGCCCGATTGGCCGCACCCCGCGCTCTAACCCGGCAACGTATACCGGCTTGTTCACGCCTATTCGCGACTTATTCGCCAGCGTGCCCGAAAGCCGTGCCCGTGGTTACGGCCCTGGCCGTTATTCATTTAACGTCAAAGGTGGCCGTTGCGAGGCTTGCCAAGGTGACGGCGTACTGCGCGTTGAAATGCACTTTTTGCCTGACGTGTATGTGCCTTGCGATGTGTGCAAAGGCCAGCGCTATAACCGCGAAACATTAGAAATCCAGTTTAAAGGCAAAAATATTCACCAGGTGCTGGCCATGACCGTAGAGCAAGCGCATCAGTTCTTTAATGCGCAACCTGTGATTGAGCGCAAACTGAAAACCTTGCTCGATGTGGGCTTGGGCTACATTACGCTGGGGCAATCCGCCACCACACTGTCTGGTGGCGAGGCGCAACGCGTCAAGCTGTCACTCGAACTCAGCAAACGTGATACTGGACGCACACTGTATATTCTGGATGAACCGACCACCGGCTTGCACTTTGCCGACATTCAATTGTTGCTGGATGTGATTCACAGACTGCGTGACTCCGGTAATACGGTGGTGATTATCGAACACAATCTGGATGTGATTAAAACCGCAGACTGGCTGATCGACATGGGCCCAGAGGGCGGTGATGGCGGCGGTGTGGTGGTTGGCGTAGGTGCGCCTGAGGAACTGGCAAAAAATACGGCCAGTTATACTGGCCGTTACCTCACACCCTTATTAGAACATCTCGCTGTCAAGGGCTAAGGTCAACATGCAACCTGTCCCCAAGATGCGCCGTCATTGCTAATCAGTAATTTTTAATGCGGCTGCATCGAATACGGATGTGGTAAAGCCACATACATATATTTATATAAAACATTGTATGTGGCGGTGTGAGGGTTTGATCACTGAAACAAACCCTTAAAATCAGGGTATTTTCACCAATCGCATGCGCGCCTGTATGGTGCCCGCATGGCGACTTAGATAGCGCGTACTACGATGCACATCATAAAAACGCGGATTTGGGATCATGGCCGCCAGCCTGGCAGCCTGCGCCGGGCCTAGTGACTTGGCACTACCATGAAAATAATGGCGAGCCGCGGCTTCGGCACCAAACACGCCATCGCCCCACTCAATCACATTCAGGTAAATCTCCAGAATACGACGCTTGCTGAGTAGTTTTTCCAGCATAAAGGTGATGACTGCCTCTTGCGCTTTGCGCCACGGTGTTCGATGCCCGGATAAAAACAGATTCTTAGCCAGTTGCTGACTGATGGTTGAACCACCCGCCACAATTTTGCCTTTTTTCAGGTTCTTCTCAAACGCAGTTTCAATACCCACCCAATCAAAACCCTGATGGTCGACAAATTTGCTATCTTCGGCGCCGCCATAAACGCGGTTGAATCAGGGTTATGCTCTACCCACCATAAAATGTGTATCAGCACCCAGACCTGATACAGGCACACCCACAGCAGCAAGAGGCCAAAAAACAGTTTAATGGCTTGTTTCATGACAAAAAATCTAGGGCTGGCGGAAAGACTGAATGACAGGCGCGGTGTCGGGGCGTAAACCATGCCACAGATAAAACGCCTCAGCGGCTTGCTCTACCAGCATGCCCAAGCCATCTGCCACGCGCGCACCCGCAGCACGCGCCTGCTGCATAAATGGCGTATCGCGGCCATACATCATGTCATAGGCCAGCGTTTGATATCCAAAGATAACATCTGGTAACGGCAAAGGAGAGTTTGTCAGCCCGGCGGAAGTAGCATTAATAATCAAGTCAAAAGATTTTTTTAAATCCTGATACTCGACAGCCGAAGCGTCAAAACTATCATAAATCCCTGTTACCATCTGCAACGCTTTATCTAAAGATCTGTTTGCAACGGTTATACTTTTTGCGCCCATGAGTGAAAGCAATGCGCCTTGTGCGGCCCCTCCCGCACCCAATATCAAAACATTCTTGCCCTGAAGCAAAAAATTTAAATTCACTTCTACGTCCTGCCTTAAGCCCACCCCATCAGTGTTATCCCCTCGAATAAACCCATTCTTGAAGGTTAGAGTGTTAACAGCTTCGCTACCCATAGCTATCACCCTGGAGCTCAAGCCATCACATAATTTAGAAGCCTCAAACTTGAATGGCACAGTCACATTCGCACCCAGATAACCTTCAGCTTGCAAGCGCGTAACGGTTGCAGCAAAGCCATCCAGCGGCGCCAGTACTTTCTCGTACACAATGCTTTTATTAAACTGTCTCGCAAAGGCCTGATGTATCAGTGGTGATTTGCTATGTTCTATCGGATTACCGATGACCGCGTACTTTTCAATACTCATATTAGAAGGTAATCAGTTAGTCCACGGCAATCCGGCATGTTTCCAGCCATTCATCAGGGTTCTTTGCTTGAGCGCATTGGCCTCGCCTTCAAACCCTTCAACCATATTATATGCATGGCTGTAGCCTAATTGCTGCGCCAGCAAGGCCGCATTATGGCTACGCCCGCCAGTACGGCACATAAAAATCACCGTGCGGGATTTATCCACTTGCGCCTGCAATTGCGCCGCAAAATCGGCGTTTGCGACCATACCTGGATAAAATGCCCATTCTACATGTGTCGCGACCGGCACGCGGCCGACCAATTCCAATTCGGCGCGCGAGCGCACATCAACTAACACCGCGCTGCTATCCTGGCTAATCAACGCATAAGCCTCCTGTGGCGTCACGGCACCTGCATATGACAAGCCATTTTGTGAGGCGCGCGCCTGTGCCTGGGTTAAGATATTCTCTACGCTTTCCAAATCACACCCTCATTCTTAATCAACACTTCTAAAACGGCGAGTATACCTGCGAAAGCCATGCAAAATCACAATGCACCATATTGGTGCTTAATTTGTTGCATCGCACATTAAAGGTGCATATAGATATGATGATTTTATGCAAGATACGCCAAAAGGATGCAAATTGGTTATTTTGGGGTGGCATGCTTCCTGCTAATATTACACATTGAGTTTTAATGGATGCAGTCACTGCACTGAATCCAAATAACCTAATCGTTTTTTACCTTGCGTACGTTCTGGGACATCCGCAACATGTCCCTTTTTGACGTGCGTAACTTGAATCACTGTTTGAGCTTGATCATTGAGGAGAATGTAATGTCTGTTGCTAATGTAATGAAATTGGTTGCGGAAAACGACATCAAATTTG
The DNA here is from genome assembly GCA_964415305.1 of uncultured Methylotenera sp. Lineage (GTDB taxonomy): Bacteria > Pseudomonadota > Gammaproteobacteria > Burkholderiales > Methylophilaceae > Methylophilus. Next base: position 14,901 of record CAYPZE010000012.1, read on the forward strand.
TTGATTTCCGTTTTACCGACACCAGAGGTAAAGAGCAGCACGTGACCGTGCCAGTGTCTCACTTCGACGAAGATAAATTTACTGAAGGCCATGCGTTTGACGGCTCATCTATCGCAGGATGGAAAGGCATTCAAGCGTCTGACATGCAACTGATGCCTGATGCAAGCACCGCATACATTGACCCGTTTTTTGACGAGCCAACATTGGTATTAACCTGTGACGTTGTTGACCCTACAGATGGTAAAGGTTATGACCGTGACCCACGCAGCCTGGCAAAACGCGCTGAAGCTTACCTGAAATCCAGCGGCCTGGGTGACACTGCATACTTTGGTCCTGAGCCAGAATTTTTCATTTTTGACAGCGTACAATGGGATGCCACCATGGGTGGTAGCTTCGTGAAAATCAACTCCGAAGAAGCAGCCTGGTCATCAGGTGAAAAATTCGAAGGCGGCAACACAGGCCACCGTCCAGGCGTGAAAGGCGGCTACTTCCCAGTGCCACCAGTCGACTCATTGCACGACATCCGCTCTGCGATGGTGATGACACTGGAAGAGTTGGGCGTGCCTGTTGAAGTGCATCACCACGAAGTGGCGACTGCTGGTCAATGTGAAATCGGTACTAAATTTGCAACATTGGTACAACGCGCTGACTGGACACAAATCCTGAAATACGTGGTCACAAACACAGCACACGCTTACGGCAAAACTGCAACGTTTATGCCTAAACCGATGTTTGGCGATAACGGTTCTGGTATGCACGTACACCAATCCGTATGGAAAGATGGCAAAAACCTGTTTGCAGGTAACGGCTACGCTGGTTTGAGCGATTTCGCCCTGTACTACATCGGCGGTATCATCAAACACGCTCGCGCATTGAACGCGATCACCAACCCAGGCACTAACTCTTACAAGCGTTTGGTTCCACATTACGAAGCACCAGTAAAACTGGCTTACTCAGCTAAAAACCGTTCTGCTGCGATCCGTATTCCATTCGTGCATTCAGACAAAGCACGCCGTGTTGAAGCGCGTTTCCCAGACCCGATTGCCAACCCTTACCTGGCTTTCTCAGCTTTGCTGATGGCTGGCCTGGACGGCGTTCAGAACAAGATTCACCCAGGTGAACCAGCGACTAAAGACTTGTACCATCTGCCACCAGAAGAAGATGCATTGATCCCAACCGTGTGCTCTTCACTCGAGCAAGCGCTTGAGTATCTGGACAAAGACCGTGAGTTCCTGACACGCGGTGGTGTATTCACTGACGACTGGATTGACTCTTACATTGCATTGAAAATGGAAGAAGTCACTAAATTGCGTCAGACACCACACCCAGTTGAGTTTGGTTTGTACTACTCCTGCTAATCGCAAGGGGATGCACTAAAACAGGGCAGCTTAGGCTGCCCTGTTTTTTTATGGGCGTTTGACACGGTCAACCTTTTGCCACAAACACACGTTGATAACCTCAACAATCTACTCTAAACTATTGCCATGAAAAGACTTTTTTACATTTTTGCGCTTGTATTGGCATGCAACAACAGCCTGGCCGATATTTATAAATATACCGACAGCAATGGCGTGACAACCTACACCAACATTAAGCCAGAGGGTCATGGCAAAGCTGAATTGGTCATCAGCGGGCCGAAAACCGCAGAGCCACCACCTGCCGTCCGCGAAAAAAAGTCTACTGCCAAAACACCGTCCCCGGCTAACTTTCCCAAGGTCGATAATCAGACACAAAATCAACGCGACCAGAAACGCCGCGAACTGCTGATGAATGAATTAGCGCAAGAAAAACAAGCACTTGAGAACGCTAAACAACTCTACGAAGAAGCGCAGAACACGCCAGAAGTCTATAGAGGCGCAAACGGAAAAACGTTTAGAAACGTCGCCAAATACGAAGAAAAACTACATCTGATTGAAGCTGAAATTCAGGCGCATGAGCGCAATATTGAGTTACTCAACAAAGAACTCAACCTCTAAATGCACCATTTTGGGAATTCTTTAATCCATTTTTGATAACTAAGTTAGAATTGGCTTGGCTTTTGCTTTAAAACAGGGAGTGATTCACTCTTTTTAACAAACTTAGGATATGGTTCAAAAATCTCCCCACGGGTTTAGCGGTTTAGAGCACATTGCGACAGCAGTGATTCTGCTCAACAATCAGCTGGAAGTCACTTATGCCAACTCCAGTGCAGAGATTTTGTTCGCGTTTAGCGGCAACCAAATCCACGGCCTGCACATTCACGATGTATTCGTGAATTGCGAAATCCTGCAGATGGCCGTCACTAATGCTATACAAACACAAGGCCCCTTTCGAGAGCACGAGTTCACGCTAACCACGCAACGCGGCCACACCACGGCTGTGACTTGTACCGTGACACCGATTTCAGCCACCTTCAACCAAGCACCAGAAGACATGCTGATTCTGGAATTTGTACAGATGGACCAGCAATTGCGTATCGCGCGAGAAGAACGCATGCTGATTCAGCAACAAGCCAACTCAGAGCTGTTGCGTAACCTGGCACATGAAATCCGCAACCCGCTGGGCGGTTTGCGCGGTGCCGCCCAATTACTAGAGTTCGAGTTGCCGCAAGCCAGCCTGAAGGAATACACACAGGTCATCATTAAAGAAGCCGACCGTTTGCACAGCTTGATGGATAGATTGCTGGCCCCACATCGCGTGCCAAAATACGAGCCGACCAACATCCATGAGGTGCTGGAGCGAGTACGCAGCCTGCTTTTGGCAGAATCGCCCAATCATATTCGCGTCATTCGTGACTACGATACCAGCCTGCCCGAGTTGATTGGCGACCGGGAAAAGCTGATTCAGGCGGTGCTCAACATTGCCCGTAATGCTGCACAAGCGATGCAACAAAGCCAGACTGAAAATGCCAGTATTACCTTTCGCACGCGCGCCGAGCGCCAAATTACACTGGCCAGAAAACGCTACCGTGTGGGTATCCATCTTGAGATTATTGACAATGGCCCCGGCATCCCGGCAGGCATCAAAGAACGCATTTTTTACCCGCTGGTTTCTGGCCGCGAAGGCGGCACAGGCTTAGGCCTCGCGCTGGCACAGACATTTATTACCCAGCACCATGGCATGATAGATTGCGACTCACAGCCAGGTAAAACCATCTTCCATATATTGCTGCCCATCGAGAGCACGCAATTAAAATCATCAGCATAATAATTGACGAGAAATAGCTATGAAGCCAATCTGGATCTTAGACGACGACAAATCCATCCGCTGGGTGTTTGAAAAAGCACTGGCACGCACGGACTTTGACTTTAAAACCTTCTCGTCTCCTGCCGAAGCACTGAATGCGCTCAACCGCGAACAACCACAAGTCATCGTCAGCGATATTCGCATGCCTAACGGTTCTGGGCTCGACTTTCTTTCAGAGGTGAAACAGCGATTCCCGGATATCCCGGTCATTATCATGACCGCCTACTCCGACCTTGAAAGTGCAGTCGCCGCATTTCAGGGCGGTGCTTTTGAGTACTTGGCCAAACCTTTTGATGTTGACCAAGCGATTGAAATAATCAAACGCGCCGTTGAAGAAAGCATGCGCCAATCGGTTGAGGCTGTTGAAGACACTGGCCCTTCGCCAGAAATTATCGGCCAGGCACCAGCCATGCAAGAGGTTTTTCGCGCGATTGGCCGCTTGAGTCGCTCGCACTCCACGGTACTCATTAATGGTGAGTCAGGTAGTGGTAAAGAGCTGGTTGCCAGCGCCTTGCACAGACATAGCCCGCGCGCGGATAAACCGTTTATCGCTATTAACACCGCAGCTATCCCAAAGGACTTGCTAGAATCAGAATTGTTTGGCCACGAACGCGGCGCATTTACCGGCGCGGCTGCAGCCAGAAGAGGGCGCTTTGAGCAAGCAGACAATGGCACCTTATTTTTGGATGAAATCGGTGATATGCCTGCAGATTTGCAAACACGCTTATTACGTGTGTTATCTGATGGCCAGTTTTACCGTGTCGGCGGCCACCAACCGATTAAAGTCAATGTACGCGTCATCGCAGCGACCCACCAGGATCTGGAAGAACGGGTCAAACAAGGCCTGTTCCGTGAAGACTTATTCCACCGCTTAAACGTCATCCGCCTGCGTCTGCCGCCTTTGCGCGAGCGTAGGGAAGACATCCCCTTGCTGACCAAGCATTTTCTCGCCCACAGCGCTCAGCAGCTCGGTGTAGAGCCCAAACAACTCTCAGCAGCGGCAATCAAATACCTGATGTCAGTCAATTGGAGCGGCAACGTGCGCCAACTGGAGAACGTCTGCCATTGGTTAACCGTGATGGCACCGGGCCAGAACGTCGACGTAAATGACCTGCCACCAGAGCTGAAAGAAGACACCGGCAAACATAGTACCGGCGGTTCCTGGCAAGAAGCGCTGGCACAAGAGGTTACCGATGCGCTGAATAGAGGCGAAACTAATATTCTCGACGCCAAAACCAAAGAGTTCGAACGCATCCTGATCACGCGCGCGCTGGCGCATACCGATGGCCGCCGCATTGAGGCAGCGAATCAGTTAGGCATGGGTCGCAATACGCTGACGCGCAAGATTCAAGAGCTTGGAATTGATGACTAATTAAAGCGGCTGCTTTTTCACGCGCAACAATGGGAAAGAACTTTCCTTATTCGCATCAATCTTGGTAATAAAAAAAACCTGCGCCAGTCGTGAGTCCTGCTTGGTCTTTCCAAAAAACTGATTGGCGCAATGGTGTATATCTCCCTCAAAAAGAATGAGGGAATTATAGACATTATTCACACGCACAACTTCATCAAACATCTCGTGATAGCTAAAGTCGATAGGCTCTTTGCGTTTAAATCGTTCATCATTCTCTTTCACCTGCTGCCAATATGATCTTTCATCATAACTGGCATTTTTTCTAAACAAGGATGTCCCCGCGTCTAGTGGGGCATCTGGGGTTAAATAAAGCACTCCCGCAAAAACAGTATTCTGGTCCTGATGAATCAAGCCATGTCCATACTCACCCTCAACAATTTGGAAACTTGTATTAATTTGCCAACGCATCACATCATGTTCTGGGATATGAAACACGCTAATCAGCTTTTTACATATCTTCTCGTAGAGTGATTGACTAAGCTCTCTCAGCTCCTTAGTTCTGCTGCCAGGAAAAACATACTCAATGTCTTTCATTTCGTGGCAATACGTATACTTTTGGGCTAATGCATACCTCCTGATTTCATCTGGGTTTTCATAAAAATCAGAAATCACTGTCACAGGATAAAGCTTCATAACTAAAACTTTCTATGTATTTTATCAATAAAAAACGGCAACCGAAGTTGCCGTTTTTTAACTTTTAATTTAAGCAGTTAAACTGCAATTAAACTAGAAGAACAAGATAGCGCCCAAAGAAACAGTTTTGGATTTACCATCTAAGTCAGCAGCATTTCTGTTGTTAACTTCAGATTTTGCTGTAGAGTACTCAGCAACCAGGTTCAAATGCTTAGTAATTGGATGGTATGCACCAACTGTCCACATTGAGTTTTGGTATTCGCTGAATGTCTCACCGCTGTTACCATCGAGAGTTGATTCGCCGTATGACACACCCAATTTTGTAGCTACACCTGGAATAGTGTATGTACCTTGTACATACCAGTCGTCAGAATCACGACGCTTACCGTTTGCATCGAAACCGTCACGCAACATAACTGTAGTACCAGTACCACGGCCTTTGTTGTAGTAACCAGTCAAACCGAAGTCAGCAACTTTAATTGTTGCACCGATATCCATAGCAGTCGCACGGTCAGAACCCAAATCGTTTGCAACGTTAGTAGTTTTCAGTTGGTCAACTTTTTGTGTGAAGAATGATGTCCAAACTTTACCAGCAACATCACCAGTCCACTCGTAAGAAGCTTTACCTTCGAATGCAGGCTGTGAACCGCCACGGCCAACACTTGTAGCACTACCAAATGCACCAGCTGCAGTTGTTGTTTGACCAGCACCGAAAGTGTTCCAAGCTTGAGTTACACCAGCTGTGAATTGGAAGCCATTCCAGTTTGGTGAGGTGTAAGCAATTTGAGATTTCCAGTCAGCATACATAAAACCTGTACCAATACGGCCCAAAGTTGTTGTATTGCCAGCCAAAGCACCAGCGCCTGAACCAACGCCCAACAATGTCATGTCGTTCAAGATAGCGTCTGAAGCGTAGATGCCCAGATCTTTACCCAGCTTGATAGAACCCCATGAAGCATCACCGAATGTCAAGAATGCTTGACGGTTTTCTTGGTTGCCGCCGTAGCTGCTACCGTTAGGATTAGCATTCTGGATACCAGAGTTAGTAGTTGAAGCACCTGGGTTGATGCTGATTGTGAAACCAACATCCAGATCGTTTTGGCGTGTTTTACCAGAAACGCTCAGGTAGTTTGGCAACAGACCTGTAGTGATGTTGTTCTGTGTATTGTCACCGTTTTCAGTTTGACCACCGATACCAGTAACGTTATCACCACTAGTACTTGTTGTAGTGTAGTAAGCGTTAACAACGCCACCGATGTCCAGAGTCCAGTCACCAGCTGGGATAGTGATGCCAGCTTGTGCGCCAGTAGCGGCAGCGAACAGAGCTGCTGCAACTGCAACGTTCAATTTTGTATTCATACGAATCTCCAAAAATGTTGTTTTCACAACTTGTGTAAGGATATTGCTTTTTAAGATGCGCGCAAAAACGCACATACTCGAGAACTCCTGCGGAATCACTAAAAGCATTTCCAACAAGGTCAGAGCAATTCTTGCAAATGCAGTGCTTTTGGCGCAAGTGAATACGTCAAATTGCTTAGCGCAAGTTTGATTTGTTGCAGAATTGCAACAGTCTGACTAGTGCGGCCAATTGCAAGATTATGAAAAGGACTGGTTTTATCAGGCTGTTCAAAGTCAATTTATCTAAAAGTTTCTGCTAGCATAGTCATGTTTTACAGTGCCTTTTTTCTGTCTGCACCTTCATATACAACTTTAACCGGGGCTTCTCATGATTTCTGACATTCAGTTATGTAGTCGTTTTATTGATACATTAGACTGGATTTGCCAAGTGCTGATCAGACACTCTGATGACTTTAATATCGCCTTGGTTAGAATTGCTTACGGCGATGACAATAGCTTGGGCGAGGCTTACGGTGCGCCTGAGGCGTTGCGTCAGCTGTCTTCGTTGACACATGACTTGCAGAGATCTTTCCGGCGCTCTGATTTAGTAGGCAGGGAAGGCACAGATTTTTGGATTCTGTTTCCTTATACTCGCGTTACTGACAATGTATATGACAAACTCATGGATGTGATTCAAGGCTCTGCTCACACCAACCTGAACATTGTTGAGCGGGAAATTGCCATTTTCGAATTGCCTATGATCTATACCAAAGCCTTGGTTAAGCCTGATAGCGCATCCTCTTTGTTAAAGCATCTCAAACTCAATCAAGCCGAGCTGGCCAGCCACGTGTTTAGACTCGCAAATATCTAAGCTTTAACCACCAAGATGTTTAAACGTTTTAATTAAAGTGCGCACCGGGGTTGGTAGCGCGGCTGCAATCGCATCAGACAATGACAGCCACTGCATATTGGGGGGTAGGGCAGGCCGCCGCCCGATGAGTTGTAATGGTTGCGGTGTAATTTCAAGCTTAAAGTGGGTAAAGGTATGCCATAGCACCGGCAACACTTCTAAAGTTTCTGTTTCCAGGCCTAGTTTATCCTGCGCATGTGGCACTGCAATTTGCGTTGAAGCGATCTCAGGCAGACTCCATAAGCCACCCCAGATACCCTGATTGGGTCGTCTTTCCAGCAAAATTTCACCCGCATCCACTATCATCAGCATAGTGACCTGCTTTTCTGGCAATGCTTTGCGCGGTTTGGCGGCCGGCAGTTGTGCCACGCGCTGTTGCTGAAAAGCCTGACATTGACTCTGCATGGGGCAATCATCGCACCGAGGTTTGCTGCGCGTGCAGAAAGTCGCACCAAAATCCATTAAGCCTTGCACATAGGCTGACAGACCATCGTCCGGCAACAAATCTTCAGCAATTTGCCAGAGTTTCTTTTCAACCTCGGGCAAGCCTGGCCAGCCATCCACCGCATACAGCCTGGCCAAGACGCGCTTCACATTACCATCAAGGATGGTCTGACGTTGATTAAAAGCGAACACACTAATTGCAGCCGCCGTTGAGCGGCCGATGCCTTTGAGGGTTTGGATAGTTTCGAAATCTGTTGGGAAAACACCACCATGCTCACGCATGATGGTCTGCGCGGCGTGATGCAGATTGCGCGCGCGGGAGTAATAGCCCAACCCGCTCCAGTGTCGCATCACTTCGTCTTGATCGGCCTCTGCCAGGCTGGCAATGGTGGGAAACCGTTGCATAAAGCGGTCATAGTAGCCAATGACGGCTGAAACCTGCGTTTGCTGCAACATGATTTCAGACACCCAAACAGCATAAGGATCACGCGTTTGTTGCCACGGCAAATCGTGACGGCCATGCACCTGTTGCCAGGCGATTAACTTTTCGGCAAACAGACTCACAGCTAGAAATTCAACAGCTTTTTCAAAGCCTTTTGTTTGAGTTGATCGGCAGGCTTGGCCGGCTCAGCCGTCGTTCCGCTCTCAGATTTTGCAGCATCGCCACTTGTGCTATCACTGGATGATTTGCCATTGAGCAAGCCTTTTAAAGCATCGGCCTTACTACCACCGAGTTTCTCAGTGAGTGCATCGAGTGCCACAGATTTGGCCAATGCCTGCCCCAGTGCGGCTATATCGATGCCAAATTTAGGTGCCGCAAATGTGCCAGTGATTTTAACTGGCACACCAATACTACCAAGTTGCTCGGCATCTTTACCGCCCTGGCCTTTGAGTGAATTCACCAGGGTGGGCTTGGCGATATAGTTAATCTGCTCTTTGCCAATATCAATATCGCCTTTGCTTTCGCCTTTGGTCAGGCGAAACACCGGTGCTTTCATGGCGAGGTCGTCATTATGCGCAATGCCGTTCTTAATATTAAACGTTGCTGTCAGCTCACTAAAGTCCGTTTTTTTGCTTTTATCGACGTCGGCACTGGACTGGCCTTTTAGCACGTTCAGCTTGCCTTTGGCATCGCGAATCGCGCCAGCGAGGTCAAAGCCCTTAACGGCGCCTTCGGCCATGCGCAAATCAACCGAGCCGCCGAGTGACTTTTTTAGCGCCGTCACCGTATTACCTTGCGCAGTGACGTTGACATTCAAGTTACCGTTACCTGAAAGCATGTCGTTATTAATGGTATCGACCAACAACGGGCCCACCGCGATGTTTTGCAGGCTTTGCTGAATCGCCACCGCCGGGGTTGCCCGCGCATCCAGCTTCACTGCGCCGCGCACTGTGCCCTGATACACATCCACATTGAGCGGATCCAGACTGGCCAGGCCATCTTGCGCCTTTAAACCAATATTGAGGTTTTTAGCTTCTGTTTTGCCATATTTCAACCAGCCGACGCGGATATTGCCCTGCGCATTGAGCGCTTTTAACGCAGATAGATCAATCGGTTGCTCAGCCTTATCAGCCGTTTTTTCGGCAGGTTTGCTATCCCCAGCCTTGGCCTCTGCGGCGGGCAAGTAACGGTTCAAATCCAGCTTGTCGATATTGAGATCAAACGTGTAAAGCGGTTTATTAAACTGGCTAATACCGACATTGCCTTGTATACGAGAGTCATCCAATTTGACATCCAGCCCTTGCAAAGCAAGTTTTTGGCCGTCAGCTTTAATACCCACATTGAGGCCGCTCAAGGTATAAGGGCTATAGAGAATCTTGCCAATATTGATACTGCCATCCAAAAACAAGGTTTTTAACGCGCTCAAATCCGCAGGCTTATCGGCCTTGCTACTGGCTTTAGTGCTACTAGCAGCAGCTTGTTTTTTGGCACCAGTATTACCCAACAGCGCATTTAAATTCAAGGTATCGGCGTGCAGTTTAAAGCCGATATGTGGTGTGCTGAAACCGGCCACACTCACATCGCCATTAAGTTTGGTCTCTGCCAGGCTCAAGTCAAAGCTGGTTTTCACCTGCTCTTGCTTCACATTGGCATTGGCGGCCAGTTTAAACTGGCCCTGCATGGCGCCATTCGGCAGAGCAGGGTCTTTAATATCAAATTTACCAGCCAGCGCAGGCACTTCAAAAATCAGGTCAGCCAGGTTAGCCTTCACTGGCGAGGCAAAATGACCTTCTACCTTGCGCGCCCCAGCATTCACCTTCACATCGGCCGTAATGCCTTTGCTTTCTACCGCTTGCTGGTTGCCTTTTAACTCAGCCAATACAACTGCCAGGTCTACATCACCATTGGTATCTTTTTGCTTGAGCGACAGCAGCACTTTATCGCTGCTAATCAAGCTAGGGTTCACCTTCAAGGCGGGCGCCTGCACGCTGACATCACGCTGTACGCCTTTAAAATCACCTTGCATGGCCAACTTGAGGCCAGAGACATCCAAGGCTATTTTTGCCGCATCCACATCTACCGAGCCTTGCGCACTCACGGTCACATCCTGCCCATCAAGCAAAGCACCTTTTAATTGCGCATCCAAGCCTTTCACCACAAAATGTTTGCCCTCAGGGTCAGCCATGATATTGGCCTTAATCGCCGCCTTGGCATCCACCGCTGGCTGATTGGCCAGCAGGTGAAAATCTGTCGACACATCAAACGGGTTTTTTAACGCCACTTGGCCAGTGGTGAGGTTTAACTGGTCTACACTATATTGAGCCCCTGTGCCTTCATTGCTAAAACTGGCTTGCGTGTTGGTGACTTTGACGCCTTGCACATCAAAATTAATCTGCTCAGATTCTGATTCATCTTTACTTAGCAAATCATCAAAGTTAAAGCTGCCATCGGCATGCTGAACCACATTGACCTGCGCACCATCGAGGTAAACCGTATCGACTACGATTTGTTTTTTGAGCAGTGGCAACACTGCTAGCGCCACTTTGGCGCTTTTAATCGCAGCAAACTGTTTGTCAGACCGATGCTCAGACAAGGTGAGCTCGCCCAGATCTGCACCGATCTTGGGCCAGAAACTGAGCTTGATATCGCCCTTGATATCCAGTGTGCGCTGTTTTTTATCTTTGACTAACTGGATGACTGTTGACTTGTAATCGTTAGGGTTAAAGGTCACCGCCAGGTAAACCACCACCAGTAGCAAGACGGCTAGAACAGCGGCAATGCCCAACGCAATTTTTTTAAACAGTGCACGATTCATGACTCACACCTTAAACAGATTAATGTGCAAAAAAGGCTAATATCAGAATACCGAATACGATGCGGTACCAGGCAAACACCGCAAACGAATGCTGTGCCACAAAGCGAATCAAGGCCCGAATCACCACCAGCGCAGACAAAAATGACACCACAAAGCCAATCAAGAAGATCAGCGCATCATCGACAGACAACAAATCACGCGCCTGGAACAAATCCAGCCCGGTCGCCGCAAACATAATCGGCAGCGCCAAAAAGAATGAAAACTCGGTGGCCGTTTGACGGCTCAAGCCAAAACACATGCCGCCCAAAATAGTGGCGCCTGAACGTGACATGCCAGGAACCAAGGCCAGCGCCTGGGCAAACCCGATTTGCAGCGCCTGCTTGGCAGAAATCTGATCCACATCACGTGTTTGGCCTGCAGGAGCAAATTTTTCAATCAGCAAAATCAGCACGCCCCCCACCACCAGCGCAATGCCAACGGTGAAAGAGGAAAACAAATGCTCTTTAATTTGATGATGAAATGCCAGGCCGATTAACGCCGCAGGCAAAAACGCAATGATCAGATTACGCACAAAATGCTGCGCATTGGTGTCGGTTTGAATACGCTGCACCGTATTCCAGAGACGCTGGCGGTATTCCACACACACGGCAAGAATCGCGCCCAGCTGGATGATGATTTCAAACACATCGCGTTTATCTTTAGAGAGAAAATCCAGCCACTCCCCGGTGATGATCAGATGTCCAGTACTACTGACAGGAATAAACTCGGTCGCGCCTTCGACCAGGCCCATGATCACGGCCTTCAGCATCAAATAAATATCCATGGTTGTATTCTAGCAGACACTGCAAAGGACTTGCGGGATGTTGGGTAAATTAGCAGGATTAGTCATACCGTGAAATATTTGGTCATAAATGTAGCGTTTACGGCCTGGTGGCTAGATAAGATTATTGTGCGTCGTTGCAACGAAAGGCTGTTACTTGTTGGGAAGATTCTTTTTCGCCTCTCGGCGAGTCACTTTCTGATGCTTGCCCCTCAGAAAGTAACCAAAGAGGGCACCCAGCCATCACGGCCTAAAGGCTCCCTTGCGTTGCTCAACAAAGTGGGCGTCCATCGAAACTCGCCCTAGCGGC
>CAYPZE010000013.1:0-7766 GCA_964415305.1 uncultured Methylotenera sp.
GCCTTGTTTCACCTTGAGCAGGCCAGATTCCCGCAAGTCTTTGACGCCTTCTTTTTTTGCCTGTGCTGCAATATCCAGCGCATTGCCATTTTGCATGATGATTTGCGCGATAGCTTCAGTGATAGGCATGACCTGGTAAATGCCGACGCGGCCTTTATAGCCGTTGTTGCAGTGTTCGCAACCACCTTCTTTTGCCCCATACAATTGCCACTCACCTTCAAGCATCGCTTGGGTAAAGCCGACTTTGAGCAAGGCTTCTTGCGGGATAGTGAGCGGTACTTTGCAATGTTTACATAAGCGCCTGGCCAATCGTTGTGCGGTGATTAAGGTGACGGCCGAGGCAATATTAAATGGTGCCACGCCCATGTTGAGCAAGCGTGATAGTGTGGTCGGTGCGTCATTGGTGTGCAGGGTAGACAGCACCATATGGCCGGTAGATGCGGCCTTGATTGCCATGTCAGCCGTTTCCAGGTCACGAATCTCACCAATCATGATGATGTCAGGATCCTGGCGTAAAAAGGATTTTAGGGCGGCGGCAAAGGTGAGCCCTTGTTTATCATTCACATTGACCTGGTTAATGCCAGCCAAGGGGATTTCTGCCGGGTCTTCAGCCGTGGAAATATTCACACCAGGGTCATTGAGCAGATTTAAGCAGGTATACAATGATACGGTTTTACCCGAGCCCGTTGGCCCTGTCACCAATACCAGGCCATAGGGGCGATGGATGGCTTTCAGCAACGAAGCTTGCTGCTCTGGCTCATAGCCTAAGGCTTCAATCCCCAGTGTTGCGCTGGTCGGGTCCAGAATCCGCATCACGATTTTTTCACCATGAATCAATGGTAGGGTGCTGACACGGAAGTCGATAGTGCGCGTTTTTGAAATGATTAATTTCATGCGACCATCTTGCGGAATTCTTTTTTCAGAAATATCCAGGTTTGAAATCACCTTGATACGCGAAGCCAACTTTTCCTTGATGGCTAATGGCGGCTGTGACATATCTCTTAATACGCCATCCACCCTGAAGCGAATGCGATAAAACTTCTCGTAAGGCTCAAAGTGCAAGTCAGATGCACCCATATTGATGGCATCCAGTAATATTTTTTGCAAAAACTTGACGACCGGCGCATCATCGACTTCTTGCAAAACTTCTGCTTCCTGCTCTTCGCCAGCGTCTTCCAAGCCTAGGTCAAAGTCATCACCGCCTGCGTTGAGGTTAGACATGCTTGTGTCTTTGGCGTCGACAATTTTTTCTATCCATTTACCGAGTTTGTCATCCTCCACCACCACTGGAAACAAAGTTGCCCCCATCTGAAACTGTATGGTGTCCAAGGCGTGCAGGTTGGTCGGGTCGGAGATGGCAATGTAAGCGACATTGCTTTTTTGTTGCAGTAGCAATACGCGATGCGATTGCATCAGTTTGATGTCTATGGTTTTGTCTGGCAGAGAGTCCTGGTCTAATGCATTGAGGTCGAAAAAGGGAAAGCCGAATGCTTGTGAAGCCGTTTGCGCAATATCTTTGGCAGAAATCTTTTTTTGTGCCAAGGTGGCGGCCAAAAAGCTGATCTTCTGCGCGTGGCATTTCTCTTGCAACGCCGCTGCGTCATCTTCGCCCATGAGCGAAGACTGCACTAGCATGCGCGCCATACCGCCCAGTTTTTTTGAACTTTCCAGTGTTGCCATAGATGTCTTTAAATACGTCGTCCAAACAGTGAAATAGGTCCGTTAATTACTGATACAACTCACCTTTTTACTGGAGTATACGTGGCGCTTCATAGATTCAAATCGTAGAAAAGACGGGCTCTCATGCAGCATTTATACAAATTTTAATGAGATTTTTTAGCTTTCGTTAAAAGATACAAAATTAGCCTTGACATTTAAATAATGCTAAATTATAAATCTTTAAGGCGTTTGGGTTCAGGTTTTTTGTAGCCGTCTTTAAGTAAAGCAAAGCTTGTTTATTGCGACTGGAGTACTTGAGACAAACTTTTGGGGCGCCTCCCTGTTAAGTAAAAAAGTAAGGAAGTAAAATGGCAACAGGTACCGTAAAGTGGTTTAACGACTCTAAGGGCTTTGGATTCATTACTCCCGATGACGGCGGTGACGATTTGTTCGCGCACTTCTCCGCAATCGTTGAATCTGGTTATAAGAGCTTGAAAGAAGGCCAACGTGTATCCTTTGATGTGACTGAAGGTCCAAAAGGGAAACAGGCCTCAAACATACAAAAAGCATAATTTTGTTTTAGGGGTAAAAAATACAAAACGGCTCGCAAATGCGAGCCGTTTTTTTATCGTCTAGTTCAAGACAGTGGCTTGAACTCAGGCCATTTGTTTGATGATTTCATCACCAAATTCAGCCGTGCCGACTTGTGTGGCGCCTTCCATCTGGCTGCTAAAGTCACCAGTCACGCGCTTGCTGGCAATCGCTTTGGCCACGCCATTGAGCACCAGGTCTGCCGCTTCTACCCAACCCATATGGCGCAACATCATTTCGGCAGATAAAATTAGTGAGCTTGGGTTAGCCAGGTTTTTACCGGCGATTTTCGGCGCCGTGCCGTGGGTGGCTTCAAACATGGCGATGGTGTCGCTCAAGTTAGCGCCGGGCGCAATACCGATACCACCAACTTGGGCTGCCAGCGCATCACTCATATAGTCGCCATTGAGGTTCAAGGCGGCAACGACATCATAATCTTCCGGGTGCAGCAAAATCTCTTGCAAGAAAGCATCTGCGATACAGTCTTTAATGATGATGCCGTTAGGCAGTTTGCACCATGGGCCGCCGTCAATCAGCTCGGCGCCAAACTCTTCTTTGGCCAGTTGATACCCCCAGTCACGGAAGCCACCTTCGGTGAACTTCATGATGTTGCCTTTGTGGGTGATGGTCACCGATTTGCGGTTGTTATCAATCGCGTATTGAATCGCCTTACGGATTAAGCGCTTGCTGCCGTCGATAGACACAGGTTTGATGCCGATAGAAGACGCTTCTGGAAAGCGGATTTTTTTGCGTACGCCCATATCGCTCAAAAAGTTGATGACTTTTTTCACTTCCTCGGTACCTGCAGCCCATTCAATCCCGGCGTAAATGTCTTCCGTATTTTCACGGAAAATCACCATGTCGGTTTTTTCCGGGTGTTTGACCGGGCTAGGCACGCCAGTGAAGTACTGAATAGGGCGCAAACAGACGTATAAGTCCAGCTCCTGGCGCAGGGTCACGTTCAATGAACGGATGCCGCCACCGACTGGCGTCGTCAGCGGGCCTTTGATCGAAATGACGTACTCTTTCAAGGCAGCCATGGTTTCGTCGGACAGCCAGGTGTCTTTTTCGTAGACGGTGGTGGATTTTTCACCGGCATAGACTTCCATCCAGGAAATTTTACGCTTACCTCCGTAGGCTTTCTCAACCGCAGTATCTACCACTTTAATCATAGGGGGAGTGATGTCGATACCAATCCCGTCACCCTCGATAAACGGGATAATAGGGTTGTCTGGAACATTTAGGGTATTATCAGCATTGACAATGATTTTGCTGCCATTGGCTGGCACCTTGATTTTAGACATAGCGCTTTCCATGTTATTACTGTTTAACAAACCTTTTAACGTCGTGTGCCAATTCACTGCGCATGAAAAACACGCAACGCTCAAAGACTATATTCCGATTCCCAACGTCTACGCAGCCGGGCGGTTAGATACTGACTCCGAAGGATTGCTTATTTTAACCGATGATGGTGCATTGCAACATCGTTTAAGTCATCCCAAGCATAAACAGATCAAAACCTATTGGGCACAAGTTGAAGGTGTGCCTACACAAGCAGATTTGATGCCACTACAACAGGGCGTGGACCTGGGTGACTTTGTCACGCAGCCTGCGCAGGTCAGCATCATCGCTGAACCTGACCAATTGTGGCAGCGCGTGCCACCGATTCGTGAACGCAAACATATCCCGACCACCTGGCTGGAGCTTAAGATTAGCGAAGGCAAGAACCGCCAGGTACGGCGCATGACCGCTCACGTGGGGTTTCCGACCTTGCGCCTGATTCGTTATGCGATTGGACCGTATACGTTGGACGGAATCTTGCTAGGGCAATATCAGGAAGTCAGTTTGGTAAGGTAAATCATGAAACCGGTAGTGATATTCAGGCACGCTTGCTGCGAGGGTGCTGGTTATTTGGGCACTTTTTTGGCGCGACATGCTATTCCGTGGTGCGAAGTGCGCATTGATAAAGGCGAGACAGTGCCCACGTCTGTAGAGGATTACAGTGGCGTGGTACTGATGGGTGGGCCGATGAGCGTGAACGATGATTTGCCATGGATTCCACCCTTGCTGCAATTGATTCGGCAGTCAGTGGATAAAGATGTACCTTTACTTGGCCACTGCCTGGGCGGACAGCTAATCAGCAAGGCGCTGGGTGGCGTTGTCAGCAAAAATCCGGTCAAAGAAATTGGTTGGGGCGAGGTCAAGGTGGCAGATCATGCGCTGGCGCGTGACTGGTTTGGAGACTTGCAAGGGTTTAACAGCTTTCATTGGCATGGGGAAACGTTTACCGTGCCAGCGGGCGCCACGCATGTGTTATCCAGCCCCTATTGCGCGAACCAGGCTTATGTCATGGGTAAGCATATCGGCTTGCAATGCCATATTGAAATGACGCCAGCCATGGTGAAAATCTGGACCGAGCAATGGCAGAGTGATATTGCCAGCTCGGCCAGTAGCCCAGCGGTGCAGTCCGCGGATACCATGCTGGCAGCGGTTGAGGCCGATTGCGAAGTGTTGCACCGCGTGGCCGATACAGTCTATAGCCGCTGGATCCAAGGCCTGGCTTAGCCAATTGCTCGCTAGGCGCTTAGCGCTCAACCTGGTCTGGTTGGCTTTTTTCCAGTTTGTGCAGGGCGTAGCGACGCTGCTTGTAGCGGTTGTACTGCCATAAATACTGGCTGGGGCATGCGGCGACCTGGCGCTCAATCGCCTGGTTCAATTGTGCTGGTGTGCCAATGTCATCTACCCGCGTCAGGTGGATATCAAACCCTTTGCCAGCGGGCAGCCGCTCGCCAAACGCCATGATAATCACCGCATCTGCCTTGCTGGCCAGCTTGCTGGCTAAACCCATGGTGTAGGCCGGTTTGCCAAAAAAATCGGCCCATTCGCCTTCGCCCTGTCTAGGGATCTGATCTGGCAAAATGCCGATGGCCTGGCCTGATTTCAATGCTTGTAGCAACTTTTTCACCCCACTGGCATTGGCTGGCGCCATCTCCACCTGGCCTTTTTGCCTGCCTTCAACCACCAATTGACTTAACCACTGCAGTTTGGGCGGTCGGTAAAGCACGGTGATCGGCGCGCGCGCGCCATAATAAATCGACGTGATTTCAAAACAGCCCAGGTGCGGGGTGAGAAAAATCAGGCCTTTGCTTTGTGCCTGCGCCTCAACAATATGGTGCCAGCCATGCACTTGCTGTATCAAAGGCAACAGCTTGGACGATGGCTTGCCCCAGATGAATAATGTTTCAAGAATGGCCTTGCCTGCTTCCAGACGGCTGGTTTTGACCAAACGTTGCGCCTCAATGTCGTCAGCAGCTAAGCCGCTTTGTTGTATATTCGCCAGCGCAATCCGATTGCTTTTGGGGTCGAAACAATAAGACAGATAGCCGAAAAAAATGCCCAATCTATGTACCCAGGACAATGGCAGGCAGGCGATGGCTTTGCAGAAAAACAGCAGCATGAGACTAATTTATAAACGCATTCTGTTAAAATTTAGGATTAGCCCTTATGTTAACAAACTGCGGTTTAAAAACCTGCATTGGCCTCAATTATTTCAGCACAATTTATTTTGGAACATTCCTTGACGCATTATCAAGATCCAGCCTGGCAGGCCGCCTTGCAGCAGCATGGGCTGGACGCTTTTGAAGCCTGGTGGTCACGTGACATCGCCTGGTTTGAGCCGCCGAATGAGCGTCGAGGCGGCTGGAGCGGCGTCGGCAAGCTGGTGCTGGCTGTTGAAGATCAGCCTGCACTGGCGCTGTTTGTGAAAAAACAGCAGAATCATGGCCGCCGTACCTTGCGCCATCCGCTGTCAGGCGAGCCAACATTCCGGCGTGAGTTTGAGCGTTTGCAGGCCTTGGCCAAGGCTGGGATTCCAGCACCTAAAGTGTTGATGTATGCCGAGTCCTTACACCAGGGCAATCAGCGCGCGATTCTGGTGACTGAGAATTTGCATGGCTTTGTCGATCTGGAGCACTTGCTGCCGACCATACTGAGCCAGCCTGCTGTAGAGCGCAGACGGCTGCTGCGTGCCGTTGCCCGGCAAATCCGGCGTTTTCATAATCTGGGCTGGGTGCACCGCGCCTTGTATCCCAAACATATTTTTGTTCGCCTGGCGGATGCAGTGCCGCAAGTGGCGCTGATTGACCTGGAAAAAGCCAGGCAAAGCCTGGGCGCCTGGCGCCGTGCCCGGTTTGACCTGGCGGCACTGCATCGCCATACCGAGGGCTTGGCTGACCGCGATCGCCTGTATTTTTTTAAACAGTATTTGCATGCCGATGCGTTTGCCCGGCCTTTAAACTGGTGTGAGCGCCAGTCACTCAAACGTATTACCACACGTAGCAAGCGTTAACGGATAACCCTGTTTATGACACATACTTTACCAAGATTTAGTATCGGGCTGGTGAATTACAAAACGCTGGATTTGACCCGTACCTGCTTAAGTTTTATCAAAAGCCACTTGGAGAGCGGGGCGCTGGATGCCAACGCGGTGGAGGTGTGGGTGGTGGATAATGATTCTGCCGATGACAGCACCGAGTATTTGCGTAGCTTGGATTGGATACATTTAATCGAACGCCCGTCGCCAGGTAAAGAGCAGGGCTTTACCGCCCATGGTGAAGGTCTGGATTTGATTCTGGCGGCGATCAAGACCGATTACCTGTTTTTAATGCACACAGACACCTTTATTTACGAGCCGCAGATTTTTATTGAGTGTTTGCAACGTATGCAGCGTCAGTCCAATATTGCGGCCATTGGCTGTTTGCATCAGCTCAACCGTGGACATGTGCGCTTGTTCTGGCGTGCATTTACCGGCTTTTTTAAATACCATAGCCGCCGCCTCAAACAGCAACTTGGCCTGCCTGCACGCCAGGCGCGGCCTTATATCGAGCCCTATATCAAGAGCTTTTTTGCCTTGTGGAACGTCGCTCTGATGAAAAAGCTAGGGTATCGTTTTTATATGGAGCAGCAAATTCCAGGCTATGTGCTGCAAGACAAGCTGGCGGCGCAAGGCTATGTGATTGAGCGCATGTCTCCCGCCAGGTTGTTCCGCTATCTTGACCATGTGGAGGCCGGCACCGTTGGTCTGGTCAGTGGCTACACAGCACAAAACCGCCGTTTGCAGCGCAAACAGGCCATGCTTAAACAATTACAGTCACAGCAGGAAACGACAAAATGACGATGTCTGATGGGGTATTACCGATTGAAATGGCGCATGGCTTTGCGCTGGATGCGCGCCAGGCCAAGGATATAGGTAGCTTGCTGGCAGAAGATTATGCGCAGGCGCAGCCTTTTCCGCACGCGGTCATCGACAATATTTTCCCGACGGCGTTTACGCAGTTGTTGCTGGATCATTTTCCGCAAGACCCTAAGGCGCATGACAAGGTTTATGAAAAAGGCTATGGCGGCACGCACAAGCGGCAGATTTCACCGTATGACTGTGACGAAACCCTGCGTGCGGCGTTTGCCCTATTCAATTCTGCACCGATGCTGCAGTTTATTGAGGCGTTAACGGGCATGAA
>CAYPZE010000013.1:7776-24750 GCA_964415305.1 uncultured Methylotenera sp.
TGAAAGGGCTATTGCCTGACCCGTATTTTGCTGGCGGCGGTTTGCATGAAACCTCGGCTGGTGGCTTGCTGGGTATTCATGCCGATTTTCAGGTGAATGAAGGCTTACAGCTCTACCGCCGTGTGAATATGCTGGTGTATTTAAATCATGACTGGTTGCCGGAGTACGGCGGTAATTTAGAGCTATGGGACAGGCAAATGCAGGCAAGGCAGCAACAGGTCGCGCCGTTATTTAACCGCTGCGTGATTTTTAATACCGATGCCGACAGCTTTCATGGTCATCCTGACCCATTAACCACGCCAGAAGGCGTGACACGCCGCTCGATTGCGCTGTATTACTATCAAGCCTTACCCATCCCTAACGAGCAGGGTGATTCGCGGCATACTTTATATGTGGCGAGGCCGCATGACGATGCAGCGACCAAATCGCAAGTGAAAAAAATGATGAAAAAACGCGATAAACGGGCGAAAAAGTTATTCTCAGGCCACGGCAACTGGCTGCAACAGCTGACGCAGTGGTGGAAGTCCCGCTAATGGTGGCAACGCATGACGCGACCATCGCGCCAGCCCAGTGTGAGGTTGTAGATCGCGCGACAGGTGCGATTGTCCTGTCCGACCAGACAGCGTTGACCGGCTTGGCTGCGGTGCGTGTATTGCCGCAGCGACGTTGGGTATTTCGTGCACAATGGTCTGGCCAGGCCGTGTTCGCCAAGGTGTTCCTCGGTGCGCAGGCAGAAAAATATGCCGCGCGTGATGCGCAAGGCGTGCATTGGCTGACGCAGGTGGGCTTGGCAACGCCCGCCTTGCTATGGCAAGGCGAGTCTGCTGACCAGCGCGCCCGTGTCTTGATTTATGCGGCGATTGCGTCAGCCGATAATGCGGATGTGTTGTACCAATCGTTGCCATCTGCGCAAGGCTTGGCATTGCTCAAGCAACTGGTGCAAACGTTGGCGGCACAACATGCTGCCGGGTTGATACAAACCGATTTGCATCTGAAGAACTTTTTGGTGGTGGATGACCAAGTGTGGTCGCTGGATGGCGATGGCATTCAGCAAGCACGCTTGAGCAAGCGTCAGGCGTATCGGCAACTGGCCGAGTTGATTTCAAAAATACAGGTGCTGGATCAGCATGCCTGGGTGGCGACATTGCTGGCGGCCTATGACGCGGCACGCGGTTGGCAAGCTACTTTGCTGCCTGCGACATTATTGGCCTGGGCCAAGCAAATGAAAGCGCAAGAGGTTGAGCGCTATGTCACGCGCAAAATTTTCCGTACTTGTAGTGATGTGACCTGGCAACAGACCGGGCAAAGCGCGCAGGCAGTGAGTAGCGCAGGTGGATTACACATGACCGACTTGCCCGCGCTGGAAGTGGCCATGCATGTTGGTGAGGTGCTCAAGCCCGGCAATACTTGCACGGTGGTGCATACGCATCTACAAGACCAGTCTGTGGTCATCAAGCGTTATAACATCAAAGACTGGTTGCATGGCGTAAGCCGTGCCTGGCGCCCTAGCCGGGCCGCCGCCTCGTGGCGCAATGCGCATCGCTTGCAGTATTACGGCATGCTGACGCCGCAGCCATTGCTGATGTATGAGCAGCGCTATTGTGGCATGCGTGGGCGTGCTTATTTTGTCTCTGCTTATAGCCCATGGCCAGACGCGCTGACCTTTTTTCAGCAGTGTGCAGATCGCGCTCAGCGTGAGCAGGTAATCCACCAATTAGTGACGCTTTGCTATCAATGGTATTTGCTCAAGGTGTCACATGGCGATATGAAAGCCAGCAATCTGCAAATCACAGATCAGGGCGAAATTGTGGTGATTGATTTAGATAGCATGCAGCAACATCGCCGCACGCAAATGGCCTTGCGCGCACATGCCAAAGATATCCGCCGCCTGCTGCAAAATTGGCAAGCCGATACTTCCCTGTATAATGCGCTGGTAAAGTCGTTTAGCCTGATATATCAGGACCATACGCCACTCAGACTTGCGGGCATTGCCCTATGACTGGTGGGCATTTCCCTTTAATTATTTCGATTTGATCATTACGCGAGTTTCTGCATGATTGTTTTAGGTTTATCCGGTGCCTTGGGGCATGACGCTTCTGCTGCCATTTTGGTGGACGGCAAGATTATTGCTGCGGCAGAAGAAGAGCGTTTTATTCGCGACAAGCACGCCAAAAATCACTGGCCTTACGAAGCCGCCAAGTTCTGTATGAAACAGGCAGGTATTACGCCGGACCAGGTCGAAGTGGTGGCGTTCCCTTATGGTGAAATTCCACTGACCTCGGCTGCGCGCTGGCATTATGCCAAGCGTTACTGGTACGCCCCTGATCGCGCGTTAGATGCAATTTTTAACGGTAACCGCCGTTTCCGCCGCAACCGCGACAAATCGCTCAAACTCATGACGGAGCTTGGCCTGACCAAAGCCAAATATGTGCCGGTGGAACACCATCTGGCCCATGCCTCCAGTGCTTACCATTTGAGTGGCTTTAAAGAAAAAACGGCCATCGTCGGCATTGATGGCAAGGGCGAATACGCTACTACCTTTTTTGGTTATGGCGAAAACGGCAAGATCCACAAAATAAAAGAATTCTATGACCCTGATTCATTGGGTGGCCTGTATGGCGCCATCACTGAATACTTAGGCTTCGAGATGCTGGATGGCGAATTTAAAGTCATGGGCATGGCGCCGTATGGCGACCCGAAAAAATATGATTTAAGCCGCCTGGCCAAATTTGAAAACGGCGAGCTGATCATTAACACTGAATATGTGAATGTGGTCGGTTTGCGTCGTTATAAAGAAAACGGCAAAGGCTATTATTTCACGCCTAAACTGATTGAATGGTTGGGCCCCAAGCGTGAAGGTGACGAAATTGACGACCCGTATATTCATTACGCGGCCAGCATACAGCAGCTACTGGAGGACATTGCGCTGCAAATGATTGAATATTACCTGGGCGATATTCTCCGCGAGACTGGCAAGATTGTGATGGCGGGTGGGGTGGCGCTCAATGTGAAGCTTAACCAGCGCATTATTGCCTTGCCGCACGTGAAAGAATTATTTGTGCAGCCTGCCTCCGGCGATAACGGGACCAGCCTAGGCGCTGCGACCTATGCCGCGCATCTGGCAGGTGAAACCATCCAGAAAATGGAGCACGCTTACCTGGGGCCCGCTTATAGCAACGAAGAGTGTATCGCGGCTTGTCAGGCACATCCAGCCAAGCCGACTTTCACACGTGTTGAAGACGGCCCACGCAAAGCGGCAGAGTTGCTGGCAGCGGGCAATCCCTTGGCCTGGTTTCAGGGCCGCATGGAGTTTGGTCCACGCTCCCTGGGTTGCCGCAGCATTCTGGGTGACCCGAGCTTTCCAGGCGTGGCTGACCGCATCAATGCGCAGATTAAATACCGTGAGCGCTGGCGGCCATTTTGCCCAAGTATGCTGGATCGCGTGGCGGTGGATATTCTGCAAACTGAACATCCAGCCCCTTATATGACGTTTACCTTTGACGTCAATCCGGCCTGGAAGGCGCGTATTCCGGAAGTGGTGCACGAAGACGGCACGGCGCGCGCGCAAGTGGTGACTAAAGCCACCAATCCACGCTATTACGCGCTGATTGAGCATCTGGAGCAGTTGCGCGGCAATGGCGTGGTGTTGAATACTTCGCTTAACCGTCGTGGCGAGCCCATGATTTGCAGTCCAACCGATGCCTTGAATATGTTTTATGGTTGCGATCTTGAATACCTGATGCTGGAAGATATTCTGGTCACCAAGTCCGCCTGAACCCTCGCTTGAGGCAAGGGCCTCAAGCGAGTGCTAGCAAACGGTTTATATTGTTTTAAGTCATTGAATCGTCTAAAAAAACCATCAAACTTGGTAATTCAGTTTGACGTGATGCACCAGTTTGGCGATAATCGTAGTTAGGGAACCTGTTTGGATTCATATATATTACGACCCTAAACTGTGACTAAATAGCAAGTTCAAAGCAGTTCACCAGGATAGTTCATCAGGTAGTTAAAACACAGTTGAGCGATAGTCAATGAAACAATCTCACATCGAAGTAACAGAACGCATCATCGAGCGCAGCCGCCCGACACGTAAGGCATATCTGCAGCGTATTGATGATTACCTGAACCGCGAAAAGGGCCCGGATCGTCTGGGCTGTGCCAACGTGGCGCACGCATTTGCGGCCATGCCAGCAAACGACAAGTTCAAGATTTATGCCGAAAAGCCAACCCATGTGGGTATTGTCACGGCGTATAACGAGATGCTGTCTGCGCATCAGCCTTACGTCAACTATCCGGATATTATTCGTGATGAAGCGCGTAAATTAGGGGCCACCGTGCAGGTTGCTGGCGGTGTGCCAGCCATGTGTGATGGCATCACGCAAGGCGAGCCAGGCATGGAACTCAGCCTGTTTAGCCGCGACACCATTGCCATGAGTACGGCAGTCGCCTTATCTCATGATGTATTTGATGCCGCCTTGTTGCTGGGCGTCTGCGACAAAATTGTGCCGGGCTTGTTGATCGGTGCCCTGCATTTTGGTCACTTGCCCTGTGTGTTCGTGCCAGCGGGCCCGATGAGTACTGGTATTGATAACACTTCAAAATCCAAAGTGCGCGAAAAATATGCGCAAGGCCTGTGTGACCGCGAAGAATTGCTGGCGAGTGAGTCTGCTGCTTATCACGGCGCAGGCACCTGTACCTTCTACGGCACGGCCAACAGTAACCAGATGTTGCTGGAAGCCATGGGCTTGCATGTACCTGGTGCCGCATTTATCCATCCACATGATGGCATGCGTGAAGATTTAACACGTGAAGCGGTGCGCCTGGTGGTGCAAAACGCTAAAAAAGAAAAATTTGTGCCGATTGGCCGTCTGGTTGACGAGCATGTCATTGTGAATGCCATGGTGGCGTTGCTGGCGACCGGTGGCTCAACCAACCATCTGATTCACTGGGTAGCGGTGGCGCGTGCCGCGGGCATTATCATTGACTGGACCGACTTCCACTATCTGGCTAAGGCAACGCCTTTGCTGGCTAGCGTTTACCCGAATGGTAAAGCCGACGTCAACGAATTCCAGACCGCTGGCGGCCCTGGTTTCGTGATCCGCGAGCTGATCGAAGGTGGTTATATGTATCCGGATGTGTTCACCGTGAGCGGTGGTGGCATGCGTGACTACGGTAAAAAACCAGAAAAAACAGCGGATAAACTGGTGTGGACCGATTATCCAGCAGAAAGCGGCGATGAAACCATCGTACGTACGGCTGCACATCCGTTTAACGAATCTGGTGGCTTGCGTTTGCTCAAGGGTAACTTGGGTCGTAGCGTGATCAAGATTTCTGCGGTGCCTGAAGACCGTCACATCATTGAAGCCCCTGCGATTGTGTTTGATGCGCAAGAAGAGTTGCTGGCAGCCTTTGACCGTGGCGAGCTCGAAAGAGACTTTATTGCCGTGGTGCGCTTCCAGGGTCCTAAAGCCAATGGTATGCCTGAGTTACATAAACTGACACCGCCACTGGCTGTGTTGCAAAACAAAGGTTTCCGTGTCGCGATTGTGACTGATGGTCGCATGAGTGGCGCTTCCGGCAAGATTCCGGCGGCGATTCACCTGAGCCCTGAAGCCAGTGCCGGCGGTGCCATTTCCAAAATCCGCAATGGCGACATTATTCGCCTCAACGGCACAGTAGGCCAGTTGAACGTATTGGTGGATGAAGACACCTGGGCTGAGCGTGAAGCTGAAGAGTTGAGCGATGCCAAACGTCATCACAACGCACATGGCATGGGCCGCGAGCTGTTTGGTGGCATGCGCAGGAATGTGCTATCAGCCGAAGAAGGCGCAGTTACCTGGTTGTAAATGCACATTGCGTCGCATACGTCGTTGCAGTTCGCTTGCCGTACTATTCGTACTGTCTGCGCTTCTGCGCCTAGTCTTGCTTAGCAATCTTCATTCACATGAAATAAGCAATTAAAAAACAATTTTTTTATTTATTAGGTCAATATTCATAACATGAGCACATTAGAGTTAGCTAACCATGGCCCGGTGATTCCGGTGATTGTCATCAACAAAGTGGAAGATGCCGTGCCAATGGCAGAAGCCTTGCTTGAAGGTGGCGTTAAGGTGCTGGAGGTGACATTGCGCTCACCAGTTGCCTTGCAAGCCATGGAACAAATTGCCAAGCACGTACCTGATGCGATTTTGGGTTCAGGCACTGTGCGTAACCTCAAAGATGCGCAAGCGTCTAAAGATGTCGGTTGCCAGTTTGCGGTAAGCCCAGGCTACACTACTGAGTTGGGTCAGTTTGCGCGTAAAATTGGTTTGCCGTTGCTGCCAGGCGTGTCTACCGGCTCAGAAATCATGATGGCGAATGCCGATGATTACTACTTTTTGAAGCTTTTCCCTGCCGTGGCTGTGGGTGGCATTAATCTGCTTAAGGGCTTTGCTGGCCCGTTTGCAGACGTGAAATTCTGCCCAACAGGTGGCGTCAGTGTAGAAAGTGCACCTAACTTCCTGGCCTTGCCTAACGTGGTTGTGTGTGGCGGTACCTGGTTGACGCCTGCAGATGCAGTCGCAAACAAAGACTGGGCGCACATCACTAAATTGGCGAAAGAAGCCTCAGCGATTGTGGCGGCTAAATAATCAAATCACTGACGCAAATCGTCTATAATGAGGGCTTGTAGCAATACAAGCCTTTTTTATTAGCCAGCCTATGTCCCAGCGCCCAGACCTTTCCATTTATAAAACCATCGTTTTGGATTGCGATGGCGTCGTCCTCAACAGCAACCAGACCAAAGTCGATGCTTATTACAATACCGCCAAACGCATGGGCGGTAGCGATGCGCAAGCGCAAGCCTTTGTCGATTACCACATCAAACTGGGCAGCATTCCGCGTAATGACAAGATCCGTTATTACATCACCGAGATCATTAAGCAGCCACTGACGCCAGAATTATTTCAGGCGTTTATGGAGACGTTTACCGAAATTCTGGATGAAACCTTAATGCAGTGCGAGGTTGCCCCGGCGTTAATGGATTTAAAGCAAAAGACGTCACAAGCCAAGTGGATGCTAATGTCGGGTGGCGATCAGGAAGAGCT
This sequence comes from uncultured Methylotenera sp., assembly GCA_964415305.1. Lineage (GTDB taxonomy): Bacteria > Pseudomonadota > Gammaproteobacteria > Burkholderiales > Methylophilaceae > Methylophilus. The sequence continues at coordinate 14,862 of CAYPZE010000013.1, forward strand.
ACGGCAGATTTTTCCTCGCCGTCATCTCGATCATTTATTTGAACTCGGTATCTATGGCGGCCCCACCAAAAAGAACGAACACCTGGCAAGCCTGATTGCCGACGGCAGCATACAGTTCCCAGCCTTGTTTATTGGCGATAGCCGCTTTGATCACCAGGCATCCACCGGGGCAGGGCTGGATTTTGTGTTTTTGAGTGACTGGACCGATATGCCGGATTGGCAGGCATATTGTAGCGCGCATGATGTGACCGTCGTGCCGCATATGCATGCCCTGTGACAGGTATCACTATGCTGAGTTTTCTCCACACGCCTAGCCAGTTGCTAACTGATGGTGAGTTGCAGCACGCTGGTCGTGACGGCATCATCATTGAACAGGATCCGCGCGGCCCCAAAGTGATTCAATTACCCAATGGTGATTTTCTCAAGATTTTTCGTGCCCGCAGGGTGTTGAGTGGTGCGCGACTGTATTCGCATGCCAGGCGTTTTTACCGCAATGCGCAACGCTTGCAGCAGTTGCAGATTCCAACGGTGACGATGAAGTCTTTGTATCATTTGCCGCAAGCTGGACATACGGCGGTCATTTATCAACCGCTGGCGGGTCAGACCTTGCGCCAACTAATTGCCAATGACTTGCCAAGGCTGTATCCATTAGCCAGCAAGCTAGGCAATTTTCTAGCAACACTGCATGATAAAGGGGTGCATTTCCACTCTTTGCACAGCGGCAATGTATTACTCATGCCCAATGACGAATTTGGTTTGATTGATGTGTCTGATATGACCATTTACCCCTGGTCACTCATGTGTGCCACGCGTATCCGCAGTTTTGCACGCTTAGGCAAATACCAGGCAGACATGTCCGCATTGGATGCCACATTTTGGCAAGAGGTGATGCAGGGTTATCAGCAAGCCTCTGCCAAAGCGCAGCGTTGTGGCCCGCGTATTTTCTCAACCATTGGTTACTTGCATGGGCCATCTGCCTGAAGACGAATGACTGATACCCAATCTTTACCATCACAGCCTGAGGTGCATTTAGAGCCAGGTTACACGCCAGAAATCAATCGATTTGATGATTTTATGGCATTGCAGGGTGAGGTGTTTCGCTCGGTCAAAGATAGGCAAACTCACAAAGTCACACTGGGTGGCGAGTCTGTTTTTATTAAAAAACATTATGGCGTTGGCTGGGGTGAGATTTTAAAGAACCTGCTCAGCCTGAAGTGGCCGGTATTGGGCGCGCGCAATGAATGGCAGGCCATACAGCAGCTCAATGCTATTGGCATTGCCACGACACCCTTGCTGGCCTATGGTGAGCGCGGCTGTCATCCCGCGCATAAGCAATCTTTTGTCGTCACCCGCGACCTGGGTGATATTGTGACTCTGGAAACCTTATGTGAGTCCTGGTTAACACAGCCGCCACCATTACAACTTAAGCGCCAGTTGATTGTCAGTGTCGCAGAGTTGGCTCGCCGTTTTCATGGTCATGGTATGTGGCACAGGGATTTCTACCTGTGTCATTTTGCTTTGCAGAAATCCGCACTGTCTACACCTTATCCGCAACTGCATTTGATGGATTTGCACCGCGTCGAAATGCATACACAATTACCTGCTGAAAAACGTCTGAAAGATTTGGCTGGATTGTATTTTTCGGCCCTGCATATTGGTCTGACCACACGTGATGTCCTGCGCTTTCTCAAAAGCTATTATCAACAGCCATTGTCCCAGATTATGAAACAGCGCCGCTTTTTGCAGGCGGTTGTGCGCCGCGCACATCAACTGGATGCGAAGTTTCAACGCAAACGACAAGCAGGAGTGCAGATGTAATGGAGGAAAGCATGTCTTTGCAGCCTGAAGTTTCAATACTGATGGTGAACTATCATACCGTGGCCGAGTTGCAGCGTTGTCTACAATCACTGGCCTCTCAGCAGGATGTGGTTTATGAGGTGATTATTGTGGATAACTCGGGAGACGCGGGGCAGCGGCAGCAGTTGCAAGCGCTATGTGGACCGCGGGTGCGCTGTGTTTTTAGCGATGAAAATCTAGGATTTGGCCGCGCCAATAACCTGGCAGCAGAATATGCCAATGCCGAATTACTGTTGATTCTGAATCCTGATACCACCTTGCCGGAGACGACATTACTGCGGCGCTATATCGACCGCTTCTATGCAGGTAATGACGCGATGCTGGCGCCTTTGATTGTTGAGTCTTCAAAACATAAACTTGTCTATCCGCGTCAACGATACCCTTCGCAAGCACTGTGTAAAAAAACAGATTTTTCCAGGCTGGCAGGGACGGTTGCATGGGTGTTGGGCGCATGCATGATGTTGCGACGTCAGGACTATTTACGCATCAATGGTTTTGATAGCGACTATTTTATGTATGGAGAAGACGCCGATATCTGCTGGCGCATCCGTGCAGAACTCGGCCCGATTGGATTTGATGAGACGCTGGCGGTGCATCACATCGGGGGCGCGAGTGAAAAACAGGCTGCCAGCTTCTCAAAGTGGATGCGTAAACGACAGGGGCAGTATCTGTTTTTTAAAAAACGCTATCATCCTGACGATGTGCTGCGCATTGCATTGAGGCAACGGGCCCGCGCGAGCTTTAAGCTGGCGAAAAATGCTTTGTTGAATCTGTGGTGGGGCGCTTCTCTGCGTCGTTTGGATGACGATGCCCGCGCGACAGCAACGTTGGCGGTGACTGCTGAGCTACTTGGTTGAGCAGTCGCTGGTACGCAAGTGTTGGGACACTAAGTAAGCGCTCAAGTCAGCTGGGTGGACTCAATCGCTTGCGATACACCAGGACTTTGGTTTTTTTCTTCCAGCCATACAGGGTGTGAATATGTTCAAACTCTGAGTCCAGTTTTTGGCGCACAGCTTGCTCATAGGCCGCATGGTCATCGGCTATGCTGATCATGAGGTAGTGGTAGTCTGAAATTTTTCCGTTTGCCAGCAGTGACTCAACCAGCTTAGGGGCGGGTATACGCTCTAAAAATGGTTGATGTGCATAGAATCTCGCATTTTCTGTATCGTATAAAACCGGCTGCGCAGGCGTACTAATGGTCTGCAGATATTCTACAGCACGCCTGTCCAGGTCTATTTTGCCGAAGTCATAAAGGTTGGCAAACAGCATCCCGGTCAGTAATAAAACTAGTCCCCGCTTTGCCCATGGTGTTGCCTTTTTGTAAAGGTATTCAGCGCAAAAGGCAGCGATGACCAGCATAACGATGCCTGAAGCAATCACATAGCGGCTAGATAGAACAAACGCATTGATGATGATCAGCACGCTGGTGATAAAGCCCACCGCGAGCTGCAGACTGAACAGGAGACGTGCCTGGTGATGCATATGGCACCAGGCTTTTTTACCGACAATCAATGCCAATAGCACTGGCCAACCCGCTACTTTCAAGGTTTTATTCAGTGTAATCAGGATCAGCACACTCCAGATAGCAAAGTTGCTGTAATTGGCCAGGTGATGTCCAAGAACTTGTTTTCCCATCAGGTCGGCTTTGCTCTGGATGAATTGCAGACGCTCGATAAAGCCCTGTTTTAGCAGGTAAATAATCTCTTGCAGGCGTCCAAGATGCGTAATCTCAACCATGCCGACAATGACGGCGGCACTGATCAGCAGTCCTCCGCACAGTGGGATGCTGATACCATGTGTAGTCTTGTATAGTCGTTGTCGAAGCGGCAGCGCATGATTTGCCAAAATGGACAGTGGCAATATAAAGTAGACAATGGCTTCCAGACGGAATAGCATGGCTGCCATGATTGCCATCTGGAAGTAATAAGCATCTGGCACTTTGCCACGTTGCATGTAGCGCAGCATAAACAGCAGCGCCCAAGTCAGGCCCGCCCAGAAGCCTTCGTCACGTAGCAGCATGCCTAAAATGTCGCCAACGATATACTGTGTAGAAAGCAGTAGCAGCCCGCCCCACCACATGGTTCTGATTGTCCCGCCCGCTTGCAGTATTAGTAAGGCAAATCCCCAGCTAAACAGAGTAAAAAAGGCGATATTAATCACTTGGGCTGTGGTGTGGATGTCTAAGCCACTGGCGAGATGGCCACCTGCAAGCAGTGCCGGATAAAACAGCCAGGGGAATAGTTTGTAAGCAGCTTGCCATTGCTCGTCTGCGAGCAGGCGGGCGACTTCAAAGTAAAGCAGGGAGTCGTCGTTGACCCAGCCATGTTGTAGATAAGTAATCCGCCAGGCGACCAGCGCAGATAATGTGACCAGAAGGGCGATGCTTTGCTGTGGTTGCAGGACGACGATATAACGCCTGGCTTTGGCGATCAATGAGTTAATGGCTGACATGAATATCGGCAAGTATCGTAGAGGGGGAAATTTGTTTTAAGCAATTCAAATGCCCCAGTGGGCAAACACGCTCAAAACAGGGGCTGCACGATAGCCCCAGGTATTGCACCACCGCGGCAGGATGCATGGGCGGGGTATGTTTGGGGTCAGATGAGCCGTAAATAGCAATGAGTTTTTTGTCGAGTGCCGCGGCCACGTGCATGAGGCCTGAGTCATTGCTGATCACAGTGTGGCACAGTGACATTAAATCAATCGCTTCACCCAGTTTGGTATGGCCAGCCAGGTCTACGCAGCATTGCTGCGTTAATTGCTGGATATTGGCGGTGACTGGCTGATCTTTTTCTGAGCCAAATAACCAGACTTGCCAGCCTAGCTGCAAGGCGTGATTAGCCACTTCTGCATAGTATTCTGCGGGCCAGCGTTTGGCTTCGCCGTATTCCGCACCTGGACACAGGCCGAGTACTGGCTGTTGTGTATCTGGGATGTTGAGTTTGGCTAACAGGGTATTTGCATGCTTGGGGTCCGCAAGCAAGGCCGGTTGCGGTAATGAGCCAGGTAGCGCTGCATTTTTGGCTAAGCCCAGTGCCACAAAGCGCTCGACTGTTTTTTTGAGCACACTTTTATCAAGCGCGCGCATATCATTCACCAGGCCGTAGCGCATTTCACCTTTAAAACCGGTACGCACCGGAATCTTGGCGGCCCACGGCAAAATTGCGGATTTTAGACTGTTGGTGAGTAAAATCGCCTGGGTAAAGTCTTGTTTGGCGAGTTCTCGCCCCAACTTAAAACGCTCACGTAATGCGAGGTCACCATGTTTAAAGGGTAGGGCGATGGCATGTGCAACCTCAGACATTCTTTCCAGCAAGGGCAAGGTCCAGGCAGGTGCAGCGACGGTGATTTCACAGTCGGGCTGATCTATTTTGAGTTGTTTGAACAGGCTTTGCGCCAACACCATGTCGCCTACCCAGGACGGGCCCATCACCAAAATCTTGTTCATGCGTGCAATTTTTTAATCAGGTTAGTGGTGCTGCGGCCTTCTACCAGGTCTATCAGGGCAATTTCGCCGCCCCATGACAAGACCTCTTTACCGCCAACCACCTGGTCAGCGGTATAGTCGCTGCCCTTGGCAATCACATTTGGTTGAATGGCATTGATCAGAGCCAGCGGCGTGTCTTCATCGAACAAAATCACCGCGTCAACAGATTCCAGCGCAGCTAATACACGGGCACGGTCTTTTTCATTGACCACTGGTCGGGTTGGGCCTTTGAGTGCTGAGACTGAACGATCGGTATTCAAGCCTAAAATCAGCTTGTCACCGCGTTTTTTTGCGCCTTCGAGATAGGTCACATGCCCGGCATGCAGCAGGTCGAAGCAGCCATTGGTAAACACAATTCTTTGGCCTTGTTGTTTCCAGTTGGCGACTTTGTGCAACAACTCCGGCAATTCACTCACTTTATGCGCTTGTTCGCTGCCTTGGGCGGTGGCAATCGCATCGATCAGGTCAGCTTTGGTAATCGGCACTGTGCCCACTTTGCCGACGACTACGCCAGCAGCGATATTGGCCAGAGACAGGCTATCCAGTGCGCTTAAACCATGCATCAGACCTGCAGCCAACGTGGCAATCACCGTGTCGCCTGCACCTGAAACATCAAATACCTGTTTAGCAGTGGCACTTAAGTGCTCCGTCTGTTCTGTGATCAGCGTAATGCCTTCTTCACCACGGGTGACAGCGAGAAAGTCCAGCGCCAGGCTGGCTTTGAGTGTACGTGCCTCGTCGATTAATGACGGATCATTGGGATGTGTGTCGCAAGCTTCTGCGGTTTCTTTTTTGTTAGGCGTCAGGGCCGTTGCGCCGCGGTATTTGTCGTAGTTGCGGCCTTTAGGGTCAACGAGCACGGGAATCCCGTGTTGGCGTCCATAGGTAATTACTTGTTGGCATATTTGCTCTGTGAGCAGGCCTTTGGCGTAGTCAGACAAAATAATCAACGCGGGTTGCTGTTGCAGCGCAGTGCCGATGGCTTGCGTGACTCGTTCTGCTTCACTGGCGGATAACGCGCCTGTGATTTCCTGATCCAGCCGCATCATTTGCTGATGACCGCCCAGAATACGGGTTTTGGCGATGGTTGGGCGCGTCGGGGTCGTCAGCATGGCTTGCGTATCAATGCCATAGTCTGACATTGCAGCCATTAAGCGCTGACCTTCGTGATCGTTGCCAATCAAACCGATCATGCGCGTGTGTATGCCCAGTAATGCGAGGTTGGCTGCCACGTTCGCTGCACCGCCTGCACGCTGCTGTTCAGACTTGATCAGCACCACAGGCACCGGCGCTTCAGGCGAAATACGGTTCACTTCGCCCATCAGGTAGCGGTCCAGCATCACATCGCCAATCACCAGCGCGTGTTGTGGACGCTCGCCAAAATGGGCAACCAGATTTGCAATGCTAGGATTCATCAGGATTCCAGAATTTCACACAGGCAATGGCCGATAAAAATATGCGCTTCCTGAATGCGAGCGGTGACGCTGGAAGGCACCACGATATTGTGGGTGCAAAGTGCGTTCAGTTTGCCGCCGCTACCGCCGGTTAAACCAATGGTTGTTGCGCCTATCTCGTTCGCGGTTTCAATGGCACGCACCACGTTAGCGCTGTTGCCGCTGGTGGTCAGGCCAATCAAGATGTCTTCCGGTCGGCACAAGGCTTCTACCTGGCGGGCAAAAATATAGTCATAGCCATAATCGTTGCCGACCGAGGTCAGGATAGAGGTGTCGGTAGTCAAAGCAATCGAAGGTAAGCCTCTGCGCTCTTTCTTAAAGCGGCCAACGATCTCGGCAGCGATATGCTGGCTATCTGCCGCGCTGCCGCCGTTACCGCACAGCAACACCTTGCCACCACGCTGTATGCAATCACGCAACAAATTACCCACATCGCTAATGAGCGGGAACAGGGGTTCCAGCGCCTGGAACATGGCTACATGGGCGGCGTGCTCGCCTTTAAGGTATTCAATATGATTCATATCGCTCACAGTGTTTGATGGCAGTTATGCGTAAGGGTCTTCTTGCATCAAATAGTTCTGTACATAATCTTTCACGCCTTCTTCCAGCGTGGTGAAAGGCTTTTTATAGCCTGCCTGGCGCAGCTTCTGCATCTCGGCCTGGGTGAAGTACTGATACTTGCCCTGCAAGTCTTGTGGCATGTCGATATAAGTGATGTTAGGCTCGCGCGTCATGCTAGTCATCACATTCGTCGCCAGGTCTTTAAAGCTACGTGCCTGGCCAGTGCCAATATTGTAGATTGCGCTGGCAACCGGTTTGTTTTTGAGTGCAGCCTCTAAAAAGAAGCCCATCACATCCGCCACGTCTTTCACATAGACAAAGTCACGCAATTGCATGCCATCTTCCACGCCAGCTTTGGTGCCTTTGAACAGGCGCATGGTGCCCGTTTCTTTAAACTGGTTAAAGGTGTGGTAAGCCACGCTGGCCATGCGCTCTTTGTGGTATTCATTTGGCCCGTAGACATTAAAAAACTTGAAGCCCGCCCAGGCCGGTGGCGTGGCCTGCTTTTGCGCCACTTGCTGTAATACCCACTGGTCAAAAAAGTGCTTGGAGTAACCGTAACCATTCAATGGACGCAGGTTCTCAATACTGGCATCGTCATAGCCTTGCTCGCCGCCGCCATACGTCGCCGCAGAGCTGGCATAAAAGAAGGGGACTTCATACTCGGCACACCAGGACCACAAGTCCTGCGAGTAATGCATGTTATCCGCCACCAGCTTGTTAAAGTCGCGCTCAGTGGTCGCGCTGATCGCGCCCATGTGAATCACCGCCGTGATATCATCATTGTCTTCCAGAAAGTCGAACAGCTGGTCTTTATCCAAGTATTCGGCATAGTGCCTGTGTACCAGGTTTTGCCACTGGTTTTCATGCGTGATGCGGTCAACAATCACCAGGTCCTGACGACCCAGTTTGTTGTTCAAATGCCAGGCCATGATAGAACCAATCATGCCTGCGCCACCGGTGATAACGATCATAGGGGAACGATAAAAACGTTAAAACGCGATTATAACGCGTAATCGGCGAGGGCTGGCAGTGGAATGAAGATGAGCCCGGCGTTACTTTTCAGAGCCCATTGCTAAAGCCCGTTGCTTACTCGCTTGCGTTTCAGCTTCTGCCTTCACTGAGTCAAAGTCATCACTCACCCAGCCTTGCAAATGCTCCAGTGCAATATCGCGCATCGCTTCAATCCAAACTGCCTCGCTATTGAGTGCTGGGATATAGTGATAATCCCCGCCGCCCACAGACTGGAATAAGTGTTTGCCTTCCATGGCGATTTCTTCCAGGGTTTCCAGGCAGTCGCTGCTAAAACCGGGGCAAACGACGTCTATGCGTTTGAGTTGTTGTTTGCCTAAGGCGTCCAGCGTATTGGCAAGGTAGGGCTGTAGCCATTCTTGGCGGCCAAAGCGGGATTGGAAGGCGACTTCGTATTGCGCTTTGCTCAAGCCTAAAGCCTCTGCCAGCAGGCGTGCCGTTTTGTGGCATTCGCAGTGGTAGGGGTCACCTTTAAGCAGGTGAAATTTAGGCACGCCGTGAAAGCTCATGACCAGTTTTTCGGGTTTGCCGTGTAGTTTCCAGTAGGCCTGAATATGGCTGACCAGCGCTTGAATATACAGTGGATGGTCGTGGTAATGCTTGATGGTGCGAATAGCAGGCACATTGCGCATTTTAAGCAGTACGCGCCACACGGCATCTAACGCGGCGGCGGTGCTACTGGCCGCATATTGCGGATACAGCGGGAACACCAGGATGCGGTCACAGCCTTGTGCTTTAAGTGACTCTATGGCGCTTTGCATGCTGGGGTTGCCGTAGGTCATGCCGAGCTCGACGGCAAACGGCGAATTGATCTTTTGTGACAGGTAACCTTGCAGCAACTTTTTCTGTTGCTGGGCGTAGACCATCAGTGGCGAACCTTGATCTGTCCAGACACTGGCGTATTTTTCGGCTGATTTTTTCGGGCGAATCACCAGGATGATGCAGTGCAAAATCCAGCACCAAATAAAACGCGGAATTTCAACGACACGCCTGTCCATCAGAAACTGTTGCAGATAAGGCCTGAGGGCCTTTGCCGTTGGGGCTTCAGGCGTCCCCAGGTTGGCTAACAGAATCCCCACTTTTGCTTGGCTGCCGTGGGTGTAAGCAGGCTCTGGTTTGTAATAGCTCATACGGGCATTTTAAGCGAATAAAAGCCCGTATGACGTTTGGCAGTTAAAAAAGTGCCGTGCGCCTACGAGTAGGCGCACGCTAAGCATTATTTTTTGTTGATCTGGTTACCAATCACGCCACCGATGGCTGCACCGCCGACCGTACCAATCGCGCTACCACCCGTTAACACGGCACCACCAACCGCACCGATACCAGCACCTAAGGCGGTACTTTTGCCACGCGTACTCATGGAGCCACAGGCAGTCGTGCTCAGGCACAGCACTAACAAGGCTGTCCAGATCAGGGATTTATGCAAAGATTTTTGATGGGCGCTGTTCATAAGGGGCACCCGCACCGCCTTGGGCGCATAGCTCTTGATCGTGGCATC
>CAYPZE010000014.1:0-24228 GCA_964415305.1 uncultured Methylotenera sp.
ACCGCGGCACCTTTGTTTCGCAGTCACCACGTTCCGATCGCCCTGGCCCACCTCGCCCCCGCAGCTTGACGCCATTACGGCCCGAACCGGACAGTGCAGCCAGCAGCATTTATCAGCTCATACAGAAAACCACGGCGCACCATATTCGCCGCGTTGCCTTACATATGCACAAATTACGGCCACACGATTACGACGTGACTGGCCTGTTTAATCTCAAACATATGCTAGCTAATCTGCTCGCGCATGAGAGACGCTACCTGGTGTCGCCTGACCATATCACCTGCGGCACCTGGCCGGTGTTGCAAACGGCGCTGATGCATCACCTCAGCAGCATAGACGGCTGCCTGCTATTAGGGCATCACGCCAATGCCGCGCTGGAAAGAGCGCTACAAAGGCATGGCATACAGGTATTACGCCTACCAGCCATCGGCGATGGCCAGGCAAACGAATTTATTGAGCAACTTGAAAAGTTTTGCATTAACTATCCCGTCTCTGCCTTATGGTGTGACACGTCAGCCTTGTTTGAAGCACAGACATCAGAAGCAGCGCAGACGCTGGTGGCGCAAAAACTGGCCGACTACCACTTGCTACTGATTGATGACCAGCGCGCGCACCTGCCATTTATTCAACCGAACCAGCCGCTATCAAGCAGATATGCCAAAAGCATTTTACTGGGCAGCCTGTATGGCGAGTGCTGCGATATGTTTAACCTGTGCTACCTGGCCAGCAATCTCGGCTTTTCGGCCGAATTTATTAATGAACTGAATGTTCAGCAGCAACAATCATCCTTGCTCAACATGCTGGCGCAAAGCGAGCTGATTAAACGCGGTGAATATAAAAAACTGCTGACCACCATACATCGCTTCCTGCAGCAAAGCTAAATGCTTAGTTGGTATCCAGCACTATCCTCCATAGTCATCGGGCTCACAACATCCAGACCGCAACCAATTTGGCTGCAATCAACCACCAAAAATTCAGGAAAAACTCCTATTTACATAAGAAACATTCTTTTAAATCATTAGCTTAAATTGAGCGGCAGTGATGGCATGCAAAATGCTACTAATAGACAGGGAGTGAGCTATCACTAGGACCGATACCAGCAGACTGCATATCCGCCGGTATCGGGGTAGACACTCCCTCACTTGCATATTGATCTCATGCAAAAAAGGCACCGCAGATGCGGTGCCTTTTGCTTGGCCGCTACTTAAATGAGCGGGCCAGTAATTACTCTTGGCCGATTTGGTACACTTCGTAGCTGGTTTCTACGATCTTACCAGTGGTCGCATCGACTTCGATTTTAACTTCTTCGTTGTCGGCTTCCAGAATGTCAAACTCGTAAGACGCTTTGCCATCTGGCTCTAACTCATACTCAACTTCAACCACTTTGCCTGGATGTGCGGCCAATGCGGTGGCTTTTGCGTCTTCTTCAGACACCTTGGCCAAGGCTTTAAAACGCTCATCCGTGGCAGCCACTTCTTCTTCCACTTCAGTCACTTTGCCAGTTTTAGCGCTGCACTCAATATCCCAGGCTTTACCGTCGTTAGACTGCACATCAAACTCGTATACCAATTGCTTGCGCTCAGACTTGGCTTCCAGTTTAACGATTTTACCGTCGTGCTTGGACAATGCGGCTTTTACGCACTTGCCCAGGCTATCGTACGCTTTTGGCTTGATGGTTTCGTGGTCGGCGAATGCTTGACCGGACAACACACCGCATAACGCGGCAGCTAATAATGACGCTTTCATTTGCATAATGATCTCCTTGTTTAAAGTCATGAATGAAAAACGCGAAACACCCGCTAGGGACGCATGCTTCGAGGATTCACAACGCCAAAAGGATAACAAAAACGCGGTAAGCTTTTGAAAATATTACACCTTATTAACAAAATGGCTATAGTCAACCATCTCACAAACCACCAGACTGCTGGACTACACCGCCACTGGCGCCTTGATGGCTGGATGCGGGTCGTAATTTTCCAAAGTGAAGTCTTCGAACTTGAAGGCGAACAGGTCTTTCACAGCGGGGTTAATGCGCATGGCTGGCAAGGCGCGTGGCGTACGCGACAATTGCTCTTTGACTTGCTCCATATGGTTGCTGTAAATATGGGCATCGCCTAGCGTGTGCACAAAGTCACCCAGTTGCAAGTCGCACACTTGTGCCACCATCATGGTTAATAAGGCGTAAGAGGCGATATTGAATGGCACTCCTAAAAACAGGTCTGCACTGCGCTGATACAGCTGGCAAGAGAGCTTACCATCAGCGACATAAAACTGGAAAAAGGCATGGCAAGGCGGTAACTTCATACGCTCTACATCTGCCACGTTCCAGGCAGACACAATCAAACGTCGCGAATCGGGCGTATGTTTGATCTGGTTAACCACTTGCGTAATCTGGTCAATGTGGCTGCCGTCCGGCTTGGGCCAGTTCCGCCACTGATAGCCATAGACCGGGCCCAGATTTCCCTGCTCGTCTGCCCACTCATCCCAGATTTTGACGCCGTGCTCTTTGAGGTAGGCAATATTGGTGCTGCCCTGCAAAAACCACAGCAGCTCATGAATAATCGATTTTAAATGGACTTTTTTGGTCGTTAGTAGCGGGAAGCCCTCAGCCAGATTAAATCGCATCTGGTAACCAAACACCGAGATGGTGCCGGTGCCGGTGCGATCGGTTTTGACATGACCATGCGCAAGTACGTGGTTCAATAAATCATGATACTGCTGCATAGACAGGCTCCCGCGGCGAGTTAAGTATTGGCGACAATAAACGCTTTAATAGCATCGACACTGACATCCATCACAGTGGATGTTTGTGGCAGATCCTCTAAACCGGCCAGGCTGGCTGGACGCTCAGGCACTTCACCCAGCGCTTCGACAATCGCATCCTCAAACTTGGCTGGCAAGGCGGTTTCGAGCACCAGCATCGGCACATCGGCTTTGCGGTGTTCCAGCGCCACTTTGAGGCCATCTGCGGTGTGAGTATCAATGGTCACGCCATAGGTAGCCTTGGTTGCGCGTATGGTTTGCATGCGGTGCGCATGGTTGCTATGACCAGACACAAAACCGAACCCAGGCACTTTGGCAAAATAGCCTTGCGCCTTCAAATCAAACTGGCCACCGGCATCCACCGCGGACCATAATTCGCGCACTTTGCCGCCATCCCGGCCGACCAGATCATAAATAAAGCGCTCAAAGTTGGAGGCTTTGCTGATGTCCATAGACGGGCTGGAGGTGTGGTAAGTATTGACGGAACCACGCGGTGCGTAAACACCGGTATTAAAGAACTCGTCCAATACGTCATTTTCGTTGGTAGCCACGACTAACTGGTCGATTGGCAAGCCCATCATGCGCGCAATATGCCCGGCGCAGATATTGCCAAAGTTACCACTAGGCACGGTAAAGCTGACTTTCTGGCTGTTATTGGTCGTCACCGCCAGGTAGCCTTTAAAGTAATACACAATTTGTGCAGCGATACGGCCCCAGTTGATGGAGTTTACCGCGCCAATTTTATATTGTGCTTTAAACGCATGATCGTTAGACACGGCTTTGACCATATCCTGCGCATCGTCAAACACACCTTTCACGGCGATATTGAAAATATTGTCGTCTTGCAGGCTGAACATTTGCGCAGTCTGAAAGCGGCTCATCTTCTGGTAAGGCGACAGCATAAAGACACGCACGCCTTGTTTACCACGCATGGCGTATTCAGCCGCCGAACCGGTATCTCCAGACGTCGCGCCGAGAATGTTGGTGGTTTGGCCAGTTTTGGCCAGCACATATTCAAACAGGTTACCCAGCAACTGCATGGCCATATCTTTAAACGCTAATGTAGGCCCGTTGGATAAGCTCAGCAGGTAGAGGTTATCTTCCAGCTTGAGCGTAGGCGTAATGTCTTCTGCGTTCTGACCTGCACGAGCGTATTGATACACTTCAGCACGGTAGGTTTTATCAATGATCGCTTTCAGATCTGCATGCGGAATATCGCTGTTATCCACCAGGCGTGACAGGATGGCAAACGCCAAGTCACGGTAATTCATGCCGCGCATGGCGTTCAAGTCAGCATCGCTAAACTGCGGATACTGTTCAGGCAAGTACAAACCGCCATCAGGTGCCAGGCCACCCAGCAAAATTTCACTAAATGTTAAAGCAGGCGATTGCCCGCGGGTACTGATATATTTCATTGCATTTAACCTATGCTCAAATTAGCGTGACAGTGCTTCCATACGGATTTTGGTCACACCGGCGGCGATGGCTGGCAGTGCCTCAATATTGGCAATCGCTGCATCCATGATTTTTTCTTGCGTGGTGTGGGTCAGAATCACGATATCGGCTTCTGACTCGCCCTCGGCTGGCTCTTTTTGCAACATGGCATCAATCGAGATTTGCAGGTCAGCCAACACTTTAGTGATGTCGGCCATCACGCCTGGTTTGTCAGACGCACGCAAGCGCAGGTAGTAAGCAGAATGTACTTCGCTAATCGGCAAAATTGGCAGCACTTGTTGCTGGTCTAACTGATAGCCCAAATAAGCCACACGTTGCTCAGCCTTGGTGCCTTGCTGGCGCGCAATATCGACCAGGTCAGCGACCACGGCACTGGCCGTTGGCTCAGCACCGGCACCAGCACCGTAATACAAGGTTGGGCCAACCGCATCGCCTTTAACCACGACAGCGTTCATCGCACCATCCACGTTAGCAATCAGGCGCTTTTCAGGAATCAGCGTTGGATGCACGCGCAACTCAACCCCGGCTTGTGTTTTTTTGCTGATGCCGAGCAATTTCACGCGATACCCTAACTCCTGCGCATATTGGATATCCTGAGTGGTAAGCTTAGTTATGCCTTCTGTATATGCATGCTCAAACTGCACAGGCATACCGAACGCAATGCTGGCCATGATGGTCAGCTTGTGCGCAGCATCAATGCCTTCCACGTCAAACGTCGGGTCAGCTTCGGCGTAGCCCAGACGTTGCGCTTCTTTCAGCACATCGGCGAAAGCCAGGCCCTTGTCACGCATCTCGGTCAAAATAAAGTTAGTCGTGCCATTGATAATGCCCGCCACCCACTCTACCTTGTTGGCACTCAGGCCTTCACGCAGTGCCTTGATGATAGGAATACCACCCGCCACCGCCGCTTCAAAGGCGACAATCACGCCCTTGGCCGCAGCGGCTTTAAAAATTTCGTTGCCGTGCACGGCCAGCAAGGCTTTGTTCGCTGTCACCACATGTTTGCCATTGGCGATGGCAGTTAACACAAGTTCTTTAGCCACGGTGTAGCCACCAATCAGCTCCACGACGACATCGATGTCCGGGTTATTCACCACGGCGAAAGCATCATCAGTCACCGCTACCTGGCCGCCAGTCACCTGTTTTGCCAGCTCAAGATTGCGGTCAGCCACTTGCACAATGCGGATATTGCCACCAAGACGGCGGGCGATATCTGCCTGGTTACGGGTCAACACCGTATATGTTCCACCGCCGACAGTACCGATGCCCAACAACCCTACTTTTAATTCTTTCATACTTATACTCACCATTAATGGCTTGCGCGCACGCTCACCTTATTTTAAATGTTCTTTATTTCGCATGCTTCTTGCGATAGCTATCGAGATAACGGCCGATGCGCGTCATCGCCTCAGTCAAATCATCGACATTGGGCAAGAAAACCACCCTGAAATGATCAGGGGATTTCCAGTTAAAACCAGTGCCCTGTACCAGCAATACTTTTTCTTCCAGCAATAAATCGAGAATAAACTGCTGGTCATCGGCAATCGGATACATATCTGGATCCAGTTTAGGAAACAGATACATGGCTGCCGCTGGTTTAACACACGTCACACCAGGCATGGCCGTCAGCATGTCATACGCCAGATCACGCTGCTTGCACAGCCGACCGCTAGGCGCGACCAAATCATTAATACTCTGATAACCACCCAGCGCGGTTTGAATCGCCAACTGCCCGGGCACGTTGGCACACAAGCGCATGGAGGCCAGCATATTCAGGCCTTCGATATAATCTTTGGCATCTTTCTTATCGCCAGAGATGATCATCCAGCCAGAGCGGTAGCCACAGGCGCGATAGTTTTTGGACAAGCCGTTAAAGGTCACAAACAGCACATCATCCGCCAGCGAGGCAATAGAAGTATGTGTGTTGCCGTCGTACAGCACCTTGTCATAAATTTCGTCGGCGAAAATCACCAGACCATGGTGACGCGCGATCTCGATAATGCCTTCCAGCGTTTCCTTCGGATACAAGGCCCCGGTCGGGTTATTGGGGTTGATAATCACGATGCCTTTGGTATTGGCCGTGATCTTGTTTTCAATATCTGCCAGGTCTGGCAACCAACCAGATTGTTCGTCACAGACGTAATGACGTGCCGTGCCGCCCGCTAGGTTCACCGCCGCAGTCCATAAAGGATAATCCGGCATAGGCACCAGAATCTGGTCGCCATTATTGAGCAAGCCCTGCATGGCCATTACAATCAGCTCAGAGACACCGTTGCCGATGATGATGTCGTCTATGGTCACACCCGTAATATTTTTTTGCTGGGTGTAATGCATGATGGCTTTACGCGCGGCGAACAAGCCTTTGGAATCCGTATAGCCAGAGGCCTGATCCATATTGTGGATCACGTCCTGGACGATTTCTTCTGGCGCATTGAAGCCGAACGGCATCGGATTGCCGATGTTCAGCTTGATAATACGCTGGCCGTCTTCTTCCATCTGGCGTGCACGTTGTAATACCGGGCCGCGGATGTCGTAACAGACATTACTGAGTTTGCTGGATTTATTGACTGGCTTCATCGCTGGTTAACAAACACATCTGGCGTGTGTTAAGCTCTTAAAGTAAAACTTTCATTCTACCTGCAAACCCTTGCTACATCAATGAACCTTAGTCCTTTGCCGGGCTCTGAATCAGTAGATTTAAACGGAATTTTTATCCTGGGCAATTTGCGGACAAGCCACGATTCCAAGCCATGAAACTACACTTACATACCAGCGAACAGCAATATCAAATTAATGGCGTCGATAGCGACGCGGTGATTATTAATCGCCAGCGTTATGCGCAGCCGGTGATTGTGAGCGAGCAGACCTTGAGCACAGACTGGTTTCAAGGGCCATGGGCCACGCTGGATGCGCAACGATTGGCAGCCATTCTCGACTTCAGCCCGGAAGTGGTATTACTAGGCACTGGTGATAAGCAGCGCTTTATTCACCCAAGGCATACGCAGGCTTTCCTGTCAGCCAACATCGCCGTGGAGTGCATGACCACGGCGGCGGCCTGCCGTACTTTTAATATCCTGACCGCCGAAGGCCGCAAAGTCGTTGCCGCCCTGCTACTGGAATCCCACCTGAGCGAATCCGTATAAAGCTTGACTATTGAGGCTTGAGCGTGACTTGCAAGCCGTCAGCCGTCACTTGCAAATCGGTGGGCTGGTAATGGCGGCCCGCGTAGCTCAAATCATCAGGCTTCACTTCATATAACACCAGTTGGTTCAACCACTTGCCACTCAAGCTTTGCGCCACTTGCTGCACCAGGCCATTCCATTCGCTATTAGCACCATCCAGTTTAAAAGAGTCCACGGCAGGCTGGTCAAGCACCACCGCATTGCGTGCCGGATCAAATTTGACCAAACCAGACAGGCCCAGCTTGCCAGTGGCAGCGTTGGATAACAAATCACTTTGTACACTGGCGTCCATCAGGGTATGAATCCGGCCTGAGGCAGGATCCATCGAAACCAATGCATTGGAAAGCTGGACATGAAACACCTTCATCACGGTAAGCGGTTTTGCCAGCTTGTGATTGAGTTTTTGCTGTAACTGCGCGGTGTTCATTTTCACCGTACGGTCACCCATACTCACACAGTGTGTCAGCAACAACCCTAGCAAAACCACCGTAGAAACGCTTTTTAAAACACGCATTTGTAAGCCTTATTTAACACTTGCAACATTCGACAAAAATTGACAATCACGCTGACTGCATACGATAAGATCGTGTGCAATGAAAAAAATTTCACACACCCAATCTGCTTTTACACTGGTTGAAATGGTCGTCGTTATACTGATTCTATCAGCGCTGGCGGTGACTGCCTACGCACGCATCGCGCAGATAGACACACAGGCCAGGCTGGCATCGCTACAATCATTCAAAGCCAATGTACTGTCCACCGCTACCATGGCCAAAGGCATCTGTATGACTGACCCACTTTGCGACGGCAACCAGAATACGCCTTCAGCCAACATCAACGGCAACACCATTTATTTCAGTCACGGCTATCCGGTCGGCTGGCTGGGCAATGAAGATGGTGCCGGCAGCTTGTATCAACTGCTGGATACTGGCAAATTTTCAGTTCAACCGGCGCTGTCCGATACCAATCATGCTACCTACACCCTCCAAGGCGCGAGAGATAGCAATCACTGCAAACTGGAATACACCATCACCACAGGCTCAGCCAATGCAGGCCTGAGCGTCACCATCGACAGCGCTGGTTGCTAATAGTCTAATAATAATCGTCATCAAAAAGAAAGGCAGTGTGTTTTCACAACACACTGCCCGTTTATTGCTCGCTGACGCTTTAAAGATTTTTGGTCGATAAAGTCAGTGTGGCATTGGTGCCACCAAAACCAAAACTGTTAGACAACGCAGTTTGAATGCGCGCATTAGCAATCGGGCTACGTACAATATTCAAGCCTTCAGCTGCAGGATCCAGCGTTTCAATGTTGGCAGAAGCGGCAATAAAGCCGTGCTGCATCATCAGCAAGGTATAAATCGCCTCATTCACGCCCGCAGCGCCCAAGGCATGACCAGATAATGACTTGGTCGAGGCAATCGCTGTCTTGCTATTGTCACCAAACACGGCACGAATCGCTTCCAGCTCTTTGGTATCGCCCACCGGCGTGCTGGTGCCATGCGTATTGATGTAGTCGATGTCTTCAGGATTAATACCCTGCAACGCCTGCTGCATACAGCGCACAGCGCCTTCACCACTCGGCGCCACCATGTCATAACCATCTGACGTAGCGCCATAGCCTATCACCTCGGCATAAATCTGTGCGCCACGTGCTTTGGCATGCTCGTACTCTTCGAGCACCACAATGCCACCGCCACCAGAAATCACAAAACCATCGCGGTCTGCATCATAGGTACGCGAGGCTTTTTCAGGCGTTTCGTTATATTTGCTCGACAAGGCGCCCATGGCATCAAACAGATAGCTCATGGTCCAGTGTTCTTCTTCACCGCCGCCAGCAAATACAATGTCTTGCTTGCCGAGTTGAATTTGCTCAACGCCCGCGCCAATACAGTGCGCACTGGTTGAACAGGCAGAACTGATGCCGTAGTTCACACCCTTGATTTTAGCACCGGTAGCCAGGCAAGCGGCAATGCCGCTACTCATGGTTTTGGTCACCATATACGGCCCAACACGGCGAATGCCTTTTTCTGCCAGCGTATTGGTGCCTTCCAGCATGCTTTCCGTGGACGTGCCACCCGCACCGACAATCAGGCCGGTGCGCACATTGGAGACCAACTCTTCCGGCAGGTTGGCATCAGCAATGGCTTCCTGCATCGCCAGCCAGGCGTAAGCATGGCCTTTCGCCATAAAACGCAACAGCTTGCGATCAATCAAGGCTTCAACATCCAGATTTTTGATCGACCCTGCGACATGCGAACGCAAACCGCGCTCGGCATATTCAGGTTGATAAGTAATACCAGAGCGGCCTGCTTGCAGGCTGTCCAGCACTTCCTGTTTGTTATTACCAAGACTTGATACGATACCAAATCCTGTAATCACTACGCGACGCATTGCGCCTCCCATTCACTTCAAAACTGTAAAGACGACTAGAAATTGTCCGTGCTGGTAAACAACCCGACACGCAAGTCACTTGCATTATAAATCTCGCGGCCATCGACTTCCATCCGTGCATCGGCAATCCCCATCACCAGCTTGCGCATAATCACACGTTTTAAATCAATGTGATAGCGTACCAGCTTGGCTGACGGCAAGACTTGACCAGTAAACTTCACCTCGCCAGAGCCGAGTGCACGGCCACGGCCAGGGCCGCCTTTCCAACCAAGGAAGAAACCCACCAGCTGCCACATGGCATCCAGGCCTAAACAGCCTGGCATCACTGGATCACCAGTAAAGTGGCATTCAAAAAACCATAAGTCAGGACGAATATCGAGTTCTGCAATAATTTCACCCTGGCCGTATTTTCCACCCTCATCAGAAATTTTGACGATACGGTCAAACATTAACATCGGCGGCAATGGCAACTGTGCGTTACCTTCGCCGAACATCTCACCCCGGCCACAAGCCAACAAATCTTCTTTGCTGAAACTGCTTTTTCTAGTCATGTAATTTTTAGATTTTTAGTATAAAACAATATTTTCGCCGGAAATCGCGTTTAGTGAAAGCTTTTTGTCATTCGAAACCTATACAGACCTGTATACTTTTTTGAAAAACATAGGTAACATTCATGCAATTGTTACGGAATTTTACATATTGAAAACCATTTCCGCATCAAGCTTTAAGCGATAATCTGCGAAAAACAGCTCATTACCGGGTTACAATTCAGTTACATTTATACTCTCAATAATACATTAGGTCAGGAATCAGGCATGCATGATCATCAACTAGCCGATTGGCGAGCACAGGCGTTAAAACTTGAGTCAGAAGTCAACAAAGTCGTCGTAGGTCAGGAAAACCCGGTGCGCCTGATTACAATTGCCGTGTTTGCCCGCGGCCACGTTTTGCTGGAAGGGGATGTCGGCGTGGGTAAAACCACCTTGCTACGCGCGTTTACGCGCGGCATTGGTGGTGGTTATCAGCGGATTGAAGGCACCATCGACCTGATGCCAAACGACCTGGTGTATCACACCTATCTGGGTGAAGATGGTAAACCACATGTGAGCCCGGGCCCATTGCTGATGTCCGGCCAGGACCTGTCCATTTTCTTCTTTAACGAAATCAACCGTGCCCGCCCACAGGTGCACTCGCTGATGTTGCGCGTGATGGCGGAACGCACCTTGACAGCGTTTAATAAAGAACATTACTTCCCGCACATGCTGGTATTTGCTGACCGCAACCAGGTGGAAAAAGAAGAAACCTTTGATATTCCGTCAGCCGCGCGAGACCGTTTCATGATGGAAATCCCAATTGTCGTGCCGCCAGCGCATGACATTATGGAGTCATTGATTTTTGATACCCGCTTTCATGATGTGGATCAGTTGATCACCAACGTAGAAGCGGATGTGCTCAAGTTTGACCAGCTCAACAGCTTCGCTAAAGTGATTCAGGAAAACATTTCCGCCAGCCCTGCCCTGCGCCAATATGCTCTCAACCTGTGGCTGGCGACCAAAGACCCCACCGCTTACGGTGTCAAGGTGTCTAACGTGGACATGAAGCGCCTGGTGCTGTCAGGCGCCAGCCCGCGCGGCATGGGGATGCTGCTGCGCGCTGCCCGTGTCAACGCCTGGTTACATGAACGCGATGCAGTGGTTCCCGAAGATATTCATGCAGTGTTGCACGAGACCATTGCTCACCGCCTGGTATTCAGCCCGGTATATGAGATGCGCCGCACTGAAATTGCGCGTGAAATGCTGTCTGGCATTGTCAACGCTGTTGCTGCGCCTTAATGCCCGCGTGAACTGACTGCACCAGCATGGACTATATCAAGCAATTCAGCTATCACATCAGTTGGCGTTCGCGTTCGCGCCGGCCTGGTCGCCACAAAAGCAACCAGCGCGGCATGGGCATGGAGTTTCGTGGCCACACCACTTTGCTTTCCTACCCTGATCCGCGCCGCATTGATATTCGCCAAACCATACGCGACCCTATGGAACAGGTGTATGTGCGCATTTTTAATCAGAAAAGTGCGACGCCTGTGTTTGTCCTGAACGACTTGTCCGGCTCCATGCAATATGGCGTGCCGCACACCAAACTGACCACCGCTGCAGAAATTACCCGTTCTGTGGCGCAGTCAGCGACCCGCAATGGCGACCCGGTCGCATTTGTGGGATTTGATGACGAATTGCGTGACGAATGGTTATCTACCTTGTCTGCCCGCCCCCACAGCATGCTGGAGCTGGCAGACCGCCTGGAAAATCACTTGCCAGGTGAAGTCGGCGCCGGGGCGTTAATCGACAGTGCCAGACTGCTGCCACGCGAACGCGCGCTGATTTTCCTGGTGTCTGACTTTCATATGCCGCTGGCACAGCTGGAAGAAGCCTTATTGCTGATGTTACGCCACCATATTGTGCCCGTGGTGTTATGGAACAGCAGCGAATATAAAGATCTGCCTGAGTTTGGCATCACCAGCATTAATGACCCGGAAACTGGTGAGCGCCGCACACTGTTTTTACGTGCCGCTTATCGTCAGCAGATCCTGGATACCTTTGCTGCACGCCGCCAGGCTATTGAAGATCTATTTATGAAATTTGATATGCAGCCATTTTTTGTGGAAGACCGGTTTGATGCAGACCTGCTGACCGACTACTTCCACCAATATGTGACTGTTTGAGGAAAGCGATTGATGAAAGCGCCTAAACCTTTATTTATCTGCCTGCTGATGGCCGCACTGTCAGCGACGACGCTGCCCGCTATGGCTGATGTGACCTTGCCCAGCGTAGACACCAAATATGTGTCAGTGCAGGAGATCAACCCCACGCGCGACGCCGGCTATGTGGTCGGCGACAAATTGGAACGCACAATTATCCTGACGGTGAAAAAACCCTACGAGCTGATTCAGGAGTCCTTACCTATTGTGGGTTATGAGCATCGTTACCGTGGTCAGGTCTCCGGTATTGAACTGGCAGACATCCAGGTGGCAGAAGAAAGTTTTTCTGACCGCAGCGTGCACACCATCCACCTGATATATCAGGTTTTTAAATCAGGACGGGTAGCCAAACCGGCCATCTTGCGTGGGGAAGTCGTCAAACTGCGTCATCTGGGCAAGACAGAAGTGCGTGAACTGCGTATTCCTTCATTTAACTTCAGGACCTCCCCTTTATCCGTCTATGGTGAAGTCAACCTGAAAAATGAAATGAGCCCGTTGATTCCGCCTTTTAAACTCGACACCCGCAACGAACAACAAGTGTTTAAAGTGGCGGCTGGTTTCCTGTCACTGAGCCTGCTCGGTTTATTGTATATCCTCGGCGCCCGCACCTGGTTACCACGGATGGGTGGTGCGTTTGCCAAAGCGTATCGCAAGCTGGGCAAACTGCCAGACAACGAAGCAGGATTGCAACAGGCCATTCATCTCGTTCACAACGCAATACAGCAAGTGGCCGGACACAGCGTGTTTGCCAACAGCGTGGCGCAGTTTGTGCAGGAGAAACCAGCTTATCTGGCCGCCCAACCCGAGATTGAGCGTTTTTTTCAGTTGTCCCGCCAGGTGTTCTTCGATGCTAAAACCCCGCTGGCGTTGGGTATGCCTGCCAAACAATGGTTGCGTACATTTTGTCGCCACATGCGCGACTGCGAGCGCGGCCTGACGCCAGACCTGCAACCAGCCTCCAAATCAGGGGTGAAATAGCATCATGGCCTTTAATCATCCCTGGATATTGTGGGCGTTACCACTGGCTTTGTTGCCATTGCTACTGGAGCGCTCGCACAGCAAGCATTACTCCTGGATAGGCCTGTTGCCGCCTGATCCACTCTCAAGCCTGATAGGCTTTTTGCTCAAAGCACTGGCGGCCATCAGCATTCTGTTTGTCATCCTTGGCCTGGCTGGCCCGCACACATTAGAACAGCAAGTGCAGCGCACCGGCGTTGGTGCGCAAATCGGCCTGGTGCTGGACCGCAGCGCCAGCATGGATGACCAGTTTGTCGGCGACAAGGTTGGCCATATTGGCGAAACCAAGTCTGTTGCCGCCGCGCGGATTATCACCAATTTTATTCAAAGCCGTCGCAATGACATGATGGGGGTGATTACCTTTAGTAATTCGGCCATGTACGTACTGCCTCTGACCGAAAATAAAGAGGCCGTGCTCTCGGCCGTGCAGGCGACAGCGGGCAACTCGCTGTTTCAGACCAATATTGGCGGCGGTCTCACCAGTGCGGTAGAACTGTTTAAAAATGTGCCAGACTCTGGCTCACGCGCCATTATTCTGATTTCGGATGGTGCTGGCCGGGTGAGTGATATGGTGCAACAAAAACTGCGTGACTGGTTGCAGCGTTACAACATCGGTTTGTACTGGATTGTATTGCGCCAGCCAGGCGGCATCACTATTTTTGACCCGAAATACACCGAAAGCGGTTATGACGGCCATATGCCTACCGAGGTCTTGCTGTATCAATACTTCCAGACCTTGCGTACCCCATTTAACGCCTATGAAGCCTCAGACCCCAAGTCGCTGGAAGCCGCCATTGCAGATATCAACAGCAAAGAAAAAAAACCGATTCAATATATGGAAAAAATCCCCGGCCATGATTACACCAATGTGTGTTACTGGATGGCAATTGTCATGATTGCCATCTTGCTGGCGGTTAAATATCTGGAGATCAACACATGGCGCTCAGCGTAAATAAACTGGTCATCGGCCTGATTGTGGTGGCCGTCGCCGCCAGTGCCACCATGGCTTACACCTGGCAGCGGATTCAACAGGCAGATGCTTTTAATCAGGCGATTGCCACCGCCAAAACGCCGCAAACAGATCAGCAAAGCTTTGAGGCGAAATATGCTGTTGCTTACTGGCTGGCCAAAAACGAGCGCTACAAAGAGGCCACCTTGTTATTTGCCAAACTGATCGACGGCACCACGCCCATGCAACGCGCGGCCATCTTGCACAACATAGGCAATATGTTTTTTCTCAAGGCCATACAAGTCACCGGTGGCAATGACAACAGTACCCGTGACGAGGTGGAGTATCTGCTGACACAGGCCATGAGCTCCTACAAAAGCGCACTCAAGGCCGACAACAGCCATTGGGGCACACGCCGCAACTACGACCGCGTGATGAGCCTGCTGCCAGAAAAACCAACACCAGGCGTAGGTGAGTCTGATAATCCTGGCCTGATCATGGGTAATATCCCTAACGGCTTGCCATAACCGTATGCCGACCAGCCTGCCCACTTGAACCTTGTGTCTTTATGAATAATATCTGGCTTAGACGATTTATCAAACACCGCGACTCTGCCCTGCTGGCGCTGGCGCTATTGCTGCTGCTGGGCGCTACCTTACGCCCCAGCATCCCGTTCAAACATAATATCTACACCTACTTTTTGATTGCAGATATCTCACAGAGCATGAATGCGCCGGATATGACCTTGCGCGGCAAAAAAGTCACGCGCATGGAATACATGCAAAACATGATGCATGAAGTCGTCGCCTCGCTGCCGTGCGATACCAAAGTCAGCGTAGGTTTATATGCGGGTAACGCCGTGGCCGCCATGTATGCGCCGATTGAGGTCTGCAAAAACTTTGCTGCAATACAGGACACCATTGCGCACTTGGACTGGCGTATGGCCTGGTCAGGCAACAGTCGCTTGCGCGAGAGCCTGTTTGTCACGGCCAAAGTGGTGCGCGCCATGCCAGAACCAGCGCAGGTCGTCTATTTTACCGACGGCGAAGAAGCGCCAAAACTGCATGCGTTCAATACCAAAAACCTGGAGGAATTTCAGGGCGGCAACGACTGGATATTAGTAGGCATCGGGTCAGATGAAGGTGTCGCTATCCCTAAACTGAGTGAAGATAATCAGGTCATTGGCTACTGGTCAAACGAAAGCTTTGCCATGCAACCCGGCATTGCGCAAATCTCAGAAAGTACCCTGGGCGTACGCGACGATAACGTAGCCCTCGGTGAGAGTGACCGCTTTATTTCCAAACTGGCAGCAGAGTATATGGAAAGCGTGGCGCAGGAAATCGGCGCCAAATACATCAAAGGCGATAGCAGCTACACGGTTCTCAAAGCCATGAAGGCACAAAAACCTGCCCGCCGTGACATTGCCCCGCTGCCACTGGACTGGATATTGGCCACCTTGGCCGGGCTATGCATTCTGGGCACCTATGCCAGCCGCCAGCCTCTGCGGCAGATCAGACACAACCTGAATATATACCGTCACGAGATCAGATCCAGATTATTCGTACGCAGCGAGGCCGTCGCCCACGACAACCATTTTCAATAATCATTAACGCCTGAATTTCCTCTGTCATCCTAGGCCAGTGATGCAGGCACATCATGAGAATAACCATGACACATCATTGGCGTAAGCGTTGGCTTAAACATCGTGATACCAGCTTGCTCATACTGGCACTGATCTGCCTGCTGGGCGCAGTCATGCGCCCCAGCATTCCGGTCAAACGCAATATACACACCTATTTTCTCATCGCCGACATCACGCAAAGCATGAACGCGGTCGACATGACACTCAACCAGCGACCAGCAAGCCGACTGGCTTACACCAAGCGCATGATGCATGAGATTGTGGCCCAACTGCCCTGCCACACGCGTGTGAGTATAGGCATCTTTGCCGGGGACGCGGTCGCCGCTCTCTATACGCCCCTGCAAGTCTGTCAGCACTTTTCGGCCATTCATGAAACCATAGACCATCTCGACTGGCGCATGGCCTGGACCGGCAACAGCCAGTTACGCGAAAGCGTCATGATCACGGCAAAGTTACTGCGCCAGATGCCAGAAGCCACTAAAGCAGTGTATTTCACTGATGGCGACGAAGCCCCCTTGCTGCATGCCTTTAATACCCGCAACCTGCGTGACTTTCAGGGTGGAGACGGCTGGTTTTTTGTCGGCATAGGCTCAGACAAAGGCACAGGCATCCCCAAACTGACAGAAGATAACCAGATGATAGGCTACTGGTCGAATGAAAGCTTCGCTGTGCAGCCTAATATTGCGCAAGTCACCGCGAGTAAAAGCAGTGGCCGCGATGACAGCGTCGCTATTTCTGACTATGACAGATTTATCTCCAGGCGTGCCGCGCCCTATTTGCAAAAACTGGCGCAGGAAATCGGCGCAGAATACCTGGATGGTGACCACCCTCGACAAGTATTAGAAGCCATACAAAACCATGCCTCGCCCCGCCATGAAATCGTCCCGTTCTCCATAGACTGGCTACTTGCCAGCCTGGCTGGCGTTTGCATTCTCGCTACTTATATCGGCCGTGAGTCTATAAGCCATCTAAAACATACATTACGGCTATACCACAAAGGGGTGAATGCACGGTTATTTGCCCGCAGTGAATCGGTCGCACACGATAACCACTTTCAATAACAGCCAGGCTACCCGCATCTTCCCCATTTCAACCAGACGCGCAAGGCCTTTAAAGCACCGTCATCCACCTGATCAGGCAATATCAGCAAACGTTTAGGGCTTAGCCAACGTGTCCAAAGTGACGGACGCTGTATATCAGGCACCCCACCGTCTTGTTGCTGCAGCAGATCAGCCATATGAATCACGACGCAGGCTGGATGGACCACCGTATCCGGCAAGACAGTCAAAGACCAGGTCTGGCCGCGCTTGTCGGTCAACGTCATCTGCCCAAACACATCCACCCTGATTGACTGTGCACTCCATGGCCAGCGGGTGGCGGGTAACTGCGTCCATTGCCAAACGCACGCCAGCAGATAGCCCAGCACGGCGAGCGCCGCCCATCGCCAAGGCAAGCTATACACTAGGCTTAACACCACCAGTATTGAAAACAGCCACCACCATCCCCATAAAAATTTAGAGGGTCGAAGGCGCAGACCGATTTCAGTTGATAAAATAGCTTTTTTCATCGCAATAGAGCGGGTGGCACATGCAGGCATGCACCGCCCCGGAAGGAACCCCTTTTTATGTCCAGCCCAGCAAACTCCTGGCAATCTTTTTTAACCTCGCAGGGCGCACAATTCAATGCCGCCGGCGAAGCTGCATTTCCAGCCACCACCGCCAGTGCGCAATTGTTTGACCTCTCCAGCAATGGCGTGATTGCCATCAGTGGTGCAGACAGCCAGACGTTTCTGCAAGGGCAAGTGACTAACGATATTAAACTTCTCACACAAGGCGCGCAATTCAACGGCTACTGCACGCCTAAAGGTCGTTTACTAGCGTTGTTTTTTAGCTTCACCATAGCCGAGGTCATTTACCTGCAATGCCCGCGCGCCCTGATCCCAGACCTGGTCAAACGCTTGCGTATGTACGTGCTGCGCAGCAATGTGCTGGTAGAAGACGCCAGTGAGCGGCTCGTGGCTTTAGGCTTGGCCAGCGACACACTTGCAGCAACCGTGGAAGCGTTACCTGCCACGCCATACCAACAAGCACAGACGCCTCAGGGCACCCTGATACGCCTGGCCGACACAGGCGCACAGCAGCGCGCGCTGTTAGTCGCCACCAGCGAACAGGCACAAGCCAACTGGCAAGGATTGTCGGCTACATTCACGCCAAACAGCACCTCACAGTGGGAGGCATTGGAAATCCAGGCAGGCATTCCGCAAGTCTATGCCGCCACCAAAGAGCAGTTTGTGCCGCAAATGGTCAACCTGGATGCCTTAAATGGCATCAACTTCAAGAAAGGCTGCTATACCGGCCAGGAAATCGTGGCACGCACACATTACCTGGGCAAGGTTAAACGCCGCACACTGCTGGCACAACTCACGAGTGAACACGCGCCACAGCCTGGTGATGTATTACTGGATGCGCAGCAACAGGAAGCCGGGCAACTGGTACGTGTCGCACCAGCAGCAGGCAATACCTGGTGGGTATTGGCCGAATGCCGCCTCGAGTCGAAAGAGGCTGGACCAGTCAGCTGGCAGCAAGCCGTCCTGCAATGGCACCCGTTGCCGTACATCAATCCCGATAAAGAATAACGCAAGTTTTATTTACAGCGCTGCTCTCAGCAAACAAGCGGGATTTGACTACCTGCCTCTGCAATGTTATCTTGAGTTATCTATTAAAGGGGGCATGCGATGAAACATCTGTTTGGTTTAGCTATTCTTCTGGGGACTGTTGGCCCAGCACACGCCTTGACTATTGCAGAGATCAATCTCAATAATTTCGCTTTTGATATCAGCAGTTATGCTACAGGATCAAATATAGCAGGTGTTGCTGATGATGCCACAGCGTCTGGCACAAGTGGAGGAGTCTCTTGGAGTATTAGTCCAACCAGTTTGTGGTCAGGCAGAACGAATACTGAAGGCACTTTTCAGTTCGCTGCACTGCCAGTTCTCACAGATAACCTTCATCCCTCGATGAGTTATACAATCACTTTTGCACAACCAGTGCAAGCTTTGCTGGTTGCACTAAGTAATGATAATACGACGGATACAATTAATTTTGGCCTTGTTCCAACAGATTATAGCGGATTATCATTAAATGGTACCCAACTGACTCTTAACAACCCAGCTGGTGGTTTGGCGTTATTTGAGAATATTTACTCGCTGACCATTCAAAATACCAATAATAACGGCTCAGACGACGGATATGACCTTGCTTTTTATGTAATTTCTACAGTGCCTGAACCTGACACTTTCTCCTTACTCGCCTTGGGCATGCTTGGATTGACAGGCTTGAGATTGTATCGCACCCGTTTATCTTCAAAATAGTCACCTCCCAATAAAAAACAGGCACTTAGGTGCCTGTTTTTTATTGGGAATGTTCATCTGATGAAGACTTATCCGGCACCTGCGTTTTGTCTTTACTAAACTGACCTGAAATCACCTGAAAAAACACTTCATCCTGCTTGACCAGCCCCAGCTCGCTACGTGCGCGTTCTTCAATCGCTGATTGGCCTTGCTTCAGGTCGCGCACTTCTTCACGCAAAGTATCATTACGCTGACGGTAATACTCATTACGCTTCTCATGCGCTTCGATCTGCTGCGAATACTGCCAGACGCGCAACCAGCTGCCCTTGCCCAGCCACAACGGATATTGCAGCAGGGCAATCAGGACCACTAATACGACCGTCAGTTTACGCACGTTGACCTATCAGTGACCTGAATGAGGTTGCGGTTATTTAAACAACTGATAGAACGCGGACAAGCCAGCGTAGCTGGTGGCATCGCCCAATTCTTCTTCGATACGCAGCAACTGGTTGTACTTGGCTACGCGCTCTGAGCGGCACAGGGAACCGGTTTTGATCTGCAATGCATTGGTGGCCACGGAGATATCGGCAATGGTCGTATCTTCAGTTTCACCGGAACGGTGTGAAACTACAGCCGTGTAGTTGGCACGCTTAGCCATCTCGATGGTCTGGAACGTCTCAGTCAAAGTACCGATCTGGTTCACTTTGATCAGCACAGAGTTGGCCACGCCTTTTTGGATGCCTTCGCGCAGGATTTTCGGGTTGGTCACGAACAAGTCATCACCAACCAGCTGTGTGGTTTTACCCAGGCGTTGTGTCAGCAGATCCCAACCGGCCCAATCAAATTCGTCCATACCATCTTCAATGGTGATGATAGGATATTTGCCTGCCAAAGTAGCCAGGTAGTCACAGAACTCGGCAGAAGTCAGTGCAGCGCCTTCTGATTCCAGGTGATATTTACCATCTTTAAAGAATTCGGTACTGGCGCAATCTAGGCCCAGGTAAATGTCTTTACCTGGCTCGTAACCTGCAGCTTCAATCGATTCCATGATCAATTGCAAGGCAGATTCGTTAGATGGCAGGTTAGGCGCGAAACCACCTTCGTCACCCACAGTCGTTGCCAGGCCTTTGGCATGCAAGGTTTTCTTCAAGGCATGGAATACCTCAGCACCGGCACGCAAAGCTTCACGGAAGGTTGGCAAACCGGCTGGCACAATCATGAACTCTTGGATATCCACGGAGTTATCAGCGTGCGCACCACCGTTGATGATGTTCATCATCGGCGTTGGCAATTGCATGAAAGCAGAACCACCCAGGTAGCGATACAAGGGCAAACCGCTTTCTTCAGCCGCTGCACGGGCACAGGCCATAGAGACGCCCAAAATCGCATTAGCACCCAGGCGGTCTTTATTGTCAGTACCATCCAACTCGATCAGCGTTTTGTCGATAAAGCTTTGCTCTTCAGCATCCAGGCCGATAATCGCTTCGGTGATTTCTGTGTTGACGTTTTCAATCGCATTCAACACACCTTTACCCAGGTAACGGCTCTTGTCGCCATCACGCAGTTCTACGGCTTCTTTGGCACCGGTTGACGCACCTGAAGGCACTGCAGCACGGCCAATCACACCACTTTCCAGCAATACATCGACTTCAACGGTCGGGTTACCGCGTGAATCCATAATTTCGCGGGCGATAATATCTACAATAGCGCTCATGATTTATCCTTATCTTAGATGTCAAAAAGTTATAGGGTTTGTTCTGCGAAACCGGCTTTTTTCACCAGTTTGTCGAGGTCGACCAGCAGATGCAGCAAATCTTCCATTTTGCCTAATGGCCAGGCATTCGGGCCGTCTGACAAGGCTTTGCTTGGGTCTGGATGCGTTTCCATAAACACACCGGCAATGCCGCTGGCCACTGCTGCACGCGCCAATACCGGCACGAACTCACGTTGGCCACCGCTTTTGTCGCCCTGCCCACCTGGTTGCTGTACCGAGTGCGTGGCATCAAACACCACCGGGCAATGGGTTTCACGCATAATAGCCAGGCCACGCATATCTGACACCAGGGTGTTATAGCCGAAAGAAGCGCCGCGCTCGCACACCATAATGTTGTCGATACCGCCGTTAGCCTCTTTAGCCTTATTCACCACTTGTTTCATATCGCCGGGGGCCAAGAACTGGCCTTTTTTGATATTCACCGGTTTGCCGGACTGGGCACAGGCCACAATAAAGTCGGTCTGACGGCACAGGAAGGCTGGCGTTTGCAATACATCCACCACCGCTGCCACGTGCGGCACCTGCTCTTCAGTATGGACGTCAGTCAGGATAGGCACGCCGACTTGCGCACGCACCTCGTCCAGAATTCTCAGGCCTTCTTCCATGCCAAAACCTCTAAAAGTTTTGGTCGAGCTACGGTTGGCTTTGTCATAAGAGGACTTATAAATAAACGGCACGCCAATACGCGCAGCCATTTCTTTTAACTGGCCAGCGGTATCAATCGCCATTTGTTTGGATTCGATGACACAAGGACCCGCGATCAAAAACAGCGGATGCTCCAGGCCAACGTCAAAACCACATAATTTCATGAGTATTCCTTACTTTTTGGACGCTTTTTGCGCCAATGCCGCTTGCACGTAGGCCTTAAACAACGGGTGGCCACTACGTGGGTTAGAGGTGAATTCCGGGTGGAACTGGCAGGCCACAAACCATGGATGCTCTGTTTGCGGCAACTCAATCATTTCGCACAACTCTTCGCGTGGTGTACGCGCAGAAATCACCAATCCGGCGGCTTTCAATTGGTCCACGTAATGGTTGTTGACCTCATAACGGTGACGGTGACGCTCATTCACTTGATTACCATAAATGCTGGCTGCCAGAGTATTTGGCACGATAGGACAGCTTTGAGCGCCTAAACGCATGGTGCCGCCGAGATCGGAATGCTCATCGCGCTTCTCGATCTTGCCGGAAGCATCTTGCCATTCGTCTATCAGGCCAATCAGTTTGTGCTCCGTTTTCGGGTTGAACTCAGTACTGTTCGCATCTTTCAAGCCAGCGACATTACGTGCATACTCAATCACTGCCAGTTGCATGCCCAGACAGATACCCAAATAAGGCACTTTGCTTTCACGTGCATAACGAATAGCCGCAATTTTACCTTCAGTACCGCGTACGCCAAAACCACCTGGAATCAAAATCGCATCCATGCCTTTGAGGGCATCTGTTCCGGTTTTTTCTATATCTTCACTGTCGATATAGTGAATTTTAACTTTAGACTCGGTATGAATCCCCGCATGAATCAAGGCTTCAGTCAGTGACTTGTATGACTCTGTTAGGTCTACATATTTACCCACAAAGGCAATATCAACGATTTCTTTTGGATTGGCCTGCGCATGCGTAATTTTTTGCCAGGCGGACAAATCCGCCGCTTTGGCCAGAATATTCAATTTATGGCAGACGATTTCGTCCATCATTTGCTCATGCAGCAAGCCTGGAATCTTGTAAATAGAATCGCTGTCAATCGCGCTAATCACCGCCTCAAAAGGCACATTAGTGAACAAAGCGATCTTGCGTTTTTCATCTTCCGGGATTTCACGCTCGGCACGACACAACAGGATGTCAGGCTGAATACCAATTTCGCGCAACTCCTTGACGGAATGTTGCGTCGGTTTGGTTTTTAACTCACCGGCAGTCGGAATCCAAGGCAACAGGGTCAAATGCACATAACAGGCATTGTTCCTGCCTTCTTCAAACCCCATCTGACGGATGGCTTCCAAAAACGGTAACGACTCAATATCGCCGACCGTGCCGCCGACTTCCACAATCGCCACATCAGCGCCTTCGGCACCACGTTTGACGTGCGCCTTGATTTCATCGGTAATATGCGGAATCACCTGCACAGTTTTACCCAGGTATTCACCGCGACGTTCCTTTTTGATCACAGTTTCGTAGATTTGACCGGTGGTAAAGTTGTTGCGCTTGGACATTTTGCTGCTGATAAAGCGCTCGTAATGGCCAAGATCGAGGTCGGTTTCTGCGCCATCATCGGTCACAAACACTTCGCCGTGCTGAAAAGGCGACATGGTGCCAGGGTCGACGTTAATATAGGGGTCGAGTTTCAACATGGTGACTTTAATGCCACGGGACTCGAGAATCGCGCCAAGACTGGCGGCTGCGATACCTTTTCCAAGAGAAGAAACAACACCGCCGGTTACGAATACATATTTGGTCATGGATAAGGTACTTAGAGATTGTTACAGACGGGAGAACATTTTACCGTAAAGCCCCTTCGCCGACAATGAAAGCAAACGATAAAATCCACCGCTGGCTCGTCATTTTCAGCATACAGGCTTACAATCCAATGCATGCAAACCGAAATAACCAACCACCCTCGCTTGTGGCAACACTTGCTGCCACAGCCGGATGCCAGCAGCCATAAATACCGCCGCGGATACGCTCTGATTCAAGGTGGCTACCCCGTTACCGGCGCCGCCAGGCTGGCTGCACTGGCAGCGGCACGCATAGGTGCAGGGATGACAGCGATCGCCGTGCCAGAGATTGCTTTTCCCATTTATGCCAGCCAACTATTAAGTATTATGGCCAAGCCTTACGCCACCCCGGAGCAGCTCGCAGCACTGATAGGCGACAACAGAGTCAGCGCTTATCTAATCGGACCTGGCGCAGGCGTCACCGAAGATACAGCTGTAACGACATTGCAGATGCTACGCACC
>CAYPZE010000015.1:0-24185 GCA_964415305.1 uncultured Methylotenera sp.
CACCATTCAATCCGCACTCTTAAGTTATCAAGAAAGAATTCATGCCGAGGTGGCCTACTATGTTAGTGATGATGGCGGTACGTTAGCCCACACAGCTACCACTAAAGAAGCCTCGCAAAAAATAAACTTGGATCTAGTGCGCGAGCAATATACTTCAGGAAAGTTACGTTTCGATATCATTGACGGAAAACCCTTTCAGCTGATTGCTGTGCCAGTCAAGGCCCCCATTGTCATCGGTTGGATTGTGTTTGGTTTCCAGCTTGATCAGTCAGTTGCTAATCAAATAAAACAGCTAACTAATTTGGACGTTACTTTTGTTCAGAAAACTTCTTCAAATGACTGGAAAATTGTTGGTGGGACACTTTCAGCTGACGGTGCGCACGAGCTGGTCGACTCCATGAATCCGATGGTCTCTGAACAAGACGCTATTCATCAGAAGACCATAGAGAACGACTCCTTTCACATCAAACTCAGAAAGCTTTATGAGGATAAAAAGGGTGAGCAGTTATTTGTGGTTTTGCAAGAGTCAGTGACTAAATATGTTCAAGAGCTGAATACTTTATTTTTAACACTCCTTGTTTTAACGCTGGCGGGTATATCTTTGCTCGCTTCTGTAATTTGGGTGACCACCAAAAAAATGGTGAAACCGATTAGCGAGCTCACTGAAAACGTGACTGAAATGACCAAGGGTAATTACAGTCAAGAATTGACGATTGATCGACGAGATGAGCTTGGTCAGTTGGGCAGGCTTTTTAATGAGATGCGGGAAGCTATTCAAGAGCGCACTAATCGAATTCATAGGCTGGCATTTCATGATGAGTTAACCGGGCTCTATAACAGCCTTTCGTTTATGCAGGGTGTCAATGCTGCAATCCATTCTCATGCGCCATTAAATCATGCGTTCTCTATCGTTGTGTTAAACGTTAATCGATTCAAGCCAGTCAATAACTTATTGGGTAGAGATTTTGGTGACGATTTACTCAGACATGTGGGGCAAGTATTGAAGGAAAATATTTTCTCACCTTCGGATATTGTCGCGAGGTTAGATGCGGATGAGTTCGCAGTGCTTCTCCAGCATTCCGGCGAGGAGAAAGCGAGTGCATTTGTTGCGAATGTGTTGAAAATATTTCACGAGCCTGTGTTTGTCCAAGACCAGCCGATCGATGTCAGAACTGGTATCGGTGTGGCTGTTTATCCTAGCCATGGACTGGATGAAGAGTCACTCTTAAATCATGCAGAGACTGCTCAGCTAGAGTCAAAATCTAAGAAGCTTGATTTTGTCGTTTACGATCAATCTTTAGAGGTCGATGAGTCAGAAAATCTGACCATGATTACAGATTTAAAAGAAGCAATTGCAAAAAATCAATTGTTGTTGTTTATACAGCCGAAAATTGATATCGCCACCGGTGACGCGATTGGTGGAGAGGCGCTGATTCGTTGGAAACACCCGGTGAAAGGCATGGTTTTTCCGGATCAATTTATTCCTTTTGCTGAACAAACTGGCGTCATTAGTGACATCACTAATTGGATGCTGGTCAGGGCATGCCAGGTGCTCCATGAGTACAAGCAGAGGGGGATTAAAATCTCCATTGCCGTTAACCTGTCGACCAGAGATTTGAACAACTTTCAACTCCCGCATCAGTTGTCTTTGTTGCTGTCCAAATATCATCTCGATGCCAAAAGCTTAAAACTGGAAATTACCGAGGGGAGTTTGATGCAAGATCCTGAACGTGCGCAAGCGGTTGTTAGAAAACTTGCGGATATGGGTTTCCATTTGGCCATTGATGATTTTGGTACGGGTTATTCATCCTTGGCTTACTTGCGACAATTGCCTGTGCAAGAGCTAAAAATTGACCGATCATTTGTGATGTTTATGGATAAGAACAGTGGCGATGCCAGCATCGTAAAGTCTACCATTGACCTGGCTCACAACCTCGGCTTGCGGGTGGTAGCTGAGGGCATCGAAAATCAAGATGTACTTACACATCTTGGACTGCTGGGGTGTGACGAGGGTCAAGGTTATTTTATCGGTAAGCCGCTGTCTGAGGACGATTTTTCATTATGGCTTAGTGATTGGCATACTAAGCATAGTGCCACCGCTGTAACCTATGACCTACCGCCAACTCATCTTAGTCATCTTGGTAAACAATTCGCTAATTTTTCACACTCGAAACCTAATTAACCTAAATAATCATTACGCAGTTTGATAAATCAGCCTCTATCAGCGAGCCCCGCATTATCTGTTTGATTAAAAGCCAAATGAAACCCACGTTTTACCAAAACAGAGTACTTTACGTTCTGATCACTGTTCTGATTTCAGTACAAATTGGCGCTTTTATTATTCAAGTGGTCAATCATAGACGTATTTCGGAGCAGACGCTGAGCCATGAACTGAGCGTTGGCCATCGCGTAGTCCAACAAATTCTGTCTTATCGGAATTTACAACTACTGCAAATCGCTGAATTGTTAGCTAAAGATTATGGTTTTTTAGAAGCATTCTCGACTGCACACCAGGATCAAGAAACGATAGAGTCTGTGCTTGAAAATCACCGTATCAGGGCTGGTGCAGGCTTGATACTGCTCTCTAGTCTGGATCATAAATTGATTGCAAAAAGCCCTGGAAATTTGCTGTTACCGGGCGGTAAAGATCTCACTGATTTACTATGCGTCCCAAAAGATGTTCAAGCATTACAATTTTCATCACTAGAATTGCAAAATACGTCAAAAAAGAATTGGCGACTTTTTCACATCGCACACTCTAAACTGAGCGCCCCGACACATATTGCTAACTTAACGGTTGGTTATGAAGTCGATAATCTATTTTTGCAACATTTGCGAGAGATGACTAATCTTGAATTAATAGTCATCTCAAAAATCGATAACAAATGGGTGCTAAATGCCAGCACAGTGCCTGAGGTGAGCCTTGAAGAGCTGATATTTGTCACTCAAACAACTGATAAACAGGATTTTAAAAAAGTTCATCAAGGCGATGCAGAGCTATTGATACTTCCAAGTCAGATATTTAGCGCTAAAAACCAGTCTACCTATTTAGTGATCGCAAAACCCACAGCACCTAGTTTGGCGCCATTTAAAAATATTGAGCGCGTACTTTATTATTTACTGTCAGTGAGTATTTTTGTTTCGGTTGCTACGATTTATTTTGTCACAAAACGATTTGTTGAGCCCCTTAGCAGAGAAGTCCATACTGACAATCTTACGGATATCGGTAACAGAAGGCTATTTAATTTAGTGATGGATCGTGCAATAAGAAATTTTAAAACCTACAAAACACCATTTCTTTTAATTCTGCTCGACTTGAATAAATTTAAGGAGATTAATGATCAGCATGGACATGATGCTGGCGATCTGGTTTTGCAGCAAGTTGCTAGCAGAATTAAACGCTCTGTTAGAGCAAGCGATACCGTTGCTAGGTTAGGCGGTGACGAATACGCAATCGTTCTAGAAAATTGTCATCTAGAGGGTGCAATAAAAATTGTTGATGCAATCAGGGACGCCATTAAGCAACCGATTACCCATCAA
Organism: uncultured Methylotenera sp.; assembly: GCA_964415305.1. GTDB lineage: Bacteria > Pseudomonadota > Gammaproteobacteria > Burkholderiales > Methylophilaceae > Methylophilus. Next base: position 3,541 of record CAYPZE010000015.1, read on the forward strand.
TCCCTTCAGGTATCTGTGAACGCCAGTATTGGGGTAACTAATGCTCATAAAGATGATAGCGTTGATACCATGATAAAACGTGCCGATGAGGCCATGTATGCTGCAAAAACGACCTCTGTCAAATATTCAATAAAATGAGTTAAATAGGGATGTTTCAAAGAAGAGAGTTAAAAGGACAATCCGTATGTCGTGGGTTCAATCCCCGTACACCCTACCAAAATATAAAAGACGGCTTGCAGAAATGTGAGCCGTTTTTCTTTTCTCAATGCCGGAAGGCAACTCAGATTTCAGTTTTTCAGCATTTCGCTAATTTTAAAAATCGTAGTTGATTTTCAGGTTTTCAGAATTCCAGCTTTTGAATCGCCACTAATTTACTAGACACCTTTAAGCCTGAATAATGGCAACAAAAGAAAGGTAAAGTAGACCATTTATTTTGTCACGATTGTTTTGCCAATTGGCGCGAGCGCGAGGACTGCGAGTTTGAGGTGTTGAATGCCAAACGGGATGCCGATAATGGTGATGAAGCAGGCGAGGGCGGAAGCAAGATGGCCGATGGCTAGCCATGCGCCGGCAAAGATGAACCATATGATGTTTCCGATGAGCCCGAGAAACCCAGTGCCAATATCATCTTTTTGCGTTAAATCTTTGCGGCTGATGGCTTCGCGACCAAATGGTAGGAAGGTGAATTGACCAATGACAAAACAGGCTTTTGCCCATGGGATGCCGATGATGGTGATGAAGGCCAATATGCCGAAAAACCACCAGGCCAGGCCCATTAAGAAGCCGCCAAATATAAACCAGAGCACATTTCCAATTGCACGCATGCTGATCATCCCTTGTTATTTAAATACTATTGTTTAACTGTGTTCTTTGACTTAGTCTAGCTGCTTGTAAAACATAAGTCTAATGTCTGCATCACGACTAAATTAAGTAGACAATGATCTGTTTCGCAGATGTCATCGTGTTTATATTAGGTGAAGTCTGCATCTAGTTGATGAAATTGAACGTATGTATCGTTAGGCGCAATGCAAATGACAATCTCAATGTTAAAAGAAAGTTTGGAATGAGTTGTGATGGATGACATCGAGGAGTTGATCGCTCGAATCATAGATAGGGATGAGGGGGCTTTTAATACGTTGTATGAAGCTACTTTTAGCAAAGTCTATAGTTTGGCTTTAAAGATTACCAAAGACTCAAGTACTGCCGAAGAGGTGGTGGAAGATACTTATTACCAGATATGGCAAGAAATTTATCGTTACGATTTTAATAAATGTCCTTTGTATAACTGGATACTGATTATTTGCCGCTCGCGGGCGATTGATGCGCTGAGAAAGCGCGATGCGATCCCTGAGATGGTGGTCAATCAGGATTGGGCGGTGGAGTCCACGGATTTGTCTGCAGATGATCGATTGCAGGGAAAGCAGGCTTCGCTTGCTGTGGTGAAAGCATTATCGGAAATGAAGCCTTTGCAGCGCCAACTTTTGCACCATGTTTTTTATTATGGATTATCGCATCAAGAAATATCTCAAGTGATGAATATGCCGCTAGGCTCTGTGAAATCGACGATTAATCGAGCACAAAAATCATTAAGAGAGAAACTCAAAGGTGAACAGTTTTGAATAAACAGATGACAACCCACAAACCAGAGTCTTTGGATTTTGATTTATTTCTTGAGCTGTTTGAGGCGACGCCAGATCTGGCGCCGACAGACACCACTAAAAGTCAAATCAAGGCCAAATTGATGCAACGCGTTGCACAAAGTCGTGACGCACAATTTTTTGTATTTGCAGAGCAGGGGCAATGGAAGTCGATTAATCAGGGCATTCAGATCAAAATTTTGAAAAGTGACACCCAGGCGAAATCGTTTCTCCTCAAGCTGGCGCAAAACACGACTATTCCGTATCACGATCATCAAAAAAATGAGGAAACTTTTGTGATTGATGGCGAGGTGTGGCTGGATGGGATTCATTGTAAAAATGGCGATTATCACTTTGCGGGGGCGGGCACGTTTCATAAAGAAATCCGCACAGAGGCCGGTTGTACGCTATTGATCAAAACCTATTGATCCATCGGTTGCTAACTACCATGAACGTTATTTATGTTGTGTTGATTATGATCGCCTCCACTTTGTTGCCTGCATCGGCATGTTTTGCCACGCCCGATTTTAAAGCGCCGCTGTGGCAAGTGGGCGGGCACCTGCAAACGATTGTTCCGTCACTGTTTCCGCAAGTGGCCAAGCAGGCGTATGTGCGTGAGCGCTGGGAGCTGGCCGATGGCGATTTTGTCGATGTCGATTGGACCGAGTCGCCTGTGCTGTTGGATAGCGCGCAACATAAACCGGTGCTGGTGCTGTTTCACGGCCTGGAAGGCAGCTCTCAAAGCCATTATGCGCGGGTGATGATGTCTGCCGCCAAGCAACGAGGCTGGCTAGGCGTGGTGGTGCATTTTCGGGGATGTTCTGGCGAGCCCAATCGGCTGCCGCGTGTCTACTATGCTGGCGATGCGGCAGAGATCAATACGTTTATTTCAATCATCCATCAAAAGCTGCCGGATCATCCGATATACGCCGCAGGCGTATCGCTGGGCGGCAATGCGCTGCTGAAGTGGCTGGGGCAATATCCGGAGGAGGCGCGGCGTCTGGTCAAAGCAGCGGCGGCCATTTCAGCGCCTATCGCTTTGAAAGAAACAGCGCACAGCCTCGATCAAGGTCTCAACTATCTGCTATATAGCAAACACTTCGTTGCCTCGATGAAGCCTAAAGCCTTGCAAATGGCGGCGCGGTTTCCCGATTATTTGGATGCAAAGCGTATTCAGGAGGTCAGCACGGTCCAAGAGATGGATGATGCAGTAACCTCAGTGTTGTTCGGCGCAAAAAATGCCGACGATTACTATGACATCAATGCGTCTAAACCATGGTTGTCGGCGATTCAAACCCAGACCCTCATTTTAAACGCTAAAAATGATCCATTCGTGCCTTTTGCAACCTTGCCGTCTGCGTCAGAGGTGTCAGGCACTGTCCATCTTGATTATCAGGCCGAGGGCGGGCATGCCGGGTTTTATGGTCATAATGATCAGGCTTCGCCATGGCTGGCGGCGCGCATTTTCCATTTTTTTGAGACCATCCAGCCTGAACAACTAGATGCGGTTGTCGCGCCACTGCTGTACTACCATCCTGCGTCAATTTATCAATAAGCGCTCTGCCAGATGGCTTCTGACCATTCTTTTGCGCTGATTTTCAGGCAAGTCTTCAAAAAGTTGCACCCCCCACCGTCGGCCAATGTCACGTATTTGCCGCGCGCGTAAAAAAGCCTCTTTAACTGCATCCAATTTCAAACCCATGACGTATATGTTATGAGAGCAATTTATTGCGCTCAGCAAAACCACAAAATGCGCGCCAATCTGGGGGCATTACAGCCACTAGTTAAGGCGATAATCAATGCTGGAATAAATATTTGTTTATGCAAGGCAAGGCAGCAATAAACCGTTGATGGCTGTATTAAAACGGATGGTTTGTGGTGGACGACAGGGAACGTTGATTGTGCAGCGGGGCATTGCTGACGATGAACGTGCGTCTAAATCACAATGTGTTTGATGTCATTTTAATAACTAAATAATCATTTTGAAGAGAGGTTTAACATGAAGAAGCGTTTTTTTTATAGCACGGTCTTAGGTGCCAGTCTGCTGGCGGGGACTGCCCACGTTAATGCGGATACGTTGTACGGATTTAACAGCAGCAAGATTGCTGTGATCGACTCGTTGAATCTGGGCGCGGTTTCTTATCTCGATATTTCAGGCTTGTCTGCTGGTGAACGCTTGCTTGGCGTTGATCTCAGACCGACGGATGGCTTGGTCTATGGCCTCACCAGCCAGAACAGGCTGTATACCCTGGACACCACGACGGGTGCAGCCACGTTTAAGAGCACGCTAAGCGGCGCTTCTGTGGCGGGGCAGTCTATTGGCATTGATTTTAATCCAGTGGCTGATTTTGCTGGTGCTTCATCGCTGCGTGTCATTACAGGCACAGGCAACAACTATGCAGTAAACGCTAATACAGGCGTGGTGGGTAATGCCGCTGGTGCCAATATTGGCAGTGGCTATACTGCGGTTTCTTACATTAATTCGATTCCAGGTATGGCACCAACCAGCACTGGCTTGTATTACGTCAACACCAACAGCGATTCGCTACATTTTTTGGCCACCGGGTTTAACAACCCAGTTGGTGCCGGTGGCATCCAGTTGGTTGGCTCACTGGGCGTGAATGCGCTGTCTGCCGGTGGCTTTGATGTGTTAGGTAACGGCAATGCCTATGCCTTGTTTAACCTAGATGATGGCACCCTAGATTCACAGTTATTTTCGATTAATCTGGCGACAGGCGCTGCGACCTATCTCACGACGCTCAACGGTACCTTTAACGGTCTGACTGGCGTCGCGACTGTGCCGGAACCTGCAAGCTATGCGCTGGTGTTGGTGGGTCTGGGTCTGATGGCAGGTGCGGCACGACGTCAGTCTCGTCAACGTCAATAAGTAACTACTCAATCGTCATGCCTTAGTGACAGGCCGGTGCTTCTCAACATCGGCCTTTTTTCATGGCTTTGAGGTGGGTGAGTCGCGCAGCGTTTTTATGATAAGCGGTTGACCCAAACAGACTAACGACAATATAGTAGTTTTACACTAAAATAATTGTTGTATGAATAATTGATGAATTATAAGACGTTGTAGACGCGGTAATTATTTAATATTAATTAGGGGATAACGATGAAAAAACTAGCTTTGGTTATAGCAATGGGCTTGGCTTCTGTCAATGCTTACGCAGTTGATATTGTTGGCTTAAATAATACTGGGGCCGGTTTGACAGCGCCCGCACAAGACACTAACTACACAGTAACAACTCCAAGTTCTACGGTGGATTTCGGTTATGTGACCACCAACGGAACCTTTCCACTGTCGGGCGCCTGGTTGGCAAATGATGCAACCTCCTCATGGTTAACACCGACGGCGAACCAAAGTGATTCACTGGACCCAGTCGTTGATGGTATTTACACCTGGACAACCACCTTTAACCTGACAGGTTATGATGCTTCAACTGCTAGCTTTACTGGACGCTTTGCGGCAGATAACGCTGCAATTGCTTACCTGAATGGTCAACAGATCGGCACCTCAACTGGTTTCTCATCATGGAGCGCATTCTCAGCCACAGCCAGTAGCTTTGTTGCCGGGGTAAACACTTTGTCGTTTGTATTGACTAACGAAGCATTAAGTAGTGGTAACCCTACTGGCCTGCGCGTTGAGTTTTTGAGCTCAAGTGTCGCAGCTGTTCCAGAAGCCGATACCTATGCATTGATGCTGGCTGGTTTTGGCTTGATGGGGATGGTGGTACGTCGCAAAAACGCCGCCTAATCGTTTTACTGAGTGAGTTGAAAGTCACGCTGATATTGTTAGCGTGACTTTTTTTTGCTTGTCATGGATGTATTTTTTTACTAAAAAGCCCGACTTCATGCTGTGTATCTGCTATAACTATTTGATCAGCTGATCAAGACTTTAAGCTAATGCGATTGACGATGTCACGATAAGTTTACGGGACATTTTTAGCGACAATTAATAAAGCATTAGCCACTACAAAGGCACACCATGGATTCTTCTAGTTTTTTGTTTCAAGCTGCGATTTACCTCGCATCCGCTATCTTATTAGTCCCGTTATTTAAGCGGCTGGGCCTGGGTTCTGTGCTAGGTTATTTGATCGCCGGGATTTTGATCGGGCCTTATGCCTTAAAACTGATTACTGACCCGGAGCATGTGTTGCATTTTGCCGAGTTTGGCGTGGTGCTGATGTTGTTTCTGATCGGCCTGGAGCTGGAGTCGCAAAAGGTGTGGGAGTTGCGTAAGCTGCTGTTTGGCCTGGGTGGCTTGCAGGTGACGCTGACGATTGCGCTGGTGGCAGTGGTGGCGCACTTGTTGCATTTTTCGTGGCCCGAGGCGCTGATTATCGGCATGGGCGTGGCCATGTCGTCGACGGCGATTGGGCTGACGGCTTTGATTGAGAAAAAGCAGTTGCGCACGCCAGGCGGCCAGGCAGCGTTTGCCACCTTGTTGTTTCAGGATTTATCGGTGATTCCGTTGTTTATGCTGCTGGCATTTCTTGCACCTAATAAAAGTGCATCGGGGTTTGACCTATGGGCGGTGACGCAGTCGATAGCGGCGATTCTGGCGATTATCCTGGCAAGTAAAACCATTTTGCGGCCCATTATGCGCATCGTTGCGCAAACCGGTATCCGCGAGGTGTTCGTCGCGTTTTCATTATTACTGGTCATCGGCGTCTCGCTGGCCATGGCCTCTGTGGGTCTGTCGATGGCGCTGGGCACTTTTTTGGCCGGGGTGTTGCTGGCGGATTCGGAATACCGTTACGAGTTGCGCCTGGATATTGAGCCAGTCAAAGGCCTCCTGCTCGGCTTGTTTTTTATCTCAGTTGGCATGACTGTAGATTTAGACTTGGTGACCCAGCAGCCAGGGCTGATTTTTGGTTTTGCAGCGCTGATTGTGGCCATGAAGTGTTTACTGCTGGTCGGCTTGGGCAGTTTGTTTCATTACCCGTTACGGGACAAATTATTATTCGGCGTCGCCATTTCGCAGATTGGTGAGTTCGCGTTTGTGATTTTTGGCGTAGCGCTTACGCAAGACTCGATTTCACGCGACAGCTACAATATTCTCAATGCGATTGTCGCTGTCTCCATGCTGATCACGCCGGTGCTATTGTTACTGTACGACCGCTTTTTGGCCTTGCAGTGCGGTGAACCGCCTAAAGACGCTATTCCTGAAAATAACACAGTCATCATTGCCGGGTTTGGCCGCTTTGGGCAGATTGTGGCCCGTGTGCTGATCGCCAGGGGCATGACGCCGACGCTGATTGATAATGACCCCAACCAAGTAGATTTAACGCGCCAATTTGGCTGGCGTTGCTATTACGGTGATGCATCACGGCTGGATGTGCTGGAAGAAGCAGGCATTGCCGAGGCGCGTTTGTTTGTCATCGCGGTCAATGATGCCACGGCGACGCTGGAGATGGCGAAGCTGGTAAAAGCGCGTTGGCCGCAGGTGAAAATAGTGGTGCGGGCTAGAAGCCGGACCGATGCGTTTGACCTGCGTGATCTGGATTTGCAGCCGGTGCGCGAGACGTTTTACTCTTCATTAGAGGCTGCGCGGCAAGCGTTGATGGCGATTGGTGAAACCGCCAGCGCTGCCGCCAAAATTATCAAGCAGTTTGAAAAGCATGATATGGAGCAACTGGAGGCCACGCGCAAAATCCGGCATGACCGCAAGGCCTTGTCTAGCGTGATGGAGCAAGGCCGCCAAGACCTCAAGACCTTGCTGGAGCTGGAGCAGCCGAATGCGGACAGCGAGCGTGGCAATGTCTGATAACACCATGGCTGATCTGCCACTTCTGTGGGCGGCGTTGTTTGTCTGTGCGAGTCATGAAACCTGATCAATCCGCTTCTACTTTGCATCCGCGCAGCCTGCATCGCGCCGGTTATGACTTTGCTGTGCTGGTGCAATCACACCCGGCGTTATCTGCGTATGTGCGCCCCAACGCCTATGGCGATGCGGCTATCGATTTTTCTCATCCGCAAGCAGTTAAGGCGCTCAACCAGGCATTGCTCAAGCATTATTACGGCGTCGCAACCTGGGATATTCCCAAGAATTACCTGTGCCCACCTATCCCCGGCCGGGCGGATTACGTGCATTATCTGGCCGATTTATTGTCTGAAAGTGGCCTCTCTGACCCCGTGCGGTTGCTGGATATTGGCACCGGCGCCAACCTGGTGTATCCCTTAATCGCTGCGCAGGCTTATGGCTGGCAGTGTGTGGGCGCAGAGATTGATGTAAAAGCGTTGCGCAATGCGCAGCAGCTGATTGAGGCGAATGGCTTGCAGCTGCAGATTAGTGTGCGTCAGCAGACTCAGCCGGAATCCATTTTTAAGGGCGTGATTTTACAGGGTGAGCAATTTACGGTGACGTGTTGCAACCCGCCTTTTCACGCCTCAGCCGCAGAAGCGTTGGCGGGGACACAACGCAAGTGGCGCGGCCTAGGTAAAAAACCACCGCAGGCATTGAATTTTGGTGGGCAGTCAAACGAGTTGTTCTGTACGGGCGGCGAGGCGGCGTTTTTAACCGCCATGATTCGTGAGAGCAAGCAGTTTGCCAGGCAGTGTGTATGGTTCACTACGCTTGTTTCTAAAGCTAGCAATCTGCCGTTAGTATATCGTGAATTAAAAAAAGTGCAGGCTGTGATGGTGAAAACGGTTGAGATGGCGCAAGGCCAAAAGCAAAGCCGATTTGTTGCGTGGCGTTTTCAGACGGTTTCGCCTAAACATCTCATAGAATCAAAAGGTTGAATGTTATATAGGCGAGTTTGAGGCTACTCATGAGCACTCACATCAGCCAGTAATTCCTACTCGAGCGAGTATCTCGGGTATGTTTTCTGCAGCCACCGGTCGGCTAAACAGATATCCCTGTATTTGGTCACAGTGAGCGTGGGAGAGAAAAGCCAGTTGCTGTTCAGTCTCCACCCCTTCGGCTACGACGGTCAGTTGCAAAATGTGCCCGAGCTGGATGATCGCCCGCACAATTTCTGCACTGTCCAGGTCTGTGTGAAGGTCGCTGATGAAGGATTTATCAATCTTGAGTTTGTCGACTGATAATTGTTTGAGGTATGACAGGCTGGAATAGCCAGTGCCGAAGTCATCAATCGCCAGCTTGACTCCGATGTGTTTGAGTATGTGCAGGGTGCTAATCACCGATTCTGTGTCCTGAATCAGTAGAGACTCTGTCAGCTCAAGTTCCAGACTTTGCGGCGGCAGACTGAAGTCATGTAGCGCTGACTGGATGGTTTCTACAATATTGCCATGGCGGAACTGCTGTGAGGATAAATTGACCGCCACCGTCAGATGTGTGTGGCCTTGCTGATGCCATGCGGCTAGTTGTCGGCAGGCTTCGCGCAGCACCCACTGCCCCATCGGGATAATCAGCCCACTTTGTTCTGCGATGGGAATAAATTCGGCAGGGGAGAGCATCTGCCCATCGGTATTTTTCCAGCGGATTAAGGCTTCAATGCCACTGATGCGGCCATCACAAAGACATATCTGGGGTTGGTAGTGCAGTAAAAACTCATTGTTTTTAAGGGCTGTATGCAAATCTGTCTGGATGCGCATGCGCTTTTGTGCGTCAGCATTCATCTGCGACACAAAAAAGCGGTAAGTGTTGCGGCCACAATCTTTTGCCAGGTATAGCGCTGCATCTGAGTTTTTGCGTAGGGTTTCAAAATCCTTGCCATCGTCTGGATAGAGGCTGATGCCGATGCTGAAAGAAGCATGCAAGGTGTTACCGCTCACCTCAAACGGTTCTTGCATGGCATTTAGAATCTGTTGTGCGGTATTGCTTACAATCTCTGCGGCTTGCGTGTTGATGATTAGCAGCACAAACTCGTCACCGCCCTCACGGCTCAGAATACAAGTCTCTGAAAGCAGCCGTTGCAGCCGCCTGACCACCTCAATCAGCAACGCATCTCCGGTGGCATGGCCAAAGCTATCGTTGATCTCCTTAAAGTTGTCCATATCCATAAACAGCATGGCAAGGCCGTAATCGCGTTGGTTTGCCTGCTGGATAAACTGCTCAAAACGCTTGCGCAGCAGCAGGCGGTTAGGCAGACCAGTCAACGGGTCGTGGTGGGCAAGATATTCCAGTTTGGTTTCTGACTCCCGATGTTCGGCCCGGATACGCAGCGATTGAATGCCAAAGGCCAGGTCGTTGGCCAGTTCGTCGAGTAAGGTGACTTCATCCGCAGAAAACGCATGAGTATGCGCGGCATAGATCGTCATCACCCCCAAGGTCTGTTTGGCTACTTTAAGTGGCAAGGCGATGCAGGCAAGCAGGCCTTCCTGGCTGGCCATGTCCCCCAGGCAACTTAACAAGGCTGCATTGGGGTAGTCCTGAATAATCTGCACACGGCCGGTTTGAAAGGCTTTCACGGCCAGGCTGATTTCTGGGGTTTGCTGCTCCAGCGCAATCGTCCCCGTTACCCTTGCACCAGCCATGGCAGCCATGCGCAAAGGCTGGTAGCTGCCATTGTCAGGATAGCCGACCCAGGACAGCCGATAGCCACCCGACTCAATCACCAGCTGGCAAATATCGTTGATGAGTTGTTGTTCATTGGCCGCATGAATCAACGTCTGGTTGCAGCTGCTCAACAAACGGAGTGAGCGATTAAGTGTCAGCAGGGCTTGCTCGGAGCGCTTTTGCTGGGTGATGTCCCGCAAAATGCACAGCACCCCAGACACTTCGCCGATGGCGTCTTTTTCTTGGACCAGGCGCAGTTCTATGATGCGATCCTCTGGCCAATCCGTCTCCAGGGTGCATGATGTTTCTTGCTGTAATGTTTGCCATATCGCCTGGTGAATTTTTTCGCGCGCGTCGGCCGTCGCCACTTGGTCACAATCCAGCAGCGTTCTTTCCAGCATGGCGGCTGTCTCTAGCCCAAATGACGCGGTAAAAGAAGGGCTGACGAAGCTGCATCTGGCCTGCAGGTCAAAGCGAATAATGTGGTCAGGATGGTTTTCAATTAGCGCGCGTAAACGCTTTTCACTTAACTTTAGTGCGGTGATGTCATGGGCAATCGCCAGCGCACCGACGACGTTGCCCTCACTATCCAGCTCAGGGACGGCATGAATCCGTAGTACCTTGGTGTGGACATTGGGGCCATCGGGAAGTCGATCCAGAAAAAAATCAAACTCTGCCTCCAGTCCAGTATGTATCACGCCCAGAATTTTTTCTTGATAGTGCTGTAAGGCCAGTGAACTCGGTCTTAATGAACTGGGGGTTTTGCCTTCTAGCTGTTTAGAAGGCTCACCAATCAGCTTGATTGCGGCGGGATTGAGATAGGTGCGCTTGCAATCCCTATCGTAATGGATGACAGGTTCATGCAAATAATCTGTCAGCATGATAAATTTTCTGTCATCAGCAGTCATGGGTCTGTACCTTGAAAACTGTTCTATTGTTCACTAAAGAATAGCACACAAATTTTATTGCCATCATTGCATTTTTGCGTTGTGCTGCGCGTGCATTGTTGCATCGCTCGACACATGGCGCAGGTACTTCAATCTGCTGTCTGTGTTTGCATCATCGGGTGTGGCCATCACATCTTCCTGTTGGCCGCCAGTTGTCAGCTAACCACACGGCGAGATTAGGTGGCCAGTGTATTGTGGGCGATAATGACGATCTTTGCGCTAAACGTTATTTTGGAATCCCCCCCATGGAAGTTAAAGTCAATTTTCTCGATAAGCTCCGCCTTGAAGCCAAGTTTGATGACTTCACGGTGATTGCCGACCAGCCGATTCGCTATAAAGGCGATGGTTCGGCGCCTGGCCCGTTCGATTACTTTTTGGCTTCATCGGCCTTGTGTGCGGCGTATTTTGTCAAGCTGTATTGCAGCACGCGCAATATCCCCACCGACAATATCCGATTGTCGCACAACAATATCGTTGACCCTGAAGACCGCTACAAACAGATTTTTAAAATCCAGATTGAGTTGCCAGCTGATCTTTCTGAAAAAGACCGCACGGGTATTTTGCGTTCGATAGACCGCTGTACGGTGAAAAAAGTGGTGCAGGCTGGCCCTGAGTTTGTCATTGAAGAAGTGGCGAACCTGGATGCTGATGCGCAAGCCTTACTCACCGTGAATCCGGCCGCAGAATCACAGACCTATATCACCGGCAAAGACTTGCCGCTAGAACAAACCATCGCCAATATGGCTGGCCTGCTGGCGAGCCTGGGTATTAAGATTGAAATCGCCTCTTGGCGCAATATTATTCCTCATGTGTGGTCGCTGCATATCCGCGACGCGCATTCACCCATGTGCTTCACGAACGGCAAAGGATCGACCAAGGAGAGCGCGTTGGCGTCAGCCTTGGGTGAGTATATTGAGCGTCTGAGTAATAACCATTTTTATGCCGGCTCATACTGGGGCGAGGAGATTGCTAATGCCGCGTTTGTACATTACCCGAATGAGCGTTGGTTCAAGCCTGGCCGCAAAGATGCGCTGCCAAAAGAGATTCTCGATGACCATTGCCTGGCAATCTATAACCCGGATGGTGAGCTACGTGGTTCGCATCTCATAGACACCAATTCCGGCAATACGGAACGGGGTATTTGTTCGCTGCCATTTGTACGCCAGTCCGACGGTGAGACGGTGTACTTCCCCACTAATCTGGTCGAAAACCTGTTTGTCAGCAATGGCATGAGTGCTGGTAATACGCTGGTGGAGGCGCAGGTGCAATGCCTCTCAGAGATTTTTGAGCGCGCAGTCAAACGCGAAATCATCGAGGGCGAAATTGCCTTGCCGGATGTACCGCTAGACGTGCTGGCAAAATATCCTGGCATTCTTGAGGGGATTCAAGGCCTGGAAGCACAGGGTTTTCCGGTGCTGGTCAAAGATGCCTCGTTGGGCGGGAAATACCCGGTGATGTGCGTGACCTTGATGAACCCACGCACCGGTGGTGTGTTCGCGTCATTTGGAGCCCACCCGACCATGCAAGTGGCGCTGGAGCGCAGCTTGACTGAATTGCTGCAAGGCCGCAGTTTTGAAGGCCTGAATGATTTGCCACAGCCGACGTTTGCCAGCGAAGCAGTGACGGAGCCGAATAACTTTGTCGAACATTTTATTGACTCCAGCGGCATTGTTTCGTGGCGCTTTTTCAGCGCGAAGTCTGATTATGACTTTGTAGAGTGGGATTTTTCCGGCGAGGGCGAACAGGCGAACGCTGAAGAAGTGGCGACCCTCTTTGGTATGCTGGCCGAGATGGGTAAAGAGGCTTATGTAGCTGTGTATGATCAACTCGGTGCTACGGCGTGCCGCATCCTGGTGCCTGGCTATTCAGAAATCTACCCGGTGGAAGATCTGGTGTGGGATAACACCAACAAGGCGTTGTTGTTCCGCGAGGACATTTTAAATCTGCATGCTCTGGACGATGACAGCCTGGAAGCTTTGCTGGAACGCCTGGAGAACAACGAGTTGGATGATTACGGCGATATTGCTACGCTGATTGGCATTGAGTTTGACGAAAACACTGACTGGGGCCAGCTCACGGTGATGGAATTGAAGTTGCTGATTCATCTCGCCTTACAGCAATTTGAAGAGGCGCAAGATCTGGTCGGGGCCTTTTTGCAATATAACGACAACTCACTGGCGCGTGGCTTGTTCTACCAGGCCTTGAATGTGGTGTTGGAGGTATTGCTGGATGACGAATTGGAACTTGCCGATTATGAAACCAATTTCCGTCGCATGTTTGGTGATGCCCGTATGGACGCTGTCTTGGGATCAGTGGATGGCAGCGTACGTTTTTATGGCCTGACGCCAACCACTATGAAACTGGAAGGGCTGGACAGGCATCACCGCCTGATCGACAGTTATAGAAAAATACATGCGGCACGGGCCAACGTGGCAGCAGGGTGAATAGGGGTGGTAAACAGGCGTGAAAATCCAAATATATTCAATAGATTAGAATCTGGGCGAATCCCGCGTATAATAGAGACACCCTGCGCACTACCAATCAACGCAGCGGTTCTGAAACACCTCAAGTAGTTACCTCGTTAGTCCAGATTGGTGTTGCCACAGGCAACAGACCAGCGCTTAATTAATTCATTGCATGGTGATGCCATGCAATCTCTATAAGTTGAATCACTTTGTCACAAGAAAATACTGTTGCAGACGTCACGTTTGCTGATTTAAATTTGTGCGCGCCTGTGCTGCGCGCAATTACCGATGCTGGTTACACCTCGCCGACGCCTATCCAGGCGCAGGCGATTCCTTATGTGCTCCGTGGCGGCGATTTGCTGGCCGGTGCACAAACCGGTACCGGTAAAACTGCCGGCTTTACGCTGCCGATTTTGCACCGCTTATCTGAAGTACCTCTGGCGCAGGCGGTCAAGGGCAGGCCCCGTTGCCTGATTTTGTCGCCCACGCGTGAGCTGGCGGCGCAAATTGGTGAATCTGTCACCACCTACGGTAAATATTTGCCACTCAAAAGCATGGTGGTGTTTGGCGGAGTGAGCATTAACCCGCAAATTAACCGTTTGAGCAAACCGCTGGATATTCTTGTGGCGACGCCTGGCCGCTTGCTCGACCTAGTGCAGCAAAAGGCGCTCGATTTGTCTGGCATTGAAATCCTGGTGCTGGACGAAGCGGACCGTATGCTCGATATGGGCTTTATCCATGACATTAAAAAAGTGCTGGCGATGCTGCCGAAGAAACGGCAAAACCTGCTGTTCTCAGCCACCTTCTCGGATGACATCAAGCGTCTGGCGGATAGTTTGCTCAATGCGCCAGACCTGGTGGAAGTGGCGCGCCGCAATGCATCCAATGCCTTGATTGAGCAAAGTGTGCATATGGTGCCACAGGCGCACAAGCGCGAAATGGTCAGTTATCTGATCAAGCAGCAGCAATGGCAACAAGTGCTGATTTTTACGCGCACCAAGCATGGTGCCAATCGCCTGGCAGAAAAACTGGTGAAAGATGGCATTCCGGCGATGGCGATTCATGGCAATAAGAGCCAGAACGCGCGGACGGCCGCCTTGGCAGAGTTTAAAGCAGGCACCATCACGGCATTAGTAGCGACCGATATCGCCGCACGTGGGCTGGATATTGACCAGTTACCACAAGTGGTGAATTTTGAACTGCCGAATGTGCCTGAAGACTATGTACACCGGATTGGTCGTACCGGGCGCGCAGGTGCCAGTGGCGCTGCGATTTCACTGGTAGACCGCGAAGAGTTTGGCATGCTTAAAGACATTGAAAAACTCATCAAACGCGACATTCCGCGCGTGCCGGTAGACGGCTTCGTTGCGCCAGAGAAAAACAGCGAGGAGCCTGACCGCCCACCGCGCGCGCAGAATCATGGCCGTGGGCGCCAAGGACAACCGCAAAAACAGGGGCAGGCGCAGAAACAGTCACAACCGCGCCAAGGTCAAGGTCAGCCTCAAGCGCAGGTAGGCACTAGCAAGCCTGGGCAGGGCAAACCCACTCCGCATAAGTCAGGGCATGCAAATCCTGGTCAGCGTCACGGTCAGCAGGCACAACATCGCCCGGGCGACAGCAAACCGCAAGGCGCATTGTTTACACCTAAACCAGGTGCAAATGCCACCAATAAAACAGCGCCCAAAGCCCGCTAATGCATATTTGGGTAGATGCTGACGCCTGCCCGGTCGTGATTAAGGAAATCCTGTTCCGGGCCGCTGAACGCGCTAAAATTCCCGCCACCTTTGTCGCGAATAAATTGCTGCGTGTGCCGCCATCGCCATATTTGCGTGCAATGCAGGTGGGTAAAGGCTTTGATGTAGCGGATAACGTGATTGTAGCCGCGCTGGAGGTGGGCGACCTGGTGATTACGGCGGATATTCCGCTGGCCGCGCAAGTGATAGACAAAGGCGGCCATGCACTGAACCCGCGCGGTGAATTTTATTCACCAGAAAATATTAAAGAGCGTTTGTCCATGCGCGACTTTATGGAATCGCTGCGGGCCAGTGGTATTGAAACAGAAGGCCCCAGCGTCATGCATGCTTCTGACAGACATGCCTTTGCTGCGCAGTTGGATCAGTTTTTGGCAAAACTGGCACGTAAATAAGCGTCACTGCCTGTCGCCTCGGCGACGTTGTTGGCTCGCTTGGTGTATTGGTTTGGATGGTCACGGAGCCATAGGTGACCATGTAATGAATTGAAAACCCCTTTGATCTAACTGGTTATTTTTAAAGGCTTGTATTAGCATGGCTTTGAGCAGTGCATATAAAACTGCCGGTAAAAAAATAAAAAGAAGAGGTGATCAGTGCATGAGTTTGCAGACTCGGATTGACGAAGCGTTATTTCACAGGCTGTTAGCGGGCGCGCGCATTCCTTTAATCGGGAGTGCGTTTGGTGGTTTGTTGATTGCGCTTTCACAATGGGGCTCAGACAAAAGTGATTTGTTCGTATGGTGGTGCAGTGGGGTCTATGGCGTCATTGTGTTGCGTGTCTGGTTACTTAAGCGCTGTCAGCACCGGCTAGCTAAACATGGTTTCAACTACCCTCTGGCCTACAAGTATTGCCTGACGCTGGCGCTGTCTGGTCTGGCGTGGGGGGCGTTAGGCTTGCTGGTCAAAGATGCGCCACCGATGACGGTCATTATTGTCATCACGGCGATTCAGGCGATGGTGATGGGTGGCGTCGTGACCATGGCGTCGTGTATCCCGGCTTTTTTTGCCTTTAGTTTGCCGGCGATGCTGCCAACCGTACTAATGTTTTCGTTTAGTGAAAACTTGTCGAGCCTTATTATGGCCGTATTCAGCGTCATTTTCTATTTGCTGATGATAGGGATCGCTTACCGCTTTAACCAGTCATTGCGCCAAGCCACTCGCATTGGTTTTGAGAACGAAGATTTGATTGGTTCTTTAAAAGAAGCGTATCACAAAATTTCTGTACAGAATCAGGAACTCAATCATGTAGCACACCATGATCTGCTGACGGGGCTCCCTAATCGAAAATTATTGTCTTTGCGTTTGCGGCAGGCCATGGAACTGGCTATGGTAAAAAAGACCGGCACGGCGATTCTCTACCTTGATCTGGATGGTTTTAAAGCGGTGAATGACCAACTAGGGCATGACGCCGGTGACCTGGCGCTGATAGAAGTTGCGCAGCGCTTGAGTAAAGTGATTCGTGGCAGTGATACGCTGGCGCGTGTTGGCGGCGATGAATTTGTCGTGGTGTTATCTGACTTGCCTGAGCACAGCCGCGCATCGGTGGAGATGGTGGCGCAAAAATGCCTGATGGTGTTTGAGCCTGCGTTCCATATTCGTGATGAGGTATGTCGACTCGGCACCTCAATCGGTTTGGCGCTATGCCAGGAGGGACAGACGATAGAACAGTTGCTGTCTGTGGCCGACAAGGCCATGTACCAGGCAAAATTAATGGGGTGCGGGCAGATGTCTTGGGCGCCCTGATCTGCCAATTGAATTTGCATAAATTAGCGTTTGCGATAACAATTCATTCTTTGATGATTGTCATGTAAGGATGTAGATGCGGCCGCAGTATAAGATCGTACTGGTATATGTGTTGGTGGGGGCTGGCTGGATATTCTTCTCAGATAAAGTGGTGGCGCAGCTATTCACGGACGCGCATGACCTTACCATGGTGCAGGATATCAAAGGCTGGCTGTTTATCCTGGTGACAGCCCTGCTGCTGTTTTTTCTGGTCAGGCGTGCGGTGCAGGCCGCCGCAGATGACCAGCAACGTTTAATTGACAGTTATGACCAGACTATTCGTGGCTGGGTGCAGGTGCTGGATTTGCGGCACAAAGAAACTAAAGACCACACTTATCGGGTTGCCGCGATGACAGTGGCATTGGCTAACAAATTGGGCGTGACCGATGCGGCTTCGCTCAAGCGCATCGAGCGCAGCGCCATTTTGCACGACATCGGTAAAATCGGCATTCCAGATGCTGTGCTGATCAAGCCGGGACAACTGGATGACGATGAAATGCGCCTGATGCGCACGCATCCGCAAATTGCACGCGACTTATTGGCGAATATCGATTTTTTGAGCCACTGTATGGATATTCCTTACGGACACCATGAGCGCTGGGATGGGCATGGCTACCCCTTGGGTTTGCAAGGTGAGGAAATCCCATTTGCTGCCCGTATTTTTTCGATTGTTGATGTGTGGGATGCCCTCATGCATCCGCGTGTGTATAAGCAAGCCTGGCCAGAAGACAAAGTGCTGGCGTACTTGCGAGCTGAGTCTGGCGTCAGGTTTGACCCGACAGTGCTCGAGGTATTTTTTGCCCATTATGCGGAGATTAAAGCGACGGCAGTACAAGTGTCACTAACGTCGGTGCAATAAGGTTTTGCCGCGCCTGTATCAGTCAATTTGCCGGGCATTTATCAAGGTTTTTGGGCATTTGATTTGGACCATATCCCTTACAGTAGTAGACGAGGGCTTAACTATCCATGTCTGCACAAGAAAATACATCTGCAGGGCGCGACAAGTTCATCAGACATTTGTGGCTGATGAACTTGCTGTTGCTATTGTTTTGCCTGTATTTACTGCTCTGCGATAAGCCTGCCCCGCTAACAACGCATCCTCTTACCATCCTCTTGCTGGTAACAGCCATTGGTGTCTGCTGTCTTCTGGCTGTGCTGGTCGGGCGTCAGCAGCGCCAGCGGTTAGCCCAGCAAGTTGCTGATTTGCACATGCTCAACCGAGTGCTCGAGGGTGCTTATGCCAGTGAGGAATTTGTCCCGGTCTCGGGTGCGCAGTTACAAGCTGATAGCGTAGAGGCAGCCTGGCAGCAATTACGTGCACAGCTGGCACAACTGGATGTCGAAGACGCTTCTGCCAAACAACTCAAGCAGCTCTATTTGGCCTTAAGCCAGTGCAATCAAGCCATTGTGCAAAGCCAGGACAAACAGAGCCTGTTTGAACAAATCTGCCGCATTATTGTGAACCTTGGTCACGCCAATATGGCCTGGGTTGGTGAGTTGGCGCAGGACCGCAAACATGTGCATCTTATCAGCGCATTTGGTTCTGGCATCCGCTACTTGGAAGAAGTCCTGATTTCTGCCGACCAGAGTGAACCCAGTGGTCGCGGCCCTTGTGGCCTCAGTATTATTTCCGATCATCCTTATTGGGTGCATGATTTTCAAACGAATCCTGTAAGTGCTTTATGGCACGAAAAAGCCAAGCAATTCAACTGGAAATCAGCCGCATTTTTACCGCTGCATGCCGAGGGCAAGGTGGTGGGCTGTTTGTCGTTGTATGCTGAGAAAGCGCATGCGTTCGATCCTGATGTGCGGCGCCTGCTACAAGGCATGGTGGCCAATATCGATTTCGCCCTTGACCGCTTTGAGGTACAGGCGCAACGCAGCCTGATTCAGAATCACTTGCTGGAAAGTGAGCAGCGGGCGCAACTGGTGTTGGAGAATGCCCTGGATGCGATTGTGAATATTGATAAGCAGGGCCTGATTGTCGAGTGGAATCTGGCTGCAGAAAAGATGTTTGGCTATTCACGGGCCGAGGTGATCGGGCATAACCTGGGGGAGGTGATTGTGCCACCAGCTTACCGTGAAGCACATCGTCAGGGCATGCTACGCTTGCAGACTTCCGGTAAGCCTTCCTTGCTGGGAAAACTGATTGAAATCAGCGCCCTCAGGCGTGATGGAAGTGAGTTTCCAATTGAATTAACGATTATTGAAATTGAACGGGATGATGACCGTTACTACAGTGCGTTTATTCGTGATATTACGACGCGTCGTGAAGCAGAGGAACGCATCCGTTTTCTGGCCAATTATGATGCCTTGACCGGCTTGCCTAACCGGAACTTGCTGAATGAGCGGGTGATTGTCGAGATTGAAAAGGCCTGGGATCAGGACGGCCAGTTCGCGCTGATGTTCCTCGATCTGGATCACTTTAAGGATGTGAATGATAGCCTTGGTCATCGTTATGGCGATAACCTGCTCATCGCCCTGACCAAGCGCTTTCAGAGCCTGGTGCGGCCGCAGGACACCATTTGTCGTTTGGGTGGGGATGAGTTTGTGTTTTTGCTGGCCGAAGCAGATCATGCCATTGCCAAGGAGATTGTTGAGCGTTTGTTAACCGCTGTAGAACAGCCGTTTGTGATTGACCAGTATGAGCTAACCATCACAGCATCTGTCGGTGTCGCCATTTACCCGGATGACGGCCTAGATATGGAAAGCCTGCAGCGTAATGCAGACGTGGCCATGTACCGTACCAAAAAAGAGAGCCGCAATAGTTACCGCTTTTTTAGTAACCATATGCAGGTGCAGACCGCGCGCAATCTGCAATTGGTTAATGCATTACGCCAGGCCATTGCCTTGGGCCAACTGGCCGTGTATTACCAGCCACAGGTGGCGCTCGATTCCGGGCGCCTGATCGGGGTGGAAGCCTTGTTGCGCTGGAAGCATCCACAATTAGGGTTTATTTCGCCGGCAGAGTTTATTCCGTTAGCAGAGTCCAGCGGCCTGATTATCAGCATTGGTAGTTGGGTGCTAGAGCAAGCCACACAACAGATCAGGGCCTGGCAGCTAGCAGGCATACATGGCATTTCGGTCTCGGTCAATTTATCCAGTATCCAGTTCCGCGACCCCAAACTACCTGCGCTGGTGAAGGCGATTCTTGATCGTTATCAGGTATCGCCGCAGTGCCTGGAGCTTGAGCTGACCGAAGGCGTGGCACTCGAAAACCCAGAAGGCGCCGTCGCGATGATGGATGCACTCCATAGTCTGGGTGTGCGCTTGTCTATTGATGATTTTGGCACCGGTTATTCGTCACTGAGTTATCTTAAAAAATTTAAAGTCTACAAACTCAAGGTTGATCAGACTTTTGTACGTGATATTACGACCGATGATGAGGACAAAGCGATTGTGATTGCGATTATCCAACTGGCGCGCAGTCTGGGCATGAAAACCATTGCCGAAGGCGTGGAAACGCCAGAACAAAAGGCATTTTTGCAGGCACAAGGCTGTGACGAAATGCAAGGCTATTTGCTCAGTAAGCCCATGAGCAGCGACGACGCGACGACCTTTTTGCTGTCCTATTAATCAATAACATCTCTCCC
>CAYPZE010000016.1:0-23341 GCA_964415305.1 uncultured Methylotenera sp.
ACGAACTTGCGCCAATGATAGTGTACTCTTCGTATGCGAAAGTAGGTCATCCCCAAGCTCCTATTCTAAAAAGGCCTCAGCACTATCGTGTTGAGGCCTTTTTTATTACTAAAAATAAATATGCCAAGCTCATAAAGCACCCAGACAAGCTATGCTCTTCATATGGCGGGCAGAAAAAAACCCGGTGCAAGCACCGGGTTAAAGTCTATTTAGAGATACTCAAAATAGACTGCCATGAAATCTGTACTGCTTATTGTTTGCACCGCTTAGGCGGTTGTTAATTAGAGTCTTCTCCCTCGTTTTAAGTATAGTAAAAGAGTCGAGAGTTGCTGTCACTGACCCATGTGGGCTATTAAAAATAAGGGCGAGTTGGTATTCTTTTACCGGTGATTCGCTGCGTTATACGGACTGTAGTGCATCGTATGCTGAGCTATGAATTTAAACGAAAATTTGGTATAATCGAAATGATAGATGGGCGTTACGCCCATTTTTTGTTTTCGGACGTAACGTTTTGAATTAAGGGTGCGTATGCAAAATTTGCATTCGGTGGTTGAAAAGACGGTGACTCAGTTAGGCTACGAGTTGGTTGATTTTGAAACAGCCAATCGTGGCAAATTGCTGCGCGTATTTATCGATAAACTGACGCCGAAAGACAATAAAGACAGTGTAACGATTGATGATTGTGTATTGGTAAGCAATCAGCTCGGTAATGTATTAACCGTTGAGCTGGATATCGATTATGACCGTCTTGAAGTGTCTTCTGCCGGTTTGGACCGTGTGCTGAGCAAAGAGGCCGATTTTGTGCGCTTTGTCGGTGAGCGTGCACAAATTAAATTGCGTATCGGTATTCAGGACGAGGGTCCTAAGGCCACTAAAACCAGTCTGCCAAGAAAAACATTTTTGGGGCTGTTGCAAGGGGTTGAAGCAGGTAAAGTGGTAGTTGAGTGCGATGGCTGGGTTTATAGATTGTCGCTGGATAATATTGATAAGGCTCGTTTGAGCCCCGTCTTTGATTAATTTGTTATAGCTAATCCGTACGGTGAGTTGGAGATTACGATGAGTCGTGAATTATTGTTGTTGGTTGATGCCCTGGCCCACGAAAAAAACGTGGATAAAGAGGTGATTTTTACTGCCTTGGAACTGGCATTAGCTTCTGCAACGAAAAAGAACCATGAAGAAGGTGCCGATATTCGCGTCGAGATTGATCGCGAAACCGGTGACTACAAGACCTTCAGACGTTGGCAATATGTAGAATACGACCTGCTGGAAAGCTCTGCTTACCAATTCGATGAAGAAGACGAGCGTGCTGCTAGCAGACAAATTGGTGATTATGTCGAGGAACCTTTAGAGTCTATCTCTTTTGGTCGTATTGGCGCACAGGCTGCCAAACAAGTCATTTTGCAAAAAGTACGCGAAGCTGAGCGTGAACAAATGATTCAGGACTTCCTGGCTCGCGGCGAAAGCTTGGTCACTGGCGTGATCAAACGTATGGAAAAAGGCAACGCGATCATTGAAGTCGGTCGCATTGAATGCTTGTTGCCACGTGAAGCAATGATCCAGAAGGAAAACTTGCGCGTGGGTGACCGTGTGCGTGCATATCTGTCCCGCGTTGACCGCGGTGGCCGTGGCCCACAACTGATTTTGTCACGTGTGGCACCAGACTTCCTCAAGCGTTTGTTTGAGCTCGAAGTGCCGGAGATTGAAGAAGGTTTGTTGGAAATTCGCTCTGCGGCGCGTGATCCAGGCTTGCGTTCTAAAATTGCAGTGAAAACCAATGACCAGCGTCTGGACCCAGTGGGGACTTGCGTGGGTATGCGGGGTTCACGCGTACAGGCGGTCACGTCTGAACTCGGTGGTGAACGTGTAGACATCGTGTTGTGGAGCATGGATCCAGCACAGTTTGTGATCAATGCGCTGGCACCGGCTGAAGTCAGCTCTATCGTGGTTGATGAAGATGCCCATAGCATGGACGTGGTGGTGAGCGAAGAGCAATTGGCCGTCGCGATTGGCCGTAACGGTCAAAACGTGCGCCTGGCATCGGAGCTGACTGGTTGGAATTTGAATATACTGACTGAAGAAGCCGCTGCACAGAAAAGCCAGGACGAATACGCCAAAATCAGCCAGCTGTTTATTGAGAAGCTGGACGTGGATGAAGAAGTGGCAGACATCCTGGTGCAAGAAGGCTTTAGCACCCTGGAAGAAATCGCTTACGTGCCATTGGCCGAGATGGCTGAAATCGAGGCGTTTGATGAAGATACCATCAACGAATTGCGCTCTCGTGCACGTGCGGCGTTGCTGACAGAAGCGATCGCCAAAGAAGAGAAGGTCGAAGAAGATACCAACGATTTGATGACACTGGAAGGCATGGACGCAGATACAGCGCATAAGCTGGCTGCGAACGAAATCCACACCAGTGAAGATCTGGCTGAACTGGCCGTCGATGAGTTGGTTGAGTTGACAGGAATAGATGAAGAGCGTGCCAAGTCGTTGATTATGACCGCGCGTGCACCTTGGTTTAAGTAACCTATGCGGTTAAGACATCATGCATACATCTTAATTAAAAAATAAAGTAATTGAACTGGAGCAGTACATGGCACTTTCAACCGTCGCACAATTTGCCGCAGAGCTGGGTCTTCCAACGACTCTGCTCATCGAGCAACTGAAAAGCGCAGGCGTTAACAAAACGTCTGTGGATGATTTTTTGGAAGAAGGTGACAAGGCTGCCTTGCTGGATTACTTGCGTAAAGAGCATGGTGCGGCAAATGCCCCCAAGAACAAAATCACCTTAACCCGCAAACAAAACACCGAGATCAAAAAACTCGATAGTTCAGGTAAAGCACGTACGATTCAGGTGGAAGTGCGCAAAAAACGCGTGCTGGAGCGGCCGGAAATTGGTTACGATCAGCCGGTTGATGCCGCTTACGAAGACGCTGAAAGCGCTTTGCCTGAGGTGTTAGAAGAGTTGCCCGTAGCGGTTGAAGAAGTCATCGCTGAAGCACCTGTGGTAGAAGAGGTGGCTGAAGTCTTGCCTGAACCAGAGCCTGAACCCGTTGAAGCACCAGCAATTGTTGAGGCTGCTCCGGTGGCCGAAACTCCCGTGCCTGTGGTAGCGAAAAAACCCGCGGTCCTTTCTGCACAAGAGATTGCCTTGCGCGAGAACGAGGCGGTGCGTGCAGCCAAACTGGCTGCCTTGCAAGCTGAGGATGTGAAGCGTAAGCAGGCATTGACCCTGCGTCGTGCTGAAGAAGAAGCAAAACGCCAGGCAGAGGCAGAAGCGGCTAAAAACAAACCGGCCGCGACCAAGTTGTCTGAAGGTACATTGCACAAGCCAGCCAACAAGGTTGCTGATAAGCCTGAAAGCAAAGACAAAAAAGCCAAGACCGATAACCGTGATTGGACTGACAACGAGAACAAAAAACGCGGCATTAAAACACGCGGTGATGCACCAGCTGGTGGCGCTCAAGGTTGGCGCACACCAAAAGGCAAACACCACAAATCAAACAAAGATGATCAACATGCATTCAATGCGCCTACTGAGCCGTTGATCAAAGAGGTGATGGTGCCTGAAACGATTTCAGTGGCTGACCTGGCACACAAAATGTCAGTCAAGGCCGCAGAAGTGATCAAGGCCTTGATGAAAATGGGCATGATGGTGACCATTAACCAGGTATTGGATCAAGATACAGCGATCATTCTGGTAGAAGAAATGGGCCATAAAGCACAAGCTGCCGCCGCAAACGACCCGGAAAGCTTCCTGGAAGAGACTGAAACGGTCGAAGCCGTGATGGAAGCGCGTCCGCCAGTGGTGACGGTGATGGGTCACGTTGACCATGGTAAAACCTCGTTGCTGGATTACATTCGTCGTAGCCGTGTGGCTTCTGGTGAAGCCGGTGGCATTACCCAGCATATCGGCGCTTACCACGTGGAAACCCCGCGCGGCATGGTGACTTTCCTCGATACGCCGGGTCACGAGGCGTTTACCGCCATGCGTGCCCGTGGTGCCAAGGCGACGGATATTGTGATCCTGGTGGTGTCTGCCGATGACGGTGTGATGCCGCAAACGATTGAAGCGATTCACCATGCCAAAGCCGGTAATGTGCCTATCGTGGTGGCGATTAACAAGGTTGATAAACCTGAAGCACAGCCTGACCGTGTGAAAAACGAGTTGATTACGCATGAAGTGGTGCCGGAAGAATATGGTGGTGAAACCATGTTCCGTGAAGTGTCAGCCAAAACCGGCAAGGGCATTGATGAGTTGCTGGAGGCTGTGCTGTTGCAGGCAGAAGTGCTGGAACTGACCTCACCACAAAATACCCCGGCCAAAGGCCTGGTGATTGAAGGCCGTCTGGATAAAGGCCGTGGTCCGGTGTCTACCGTATTGGTACAGTCTGGTGTACTGCGTCGTGGCGATATGTTGCTGGCAGGCACTGCTTATGGCCGTGTACGCGCCATGCTGGACGAAAACGGCAATGATATTAAAGAAGCGGGTCCTTCGATCCCGGTGGAAGTGTTGGGCTTGTCTGACGTGCCTAGCGCCGGTGAAGAAACCATTGTGTTGAATGATGAGCGCAAGGCGCGTGAAATCGCCCTGTTCCGTCAAGGCAAGTTCCGCGACGTGAAACTGGCCAAACAGCAAGCGGCTAAACTGGAAAACATGTTTGAGCAGATGGCTGAAGGCGAAGTGCAAACACTGAACCTGATTATCAAGTCTGATGTTCAGGGGTCATTTGAAGCCTTGACTACCAGCTTGCAGAAACTCTCAACCAGCGAAGTACGCGTGAATATTATTCACACGGCCGTGGGTGCGATCAGCGAGTCTGACGTGAACCTGGCCGCAGCGTCTAAAGCGGTGTTGATCGGTTTTAACGTGCGTGCGGATGCTGGTGCCCGTAAACTAGTGGAAAATCTGGATGTAGACCTGCGCTACTACAACATCATTTACGAAGCCGTTGATGAAATCAAAGCGGCACTGGGTGGCATGTTGGCTCCGGAACACAAAGAGCAGATGATAGGCACTGTTGAAATCCGCGAAGTGTTCAAGATTTCCAAAGTGGGCTCGATTGCTGGTTGTTATGTGCAGGATGGTGTGGTTAAACGTAACTCTAAAGTACGCGTACTGCGTAACAATGTGATTATTCACACTGGTGAGCTGGATTCTCTGAAGCGCTTTAAAGACGACGTTAAAGAAGTCAAAAACAACTTCGAATGCGGCCTGTCTCTCAAGAACTACAACGAGATCGAAGTCGGCGATATTCTGGAAGTCTACGAAGTCGTTGAAGTGGCTAGAACGCTGTAATGGCTAAAGCATTTTCAAGAACTGACCGTGTCTCAGAGCAAATGCGCCGTGAACTGGCGGATTTGCTCATGTTTGAGGTCAAAGATCCGCGCGTACAGATGGTGACCTTGACGGGCGTTGAGGTGACTGGCGACATGGCACATGCCAAGGTGTTTTATACCGCGCAAAAAAACAGCAAGGGCTTGCAGGTCGGGCTGGAAAAAGCCGCTGGCTTTTTACGCTCGCAACTGGGCAAGCGCATGATGCTGCGCACCATGCCGCAATTGCACTTTGTCTATGACGAATCCATAGACCGCGGCATGCATATGGACAAGCTGATCAATCAGGCTTTGTCCGATACGCCACCGCAAGACTAATCTCTCTTTTTTATCTATGCAAACCAAACGCATTAAACGCGCCGTGAGTGGCGTGTTATTGCTTGATAAGCCGTATGGTTTTTCTTCCAACCAGGCCCTGCAAAAGGTCAAATGGTTATATCAGGCGCAAAAAGCAGGCCACACGGGCACGCTGGACCCTTTGGCGACCGGCGTGTTACCTATCTGCCTGGGGGAGGCCACCAAGTTTGCCCAACATTTAACCGATGAAAACAAAACCTATGTGGCGACCGTCAAGTTTGGTGTGACTACCACCACCGGCGATAAAGAAGGCGATGTGGTCAGCCAGGTGGATTGCGAGATCAGCCGCGCTCAGATTGAGCAGGTGTTACCGCAATTTATGGGTGAGATCACGCAAGTGCCACCGATGTATTCGGCACTCAAAGTGAACGGCAAGCCTTTGTATGAATACGCGCGTGATGGCGTCGAGCTGGAGCGTCAACCGCGCCAAGTGACGATTTATGCCTTGCGTGTGCTCGGTTGTGCCGATAACAGCGCAGAGATTGAAGTCACCTGTAGCAAAGGCACTTACATTCGCACCCTGGGTGAGGATATTGGTAAAGCCTTGCAGGCGGGTGCACATTTAACTGCCTTACGCCGCACGGCCACGGCCACCTACCAGATTGCGCATACGGTCACCATTGAAGCATTGGAACAGATGACCGCCGATCAGCGTGATGCCTTGTTACTGTCGGTGGATACCGCGATCATTGCGTTACCAAAAGTCGAGCTGCAAGACGATGCGGCTTATTACTTCAAGCAGGGTAATCCGGTGTGGGTGTCAGGCAGCATTCCGGCAGGTGAACTGCGGATTTATAGTGAGGCAGGCCTATTTCTGGGCGTCGGTTTTCAACAGCGCGACGGCCGCATCGCACCCAAACGCGTGGTCAATCTCTAAACTGGCTAATCCTGCTGCTTGACTCCTTGACTTGCCATCACTGCGGCAAGTTTCTACAATCCGTAGATTACCCCTTAATTTGGCCGCTAGCCATGAAGCGATATTGCTCTCCTCTGATGTCGGGACTATTGGTGTTGAGTCCCTTGCTGCCCTGTGTGCCTGAGGCCGTTGCGCAAGACAGTACAAGCGCCATCTCGGTCAAGCCGCCTATCACCATGCTGTATGATAAACGCTTTGAGGCGCATGATCCTGGGCCTGAGCATCCGGAGCAGGCGCATCGCGTCAGTGCGATTGTGGAGCGCTTGCAACAGCCGTCGTGGCAACCATTGTTGCGCTGGCCTGCTTTTGCTGCGGCCACGCGTGCTGATTTATTACGCGTACACAGCGTCGCTTATCTTGATTTGCTGGATGCTGAGCAAGCACGTGTCCATGCAGGCGAGCACAGGCTACTCAGTACTGGCGACACGGTGATTTCGCCGCAATCGGTGGCGGTGGCGACACTGGCTTCTGGTGCGGGCATGGCAGGCGTGGATGCCCTGATGTCTGAGCCATCCGCGACCGCATTTGCCTTGGTGCGCCCACCCGGACATCACGCCACCCGCGATCGCGGTATGGGATTTTGTCTGATTAACCATATTGCCGTTGCGGCGCGTTATGCGCAGCAGCGCTACGCTATTCAACGCATTTTAATTATTGATATCGACGTGCATCATGGTAATGGCACGCAGGCGATTTTTGAGGCGGATAACAGCGTCTTTTATTTTAGTGCCCATCAGCATCCTTTGTATCCCGGCA
The DNA here is from genome assembly GCA_964415305.1 of uncultured Methylotenera sp. Classification (GTDB taxonomy): domain Bacteria; phylum Pseudomonadota; class Gammaproteobacteria; order Burkholderiales; family Methylophilaceae; genus Methylophilus. The sequence continues at coordinate 7,364 of CAYPZE010000016.1, forward strand.
GCGGCCGTCCGGCTGAGCGAGGTATCGGTGCCGGGCTAGGGTATACGATGAATGTAGACGTGCCCCCTGGCAGCAACGAACAAGTGCTTTTGTATGCATTAGCGCAGCAGTTGGCGCCTGCCATGCAGCAATTCCGACCGCAACTCGTCCTGGTGTCGGCCGGGCTGGATGCACATGCCGGTGATCGTTTGGGGGCGTTGCAATATTCTGATGCGGGCTATGGCAACATCGCCACCCGCATTAAACAGCTGGCCGAAACTTATGCCCAAGGACGTATGTTGTGGCTGCTAGAAGGCGGCTATGTGCCCGTGCAAAATGCCAATGCGGTGGAAGCGATTCTCAGAGCATTGCTGCGCTAGAGGTGGCTGGTCATTCGATTGTCATAAATATATGTTAATATATTCAACATGTTAAAACGCTTTTATGTCTATTTTCTGTTGGCCATGCTGTTTGCCATTGCGCAAACCGGCATCGCTACGCACGAAATTAGCCACATCAAAGAGCTGACCCAGCAGTCGCAACCCGACAAAAAACAAGGCAATGAGCCTTGTACCTTGTGTATTAGCCTGGCGCATGCCGCTGGCGCGCTGACACAAACGCCGCAGTGGCATTTGCCGCCCCTTTCTCAGGTTACCCTCCCCACCGCAGCGATTATTGCGGTCAATACGTATCACGATGCGGTTTATTCTGCACGTGCGCCACCCTTCATGACTTCCGCCTGATCATTAAACGCGCCCTGACTGGCAAAGCCATGTCTGGTGCACATTTATTTTGAGTACAGTGCAGCTTGCACTGTCTCTATCATGTCTGGAAACGCAATGAATATGATGAAACAGATGGCGCCTGCCTGGCGTCACAAACCGCTATGGCTGGCGATGATGGCCGCATTAACGACGCCTGCCTTAGCTGCCGATAACACTTCAAATGTCGATCTTGATCAAGTGCCGGTGACTGGCAATCCTTTAGGTGTCGCGTCGGATGATATGGTCGTCCCAGTGTCCGTGCTTGGTGGCCGCGAATTAAGCCTGCGCCGCCAGGGCACGCTGGGTGAGACGCTCAACGGCATCCCTGGCGTGACAGCGACGCAGTTTGGCCCCAATGCCTCACGTCCGATTATCCGCGGCCTGGATGGTGAGCGTGTGCGCATCATGCAAAACGGTGTCGGTGTGCTAGATGCTTCTTCTTTGAGCTTTGACCATGCCGTGGGTATAGACCCGTTGATTATCGAACAGATTGATGTGGTGCGCGGACCTGCGGCCTTGCTCTACGGCGGTAGCGCCATGGGCGGCGTGGTGAACGCCATTGACCATCGTATCCCGAAAGAGTCGTTGGATGGGTATACCGGTCGTGCTGAGGCGCGCTTTGGCGGGCCGGATAATACGCGCAACGGCGCGGCAGTGATGGACGTTGGTAACGGCATCTTTGCGTTACATGCTGATGTGTATAGCCGTGAAACCAGCAACCTGGAGATTCCAGGGTATGCTGTCTCTAAGCGTAAAAGCCGTGCAGATGGCACGCCGCGTGATAGCAAGGGCGATGGCAAGTTGAATAATAGTGCTGCGCTGGCAAATGGCGGCGCGTTGGGCGCATCTTGGACCTTTGATAAAGGCTATTTAGGGTTGTCCTATGCTGACTCCAATAATTACTATGGCACAGTGGCTGAGGACGATGTCAAAATTGACATGAACAACAAACGCACCGAATTGGCCGGTGAGATTCGGGAGTTGAAAGGGCCTCTGCAAAAAATCAAGGTCAGGATGGCTTACACAAACTACCAGCATGTCGAATTAGAAAATGGTGAGGTAGGGACCACCTTTAAAAATCGTGGCATGCAAGGTAGTCTCGAAGGCACTCACCAACCATTTATGGGATTGAATGGCGTAGTGGGCTATCAGTTCCAGAATACGCGTTTTATGGCCTTGGGCGAGGAGGCTTTTGTACCGAGCGTGACGACGCAGGATCAGTCCGTTTATATTTACGAAGAGCATGCCATCAATCAGCACAAAATTACGTTTGGTGGACGTACGGGAGACAATTCGGTCAACTCTGCAACTGACAGTAATTTTGGCCCTGGCCAAACCAAACGTTTCACCCCCAACAGTTTTGCTTTGGGCGGCTTGTATACGATTAATGAGGCATGGGTCGCGACTGTCAACCTTTCGCATAATGAGCGTGCGCCAAGCTACTTCGAATTGTTTGCTAACGGTCCGCATATTGCCACTGGACAGGTGGAAGTAGGCAGCACCACGCTTAAAAAAGAACGTTCGAATGGCATCGATGCGCAGCTTAAATGGAAATCAGGTGGAAACAGCATCACTTTAGGCGCCTATGCCACCAAATTTAAGAACTTTATAGGGTTGTTTAATACCGGCAATGATGTTTTAGTCGACGGAGAATTGTTGCCAGAAGCCCAGTTTAGAGCGGTCCCCGCCCTATTTAAAGGCCTTGAGCTAGAAGGTAAGTTTGCCTTGAATGATGAGTGGGCATTGAGAGTGCGTGGTGACTATGTGCATGCTAAAGACACCCGCAATAACGAATACTTGCCCCGTATCTCGCCATTGCGATTGGGTGGCGGGCTCGATTACCGTTTAGGCAATTGGAACGCGCGCATGGATGTATTACATGCCTTCAAGCAAAATGATGTGGCTGAAAACGAACTGAAAACCGATGGCTATACCAATCTCAGTGCCTTGGTTGCGTTCAAACTGCCGGTCAAATATCACGTAGAGTTATTTGCTAAAGCCAATAACCTGCTGAATGATGAGATTCGCGAGCATGCGTCTTTTCTGAAGGATATTTCGCCAGCCGGGGCGCGATCAATTCTGATTGGTGCCAGGGCTGATTTCTAAGGTAAATGGATGAATAAAAAAGGTTGGCAATGCCAACCTTTTTTATTGAATGCGCTAGCTGAAATTAGCCTAGTAAGATTAATCCCCACACCACGCCCAGATTGATCAGCGCTAATAATACTGCCGCGCTGCCAATGTCCTTGGCGCGTTTGGCCAAGGCGTGGCGTTCAATAGAGACGCGATCGACCACGGCCTCAACCGCAGAGTTGAGTAATTCAACGATCATGACCAGCAGCACGCTGCCAACCATCAGGATGCGGTGCAACGCCTCTGCCTCGAGGTAAAAGGCCAGTGGGATCAACACCAGTGACAGCCAGACCTCCTGGCGGAAAGCGTCCTCGTGTTGGTAGGCTGCTTTAAAGCCATCCATCGAGTAGCTAAAGGCATTGATTAAACGGCGAAGACCAGTTTTGCCTTTAAACGGGCTTTCCTGGTGGCTGGATGGTTGATTGTTTTGCATGGTTTATCTCTAAATTGCGACATCATATTTTAACATGCGCTATGATAGCGCTTTTAGCAGTATAGTGAGGAACGAACATGGCAAGACTGGTGCAATGTGTGAAGTTGGGCAAAGAGCTGGAGGGCATGGATTTTCCGCCGTATCCCGGTGAATTGGGCAAAAAGATTTATATGCATGTGTCCAAAGAAGCCTGGGCTGGTTGGTTAAAGCAACAAACCATGCTGGTCAATGAAAACCGTTTGAGCCTGGCAGATGCCAGTGCCAGAAAGTATTTGTCAGAGCAAACTGAAAAGTACTTTTTTGGCGAAGGCGCGGATACTGCCAGCGGTTATGTTCCGCCTAGCGCTTAACTAACCTCGCGCATTAAAAAAGCACTCCTGAGAGTGCTTTTTTTGTTTTTTTGATGACGCTTAAGATTGCGTTTCGCGCTGAATGTCTTCCAGGCTGGTGTGGCGTACATCTTTGCCTTTCACCATGTAGACGACGTATTCAGAAATGTTTTTGGCATGGTCGCCAATCCGCTCAATTGCTTTCGCCACAAACAACACTTCCAGTGACATGGAGATGGTGCGAGGATCTTCCAGCATAAAGGTAATCAGCTGACGCATGGCGGCGCGGAACTGCTCATCGACTTGCTCGTCTTGCTTGGCTACTTCAACCGTTTGGCTGACGTCCAGGCGGGCGAAAGAGTCGAGTGAAGTACGCAGCATTTCACGCACAATGCCGACCATGGATTTAATTTCATTAAACCGTGGCTTGTACATGCGGTCTTGTTCATAGATACGCTGCGCGGTACGGGCAATTTTGGTCGCTTCGTCGCCAATGCGCTCCAGATCGGTGATGGTTTTTACCATCATCATAATCATGCGCAAATCACGTGCGGCAGGTTGTCTGCGGGCAATGATATGGCTGCAATCTTCGTCCACTTGCACTTCCAGTGCGTTTACGCGCGTGTCACGTTCCATCACATCTTTTGCCAGGTTGACATCGGCGCTGGTCAGCGCTTCCAGTGCATTGACAATCTGCTGCTCAACCAGCCCCCCCATTTCCAGAACCTTGGCGCGTACCGATTCCAGTTCTACATCGTATTGCTTAGAGGTATGTTCAAATTGCATGACAAATTTTCCTAATTATTGTGCCGATGCAGGTTACCAGCACAATATGACAACTTCATGATGATTTTGCAATTACTTTGTCAGTGTCTTCACACCGTTTGGCGTGGCCAGTAATAAGACATTAGCCGGGCGCGCTGCGAACAGGCCATTGGTGACGACGCCGACGATCGCATTGATTTTGGCTTCGAGTGCGATCGGGTCGCTAATGGTTAAACCATGCACGTCCAGGATCAGGTTACCGTTATCGGTGGTGAAGTCACGCAACTGTGGCTGGCCGCCCAATTTGACCAGTTCGCGAGCGACATGGCTGCGCGCCATTGGCAACACTTCTACCGGCAGCGGGAACTTGCCAAGCACTGGTACGAATTTGCTTTCGTCACAGATACAGATAAAGGATTTAGCCACGGCTGCCACGATTTTCTCGCGGGTCAGTGCACCGCCACCACCTTTAAGCATATGCATGTGTTCGGTGATTTCATCAGCACCATCGACGTAAATATCCAGGCTGTCAACGCTGTTCAAGTCGAATACTTCAATGCCGTGACCACGCAGGCGTTGTGCAGTCGCTTCTGAGCTGGCAACCGCGCCGGTAATTTTATGTTTTACTTTGGCCAGCTCATCAATAAAAAAGTTGGCGGTTGAGCCAGTGCCCACACCAATAATACCGTCTTTAACATAAGTCACTGCGGCTTTTGCCACTTCCAGTTTCAGTGCATCTTGTTGTGCTTTATCCATTGCCATGTGCTTCAATCCTTGATTAATTCTTTATAATACAAACAATTCTCTATCATACACTGCAACCCTGCGGTTTTAAAATCTTAACGCCTTTCATGACCATCAATTACCGCGAAAAAATCGAACACTCCCAAGTTTATGCTGTGGCCAGACACACGCTTTTAGACGAGATGCCGAATCTGTCTGCCCGCTTTAAAAATCGCGTGTTGTTAAAGCGTGAAGATATGCAGCCTGTGTTTTCATTCAAGCTACGTGGTGCGTATAACAAAATGGCTAACCTGTCGCCAGAGGCGCTGGCACGCGGCGTGATTTGCGCCAGTGCGGGTAACCACGCACAAGGCGTGGCGCTGAGTGCGCAAAAAATGGGTTGCCGCGCGGTGATTGTGATGCCAACCACCACGCCTGCTATCAAGATCAATGCAGTGCGTGCGCGTGGCGCCGAAGTGGTCCTGTTTGGCGACAGCTACTCCGATGCTTATGCGCATGCGCTGGAGATTGAAAAGACCGAAGGCCTGACTTTTGTACACCCGTATGATGACCCTGATGTGATCGCTGGTCAGGGCACCATCGCGCTGGAAATTGTGCAGGATCATCCGGAGCCGATAGAGGCAATTTTCTGCTGTGTTGGCGGCGGTGGGTTGTTGGCAGGGATTGCCGCCTACATCAAAGCCGTGCGGCCAGAGATTAAGGTCATTGGCGTTGAAGCGCAGGATGCCGAAGCCATGACCGAGTCAGTAAAACTCGGTCAACGGGTGATGCTGGAACAAGTGGGCTTGTTCGCAGACGGCGCGGCGGTGAAGCAAGTCGGCGAGCATACATTTGCCCTGGTGCAGCAGTATGTGGATGAGATGATGGTGGTCGATAACGATGAAGTGTGCGCGGCGATTAAAGACGTGTTTGAGGACACGCGCAGCATACTAGAACCTGCCGGTGCCTTGTCTTTGGCTGGCCTCAAGGCCTACAGTGAAAAACATGGTTTGCAGGGCAAAACCATGATTGCGATTGCCTCAGGCGCCAATATGAACTTTGATCGCCTACGATTTATTGCCGAGCGCGCCGAGTTGGGAGAACATCGCGAAGCCGTGTTTGCGGTGACGATTCCGGAAACGCCAGGCGCTTTTAAGGCCTTCTGTCGCCAATTGGGTAACCGTAATATCACCGAATTCAATTACCGTTTTTCTGATGCTAAGCAGGCGCATATTTTTGTCGGCCTGGCCGTGCACAATCCTGCTGAAGCGGCGGAGATTGCCAATACGCTTGAAGCGGCAGGCTTGCCAGCCTTGAATCTCAGCGATAATGAAATGGCCAAACTGCATCTGCGCCACCTGGTGGGCGGTCACGCGCCACAAGCGCAAAACGAGGTGGTCTATCGCTTTGAGTTCCCGGAAAAACCGGGTGCTTTAATGAACTTTCTCGAATCCATGGGTCACAACTGGAACATCAGCCTATTTCACTACCGTAATCATGGCGCCGATTTTGGCCGTGTGCTGGTGGGGATGCAGGTGCCGCCAGAGGATAAAGTGGCATTTGAGCAATTCCTGCAGCAACTGGGGTACCCTTATTGGGATGAAAGCCAGAACCCGGCCTATCGCTTGTTTTTGGGGTAGGTGGTTATAAATAGCCGTTGTGGTGGCTGTTTGCAGCCAACTCTGGTGTGCTGATGTGTAAAAAGCAATCATGGGCCATGGTTTGTCAGTAAGTATGATTCTTGCTGGAATCATAAGCTTTAATAAAAAATCAGGAGATAAATGCAAATGTTGAATTCATCATTCGCGCGTCGTACGCGCATGAGCCTGCTGTTGCTGGCTTTGGTTGCCAGCCTGGCGGCCTGTAACAAGCAGGAAGAGCCAGCCGCCGAAGCTGCTGCGCCCGCCACTGAGGCGGCGGGGGGGGTCGCTTATGTGTCTACGCAAGATGCTGGCGTGAACGTGATTGACCTGGCGACCATGCAAGTCACCAAACAGTTGGATGTGAAAGCACAAGGCCCGCGTGGTCTGGCTGTCACCGATGATGGTAAGCAACTGGTAGTGGCAACACGTGAGAATGGCAGTGTTTCCGTGATTGATACCGCCACGGGTGAGGTGGTGAAACAAATTGAGATTGGTAAAAACCCTGAGTTTGTCCGAGTGAGCGGCAACTTTGCGTTTGTGTCGTCAGAGCCTAGTGCCAAGGCTGGCCCACCACCTAAGCCAGGCGAAAAACCGGCAGAAGATGACGATGACGACGATGATGAAAAAATCCCGGCCAAAATCGCCGTGGTAGATTTGATCAAAGGTGAGAAGATTCGCGAAATTACCGGTGGCCCTGAAACCGAAGGAGTTGAATTTTCGGCAGATGGTAAACAATTGGTGATTACGAACGAAGCGGACAACACTGTGACTGTTCACAACATTGAGACTGGTGAACTGCTGAAAACCGTTTCTACACATGAGTACGGTGACAGACCGCGTGGCATTAAAGTCTCGCCAGATGGCAACACTTATTTAGCAACGCTGGAGTTCGGTAACAAGTTTATGGTGATGGACAAGGACTTCAATGTGGTCCGCACCGTAGACACGGCTGAAACCCCTTATGGCATTGCTTACGACAGCAAAGGCGAGCGCATCTTTGTGGCAACTAACAAGGCTAAGTTGTTACAAGTGTTTGATGCCAAGACCTTCGAAAAACTGAAAGAAGTGCCGACCGCCAACCGTTGCTGGCATTTCAGCTTTACCCCTGACAACAAGAATATCTTGCTGGCGTGTGGTAAGTCTGATGCTGTGCTGGTCATCGATGCCGACAAGCTGGAAGTAACCAGCCAGGTGGAAGTGAAAAACATGCCCTGGGGCGTGGTCACCTTCCCGAAAGCGATGGGTAGCCTGGAACGTGCCAAATAAGCGTATCGCTTAGGTGTTAAAAAGCCCGCAACTGCGGGCTTTTTTATTGCAATGTAGGCGCAAGGCTTAGGCGCTGCGTTTTCGGATCCAGAAGGTGAATACGCCTTCGGCTTCTTGAGTGTCTAGTAAGGTGTGGCCAGTTTGGCGGCAAAATGCGTCAAAGTCTTTTTTTGAGCCAGGGTCGGTGGCGGTGATTTTAAGCACTTGCTCTGCGGTGAGCTCGTTCAGGGCTTTTTTACAGCGCAAGATAGGCAAAGGGCAATTCAAATTGCGGGCATCAAGGTCTTTATCGCTATGCATACAGGCTTTCTTGAGACGGTTAAGCGGCGCTGATGGGCAGGCCGGCATTGGCCCAGGCCAGAATGCCGCCAGCCAGATGCGACACATCTGTGCGGCCTTGTGCCAGCGCAAATTCGCCTGCGGCTACCGAGCGTACGCCGCTACGGCAATAAAACACTATTTTTTTGTCTTGAGGCAGCTGGTCGAATACCGCGGTCAGGTTGCCTAAGGGCACATGCAGCGCGCCAGGCAATATGCCGGAAACCAGCTCGTGATCATTGCGGATATCAACAAGCAGCAATGATGAGTCATTTAATAATGGGTGTAATTCGTCCGGTGTTAAGTGTTTTAATGACATCAACAAACCCAGAAAAAAGCATGCCGACAGGCAAGGAAGGAAGTGGTGGCCAGAGGCAGAATCGAACTGCCGACACGAGGATTTTCAATCCTCTGCTCTACCGACTGAGCTATCTGGCCAACAGCAATTTGGGCATGTCCCGAATCGCAAGACGCGCATTATAGCAAAGAACGCAAAGAATGCACACAAAAGATAAAAAAAATCCTGATATGCTGCGCAAGCGTGATTTTTTGCCGGTGTGGAGGGGCTCACTGGCGCTAAACTTGCGTGGCGATAGACTTGGCTGGGTTTTGATATTGATTGAAACAATCGGTGGCTGGCTGAGTCACAAAGTCAGTGGCCTAAAACGGCGCGGGTCTCTTTGTGGCGCGTATGTCGCGATCATTCATGGTCTTTAGAGGTTGAAAGTAGGTGAGGCGGATGTCAAATTCCATCATGATTTTAGGTGAGGTGCTGGGGGATGTGTTTCCCGAGCAAACCATCATCGGTGGCGCACCTTATAACGTGGCAAGGCATTGCCATGCCTTTGGTGCGCAGGTGCATCTGTTGACTGCCGTCGGACGCGATGCGCTGGGCGAGCGTATTCTCGCCGAGATGCAACAGTGCGGGTTGTCTGTAGAAGGCGTACAGCAGTCCGCGCGCTTGCCGACCGGGCAGGTGATGGTGCATCTGGAGCCGCAGGGCCACCGTTTTGAGATTCTGGATCAGCAGGCTTACGATGATATGCAGTGGCCGCCGGTGGCCGCTTTAACCACTCAGCATCCGCCACGGCTGGTTTACATCGGTTCGCTGGCATTGCGCCATGCGCCCATGCAGGCGCTGGCAGCGCAGTGGCTAAAGCTGTGTACGGGCACGGTATTTTGTGACATTAACCTGCGTGCGCCCTGGTATGACGCCGATAGCCTGCGTCTGGTATTGCAGGCGGCGGATATTCTGAAAATCAATCATGAAGAGTTGCCCGAAGTCTGTGCCTTGTTAGGCTTGCCGGTGCTGGCCGACCTCAATGACTCAGCACGGCAACTGCTGATGGTCTTTGGCCTGAGTGAAATGTTCGTCACCTGTGGCGAGCAGGGCAGCTTTTGGCTAGATGCCTATGGCAACGGTTTTCGCGCGCCGCCCATGCAGTTGCAAGTGCCTTTTGTCGACAGCGTGGGCGCGGGCGATGCCTATACTGCCGTGGTGATTCGCGGTTTGCTGGCAGGTTGGTCACGGCAAACCATGTTGACGCGCGCCGCCTGGTTTGCAGCCTCTATTTGCGGCATCCGCGGTGCGGTGCCTGCTCAAGCCGATTTTTATGATGATTTTTTATAATGCCCTGCAAATTAATTCATAAAAACAGATGCTTAATCTGATAAAAGTCTATGCAAGGCATGCACTTGCCGATATAATGCGCGGTTCGTGTAAATTGAATGTCGGTGTGGTAGGGCAAATGGGTTGCTTGGCTGCCGCGACATTGACGCTAACTCAAAGGGAAAAAGATGGCTGTTACCGCAGAACAATCCGCAAAAATCATTAAAGAATACCAACGCAGTCCAAACGACACAGCAAGCCCAGAAGTACAAGTGGCTTTGTTGACCAACCGTATCACTTACCTGACTGAGCACTTTAAATCCAACAAAAAAGACAACCACTCACGTCGTGGTCTGCTGGCACTGGTAAGCCAACGTCGTCGTTTGCTGGACTACCTCAAAGGTAAAGACGTTAGCCGCTATCAAACGCTGATCGAGCGCTTGAACCTGCGTAAATAATTTGGTTAAAGTGTGACACTTAACACTGTTCACTTTTAACGAAATAAAAGCCGATGGCATGGTGATTGCCTCGGCTTTTTTGCTTTAAAAATCCCTGCACATGTTGCGTTCATCGGGATTCAGATCACCAACCGCGGTGGCTTCTGTGAGTGCGTTGCATCGGCTGTTGCCAGATGTAGCGTGTTGATGGAAGTCACCACACTTAAATTGATTGTTTCGTTGAGATTGGCTATTGGGTAGTGAATAGCCATGGTAGAGAAAAGGAAAAATATGTTTGAAATTACTAAAAAAAGCATCCAGTTTGGTGCGCATACTTTAACGCTGGAAACCGGCGAAATTTCGCGCCAGGCCGATGGTGCCGTGGTTGTCAGCTATGGTGACACCGTTGTTTTGGTGGCTGTGACTGCCAAGCGCTCAGTCAAAGAAGGCCAGGACTTCTTTCCGCTGACAGTGGATTACCAGGAAAAAACCTATGCGGCAGGCCGCATTCCAGGCGGTTTCTTTAAACGTGAAGGCCGTCCTTCAGAAAAAGAAACCTTGACTGCACGTTTGATCGATCGCCCGTTGCGTCCATTGTTCCCAGATGCGTTTTACAACGAAGTGCAAGTGGTTGCCACCGTGTTGTCACTTGACCCTGAAATTGATTCTGACATTCCAGCTGTGATCGGTGCTTCAGCAGCATTGGCATTGTCTGGTATCCCTTTCTACGGCCCATTGGGTGCTGCCAGAGTCGGTTATATCAATGGTGAATATGTCTTGAACCCAACCACAACGCAATTGAAAGAGTCTGCGTTGGATCTGGTGGTAGGTGCCACTGAATCTGCAGTGATGATGGTGGAATCAGAAGCCAAAGAACTGTCTGAAGAAGTGATGCTGGGTGCGGTGGTATTCGGTCACGAGCAAATGCAAGCTGTGATTAGCGCGATCAATGAGATGGCGGCTGAAGCAGGTAAAGATGCCTGGGACTGGACAGCACCTGAGCCTGATGTTGCATTGATTGAAAAAGTGGCCGCGATTGCTGCAGAAGACATTAATGCTGCCTTTAAAATCAAGTCTAAAGGTGAGCGTTCTTCCAAGCTGGATGAAGTGAAGTCTCGTGTGATGAGCACCTTAATCACTGAAGAAACCTCTACAGAAGAAGCCAACAAGATTAAAGACGAGTTCTTTAAACTGGAAGCCAAAACTGTGCGTAGCCAGATCTTGAACGGCGAGCCACGTATTGATGGCCGTGATACGCGCACTGTGCGTCCGATTGTGATGCGCACGGGCGTGTTGCCACGTACCCATGGCTCAGCCTTGTTCACCCGTGGTGAAACGCAAGCGTTGGTGGTGGCCACATTGGGCACTGGCCGTGACGAGCAAATCATCGACGCACTGTCTGGTGAATACACAGACCGCTTCATGCTGCACTACAACATGCCTCCATACGCAACCGGTGAAACTGGCCGTGTGGGTACGCCTAAGCGTCGTGAAATCGGTCACGGCAACCTGGCCAAGCGTGCATTGAAAGCCGTGTTGCCTGCCAAAGAGGACTTTGACTACACCATGCGTGTGGTGTCTGAAATTACTGAGTCTAACGGCTCCAGCTCCATGGCGTCTGTCTGTGGTGGCTGCTTGTCCTTGTTGGACGCTGGTGTGCCATTGACTGCACATGTGGCTGGCGTGGCGATGGGCCTGATTAAAGAAGGCAACCGCGTCGCTGTGCTGACTGACATTCTGGGTGACGAAGACCACCTGGGTGACATGGACTTTAAAGTGGCAGGTACCGACAAAGGCGTGACTGCGTTGCAAATGGACATCAAAATCACTGGCATCACGGCACAAATCATGCAAGTGGCACTGGCACAAGCCAAAGAAGGCCGCGCACACATTCTGGGCCTGATGAAACAAGCCGTGTCTGGTGTAAACACCGAAATGTCACAGTTTGCGCCACGTATCATCACTATGAAGATCAATCCGGACAAGATTCGTGACGTGATTGGTAAGGGCGGCGCCGTGATTCAGGCACTGACCAAAGAAACCAACACCAGCATCGACATTGAAGATGACGGCACCGTGAAAATTGCCTGCACCAATGCTGACGAAGGTGCAGAAGCACAACGTCGTATTGCGCAAATCACCGCTGAAGTTGAAGTGGGTCAGGTCTACGAAGGCCCAGTGGTCAAGATTCTTGACTTTGGTGCTGTGGTGACCTTGATGCCAGGTAAAGATGGTCTGGTACATATTTCACAAATCGCCCACGAGCGCGTCAAGGCCGTGAGTGACTACCTCAAAGAGGGTGACATAGTGAAAGTGAAAGTGGTTGAGCTTGATGACAAAGGCAAAGTGCGCTTGAGCATGAAAGCCCTGATCGACCCACCTGCAAGAGAAGAAGCGCCTGCGGCTGAATAAGTCGTTAAGCACACAAAAAAGCCCGCGCAAGCGGGCTTTTTGTTTGAATGTGATTTATTCCTGATCTCTAATATCCGCCAATTTACTTATAAAACAGTGGCTGGATTTAACGAATAATGACACTGTGTCAATAATTTAAAAAAAATCATACAAATAGAGGATGTCATTCACATGAAAACAAAACCTGGGATATCTTTGCTGTTGTTGGGCCTTTTTTCCAGCCTGCCAGTGTGCGCAAATGACTCACTAGAGCTGCAAGAGGTAGAAGTCCGCGCGCACTATGACAATGCCGTGGGCTCATCTGACGCGGCCAGCGAGGGCAAGGTCAATGCCAGCCTGATTAAAAACCGGCCTATTTCACGTGTGGGGGAAATCATGGAGTTTGTGCCGGGCATGATCGTGACTCAGCACAGCGGCAGCGGTAAAGCCAACCAGTTTTACCTGCGCGGGTTTAACCTCGACCATGGCACCGACTTCGCCACTTATGTCGATGAGATGCCGGTCAATATGCGCACCCATGCCCATGGCCAGGGCTATACCGATTTGAATTTTCTGATCCCCGAGCTAGTAAGCCATTTGCACTATAAAAAAGGGCCATATTCGGCAGAGGAAGGGGATTTTTCCTCTGCGGGTGCGGCGCATATGCACCTCGTCAACCGCTTACCGCAAGGCATCGCCAGCCTCACGGTGGGCAGTTATGATTACCAGCGATTATTGCTGGCAAACTCGCTAGCCGTGGCAGGCGGGCATTTGCTCTATGCCCTGGATGTGAATCATTACGACGGCCCTTGGCAGGTGGCCGAAGGCGTTAAAAAATACAATGGCTTGTTGCGCTACAGCGAGGGTGATGCGCATGACAGCATGACGTTAACCGCCATGGCGTATCACAACCAGTGGAACTCAACCGACCAGATACCGCTGCGTGCCGTGCGTAGCCGGCAACTGGGGCGTTTTGACGCGATAGACCCTAGCGATGGTGGTGATTCTTCTCGCTATAGTGTGTCATTTGCCAAACAGCATCGTGACCAGCAAGGTAGCTGGCAGGTGAGTGCTTATGCGGTACGCTCGGCACTCGATTTATATAGCAATTTCACCTATTTTCTCAACGACCCGGTGAATGGCGACCAGTTTAACCAGAGCGAAAAGCGCACCATGCTCGGCGTGAATGCCAGCAAGTCGTGGCTGGGCGAGCTCGCTGGGATGACGATGGAAAACAAACTCGGCCTGCAAACCAGATACGACAAGCTGTCGCCAGTCGCACTTTATAACACCGCACAGACGCAACGCTTGTCACTGATCCGATCTGACAAAGTCGAAGAAAGCAGTGCCGGATTATTTGCTGAAAACACCCTGTGGTGGCATGAAAAATTGCGCACGGGGGCGGGTTTGCGTTACGACCGGTATCAGTTCGACGTCAAAAGCAGCCTCAGTGGTAATTCTGGCAATACCAGCGATGGCATCACCTCGCCCAAACTGTCGGTGATTTTTGGGCCGTGGGCCAGCACCGAGTTTTTCTACAATATCGGCAAAGGTTTTCACAGTAACGACGCGCGTGGCACTACCCAAACCCGCTTGCCCAATGGCAACCCCGCATCGCCTGTCACGCCCTTGGTTGGCACACGTGGCAGCGAGGTTGGTGTGCGTAGCGAGTGGATTCCAGGCTTACAAAGCTCGCTCGCTGTGTGGCAACTAGATATTGATTCTGAACTGGTGTTTGTCGGCGACGCTGGCGAAACCGAGCCCAGCCGCGCCAGCCGCCGGTATGGCGTCGAATGGAACAACCACTATGTCGTGAATGACTGGTTATTGCTCGATATGGACCTCGCCCTCTCCAAAGCCCGTTTTACGCATACAGACCCTGCTGGCCAATATATCCCCGGCGCCATCAATAAAGTGGCCTCAGTAGGCGCCACCGTGACCAACTGGGGCAACTGGTTTGGCAGTGTGCAATTGCGCTATTTCGGGCCAAGACCATTGATCGAAGATAACTCGGTGCGTTCCAATTCAACCTTCCTCACCTATGCGCGCGTCGGCTACCGCATCAACCCAAAAACCACCATGACGCTGGATGTGTTTAACCTGTTTAACCGCAAAGCCAGCGATATCGACTATTACTACGAATCGCAACTGCGCGGCGAAACCACCCCCGTAGCAGATAAGCACTTTCACCCAGTAGAACCACGTGCCGCGCGCCTCACATTAACCTACAACTTCTAAGCTATACCAGGCCATATTGCGGTATATTAAAAGCATGCGTCTTTCACAAGGCGCATGCTTTTTTAATGCTTAAACATTGTAGAGAGACTGTATGCGCCGCATTACTATTTCGGTCGAAGATGACCTGGCCGATGCCTTTGACCAACTGGTCGCCGTGAAAGCCTACCTCAACCGCTCAGAAGCCTTTCGTGACCTGGTGCGCAAAGCGCTCGACGAATCCGTGATGGCCGATGCCGACCACCAACAAGCAGACTGCGTCGCCTCGCTTAGCTATGTGTACGACCACCACGAGCGACAACTCGCCAGTCGGGTCAATCAACTACAACACGATCATCATGACGTGATTATCACTGCCCAGCATGTGCACTTGGATCATGATAACTGTATGGAAACGGTGATCTTGAAAGGCAAGATTGCCGAGGTGGAGGCGTGCGTGAATGCGATCTCGTCACAGACAGGCGTGACGCATGCGAAGGTGCATATTATTCCAAGATAATGCTTTTGAGCATCACCTTACTTGAGATCATCAAGCAGGCGTGTGACTGTGCTCTCTAAATTAGGTAAATCATTAAACATGGTTTTCCAGACCATTTCCAGGTCAACCTTGAAGTATCCATGCGCCACTGCATTGCGCATTTCATAAGCAATTCTGAGCGGGATTTCAGGATGTGCCTGCGCAAACTCAGGAAAGTGTTTTTGAATGTTATTGCTAGCTTCACCAATGATTTCTATATTGCGAATCACTGCATCTTGAATCAATGGGCTTTTGAGAAAACCAAGTTGATCAATATCTTCGGTGTATTGATGAATGCGCTGAATAGCCTGCTGGATGTGTGCCAGATAATCTACCAGTCTCTGCGGTGAGGACCTCATATCAGAATCGCTTCAGACATCACCTGTTGTCTGAATGACTCAGGCAAGGCACCTGGCGTTAACACATCGACTGGTAC
>CAYPZE010000017.1:0-21708 GCA_964415305.1 uncultured Methylotenera sp.
AATACCGCGGCGCGGGCTTTTATAAATGACAATTTAATCAAGGACTGGCTTTAGCCAGTCCAGCTTGAATGAGGGGTTAGACAACATTGTCTTTAGCATCTTTTGTAGTGACACTGAATAAAAAATTGATAATCGCGCAGGGTAAAAAAAGTAATACATAAATACTGTAAGCCATTGCGCCCCGATCCAGTCCTATATGGGCGAAAAAGTAGTTGATGGTTGCGCCCGTTGACAGCAAGCCTGTAATTATCGACATGGTAAGTACGCCGAAGCTAAAACAACCGGCCACGCTCTTTTGCTTCGAACGGATTTTGAATGCTATAACCATCAGGCTCAATGCGACGACATTCATCACAAGAGGCCAATAGTAGTAATTTCCCAAAGTTTGTGACATTCGCTTGTAAGCCCTAACGTTTGACATAAGGAGCGTGCTTTAGCACGTCACACTTGAGGATGGGTTAGCCCGCATATTGCTCCGCTTGAGCCAACGCTTGCGCACCAATTCTAAGGCGATTGACGCGAGATTCGGTACGCAGATCGCCGACCAAACGTATTGCTTCTTGAAGTGGTGTTTCGGAGACGTCTTCGATCGGTGAGTGCGAGGCGATATACCAGAGCTGGAAGACCTGGGCTTCGATAGACATAGGCACAAGTTCGCTGGCGTTCATGACTGCCCAGAATGCCAGGGACTCCGTGTCGTTGGGATCTAATTCAATCGTGGCGTCGTGGTCCTCGCGGGCATGCTTAAAGAAGTTCTGCGCCTTTCGCATTATTTGGAAGTACTGAGACGCTGTGAGTTCATTCGCTTCTTGGGCCTGCTTGTCCCACGACTTCTCCGGCACTAACCGTTCGACCAAGTCCGTGAAAACGGTCGAAGCTGCACCAACGAGCGTGTGTACCGCCACGGCGTCGGCGTCCGCGAAGAGCAGGCGAATGGCCAAGTTGAGCTGGCGCTGTGCTGCTTCGAGCTTAGAGACTTGAAAAGACTCGGCCATGGCGTGGGCTAACTATTAAGTAGAAGTCCCAATGACAGCAGGGAATAGAGCGTTGAAATTTCATTTTTGTATAAAATACAATTACTTGATTAAAAAATAGAGAGCTTATTAAAAGAGCCTAAGTGCCAAATGCCAAATGCCAAATGCCAAATGCCAAATGCCAGTTTTAGCTAAATTGTTAACTAAAAACAATGCCACAGCCGTTAGATGGGTACAAAAATTCGTTTTGCCTTAGAGGATTGTTTTATTGTAAAACAAAAAAGCCACCTTTTCAGGTGGCTTTTCTGACGTTGCAAATTCACGAAATTACAAAATCAGGCTATTCATCCGCTTCACAAAGCTAGCCGGGTCTTCCAACTGACCACCTTCAGCCAGCAAGGCCTGGTCAAACAACACATGCGCATAATCGGCAAACTTGGCATCGTCAGTTTCTGCGCCCAGTTTTTCTACCAACCGATGCGTTGGGTTGATTTCCAAAACAGGCTTGCTATCTGGGGCTTTTTGCCCGGCCGCTTTTAAGATACGTGCCAGATTACCGGACAAATCATGCTCGCCCGCTACCAGGCAGGCTGGTGAATCGGTCAGGCGATGCGTGACTTTGACTTCTTTCACGGTGTCGCCCAACGCAGTTTTGAGTCGCTCAACCAGGTCTTTGGCATTCTCTTCGACCTGTTTTTGTGCTTCTTTGTCAGCTTCATCTTCCAGTTTGCCCAGGTCCAAATCACCCTTGGCGATGGATTGCAGTTTTTTGCCTTCAAACTCGGTCAAGCCGCCCAGCAACCATTCATCGACCTTGTCAGACATCAGTAACACTTCAATGCCTTTTTTGCGGAAAATTTCCAGGTGCGGGGAGTTTTTAGCCGCCGCAAAGGTATCAGCCGTGATGTAGTAAATAGCTTCTTGCTCGGGTTTCATGCGCTCGATGTAGGCTTTGAGCGAGACGTTTTGCTCTTCAGTATCAGCATGGGTAGAGGCAAAGCGCAGCAACCCGGCAATCTTGTCTTTGTTGGCAAAATCTTCGCCTGGGCCTTCTTTGAGCACGCGGCCAAACTCGTTCCAGAACTTGGCGTAGTCTTCTGGTTTGTTTTCTGCGACGTCTTCGAGCAAGCTCAATACTTTTTTCACTGAGCCGTTTTTAATCGCTTCTACATCGCGGCTGTCTTGCAGAATTTCGCGGGAGACGTTTAATGGCAAGTCGGCTGAGTCAATCACACCACGCACAAAGCGCAGGTATTGCGGCATCAGTTTTTCTGCATCTTCGAGGATAAACACGCGCTTCACATATAACTTGATGCCTTGGCGGCGATCGCGGTCATATAAGTCAAACGGTGCTTTGCCCGGCACATAGAGCAATGAAATATATTCCTGTTTGCCTTCTACGCGGCTATGGGTATAGGCCAGCGGGTTTTCATAGTCATGCGAAACGTGTTTGTAAAACTCGTTGTACTCTTCTTCAGTGATGTCGCTTTTGCTGCGCGCCCACAAGGCTGAGGCCTTATTGATGGTTTCGTCTTCGTCGGTCGTGACCATCTGCCCGCCTTCGCCGTTTTCGCCATCTTTCCATTCGGATTTTTTCATGACGATAGGCAAGGTGATATGGTCAGAATATTTGCGGATGATGGTTTTCAGTTTCCAGTCATTGAGAAACTCATCTTCGCCTTCGCGCAGATGCAGAATGACTTCAGTCCCGCGACCGGCTTTTTCAGTGGTTTCAATGGTGAAATCACCTTCACCACCAGATTCCCATTTAATCGCCTCAGTTTCACCGGCACGGCGCGTGATCAGCGTCACTTTGTCGGCAATGATAAAGCTGGAGTAAAAACCGACGCCAAACTGGCCAATCAGGTTGGCGTCTTTGGCCTGGTCACCGGTCAGGTTCTGGAAGAACTCTTTGGTACCAGACTTGGCAATGGTGCCGATGTTATTAATTACCTCTTCGCGGCGCATGCCGATACCGTTGTCGGCAATGGTCAGCGTGCGTGCGTCTTTATCAAACGTGATATTGATCTTTAACTCGCTGTCATTTTCATACAGGCTGCCGTTAGAAATCGCTTCAAAACGCAACTTATCAGCCGCGTCCGATGCGTTAGAAATTAACTCACGCAACACGATTTCCTTGTTGCTATACAAGGAATGGATCATCAATTGCAGTAACTGTTTGACCTCGGCCTGAAAGCCCATGGTCTGTTTAGATTGCGATTCTGCTGTCGCTGTCGTCATGACAATTTCTCCAAAAAAACGGGTTGAACACAAAAATTTACGTTTAGATGGGGAAGCAAAAACCGTTTTTCAAGAGGGGGATTTGAAGAGATTGTCCGGATGCAACCTAACCTATGATTAAAGCACACCGCGATTGACCATAAAGAGACCACAACACTCGCCAATCGCTGCTTGTTCCCCCATTCAATCGCGTGGATTCAGCACACTTTTTGCTAGCTATTTTTTAAAGCAGTCCTTTTTGTTCAGATGTCAGGTTAGGAGAGTAGGTATGAATCTCTTTCACACGTTAATCGAGCAAATGCAAGTCATGAAACTGCCGTTAACCGCAGTCACGCTGACTGCGGTTCCGCGGGCAGATACGCCTTTGCTACTTATGTTGCATTGGCACGGCTTCCGCAAACAGCCTACCCCCGCCCTGCCTATGCTAAAACCCGTCCTGCAGCCCGTGCCCGGCTCAGCCTTGCAAATCAACGACCGCTGGCGGCAGCCTGAAGTCGTCGAAGAAGCCGTACTAGATGCCGCCTGGCAACTCGGTGCCTGGGACGTGCAACGCGAAGAGCACCGCGCCTGCACCTACGTGGGCGCCAGCGAGCACGAAGCACTCGCCTGCAAACAGGCGTTTGGCAAATATGATGAAGAGCTTGAAAGTGAGCTACTCATCAGCGAAGCCCCCGACCGTGACGAAATGTTGCAACTAGGTGCCAAAGTTGGGTATATCCGCTGGCAGTTCCGGCCAGTAAATGGTGGCGTTTGGCAATCAACTGCTGAGGATGACACCTTGCTGGAAGACGGACGGCGTATCCCGCCCTGCCCGATACGGCCATTGGCACTAAAAGGGGGCAAATTAAGTAAGACGGCATTTAGATTGGGGCAGATTAATCGGATTATTTTGTTGAAGTGATCAATCATGCTCGGTAAATGATTTTTCATATCACTCAAACGTTTTCCCTCGGCGAGTAACTTTTCTTTGCTTACCCAAAGAATAAGTAACACGTTGAAAATGCGAAAAGCAACCTGAGAAACAACTACTATCCGTAAGCATACATGCCGACCCTACAACGAATGTGAAGTGACTTTTTCGCCTTTAGGCGACCATTCTTTCTTATGCTTGTCCATAAGAAAGAAGGCAAAGAACAAGACACCCTAGCTTCCGCTTTTATCCTGCGTTGCTCATCAGCGTGGGCGTCCAGCGAAACTCGCCCTAGCGGCTTGCAAAGAACGCAAGCCACCGCGGAGCTCGGACAGCCGCTGACCGAATGCTCCCACGCTGATTGCGCTACTCGGCGCGGCAGATAGGGGCCCGTTGAAACCCACCACGATGAAACGTCCGTTTGGCATGTTAAATTCAGGGCGCTAGATCACTTTTTCAATTCAAAGCAGAAACTACAAACCATCTTGTTTTTTTACAGTAATCGTGCGGGAGGCTATGCAAAGAATCTCATCAAAGGGCAAGCGTGTGGTTTTATGGGCCCCTATCTGCCGCGCCGAGTAGCGCAGGCAAAATAAGATCAAGCGAGCGGCTGTTCGAGTCCCGCGGTGGCCTGCGTCTTGTGCAGGCCGCTAGGATGAGTTTCGCGAGCGCTTATTTTGACGAGCAACGCAGGAAACAAGCGGAAGCTAGGGTGCATTTCTTTTGGTTACTTATTCTTTGGGCAAACAAAGAAAAGTAACTCGCCGAGGGGCGAAACAGAAAGGTGGATATCAGAAGAAATATCTACAAGTAATCGCAGCAGGTTAAGTACCAGCCTGTCGATTGCATCCAAGTTAAAGTTATTGACCTCGCCTAGATTCCCCCTTGCAGGGCGCGCTGGCTTCTGCATAAGCCAGCCGTTCCGCAGGCGCAGAGCATGCTCTGTGAAATCCCTGCTAATCCCTAAGGCGTCCACCTCACCCCAATCGACAACCACTGCGTCTGGCTATCTCCATTCACCTGCTGCCCCACCGTCCCATCAATCTGAAACACCTCCGGCACCAACGAATAACGCAAGCCAACCTGATAAAACGGATTTTGCGTATGGTCACCAAACACTTCTGCCACGCCTTTAAAGTTGCCGCCAAGTTTAAACTCTGAGCCTACGCCCATATTGACCTTGTTGCGGTCTTCCTGCCTGTCGCGCAGCATGCCAACGTTGACATGCACGATGACGTCGTCATCACGCAGCGAGAAAGAAATCGGCACATAAAAATAGGTATTCCCCAACTGGTTGGGCCCAGGCTGTATATCCGGGTGCATGACGCGCCCGGCGGCTAAACCTATACCCCAGCCATTGGTTTCTAAGGGTTTGAACAGGGTTTTAAATTGCGCTACCCAGTCTTCAGTGTGGTAATTGTCATCCTTGTTACGGTAGCTGCCGCCACCAAGAGTGATTTCAAAATTTTCACCAAGGTTGCACGCTGGCAGTGCCCATAGCTCCTGCCCGCCTTGATAACTGCGCATCCAGCTTTCCAGCTGGCAGCTATGGGCATTGGTCAGGCGCGCATCATCGGTGACCAATGGACGTGCCGCCTGGGCGCTGGGGGCAATAAATAACGAGAGTAACAGGCAAAGTAAAGTGCGCATGGGAGCTATTTTGAATTTTGTTTAATCTTATTTTCAGCACATGACGGTTTAATGAAATTCAGCACGCCTTGACGGCCTCAATTTCACATTAGTTTCACTGGCCTCTGCCAACATAACAATTTATACTGTTTGTAGCAATTGTCTGGGGAGGCAAGCATGGCGACTATTGAGGTGATTGAAACCAGTCCAAATTCGTTTTCTGTCACTGTTCATGGGTCGCATATCACTACGCATCAAGTCAGTGTCAAACCTGATTATGCGGACCCTTTACTAGATGCCACGCACAATGTTTCCGAGCTGGTCGCAGCTTCTTTCCAGTTTTTGCTCGACCGCGAGTCCAACACCAGTATTTTGAGAAGCTTTGATTTAAGCGTGATTGAACGCTATTTTCCAGAATACCCCAAGGCCATTAACCGCTATCTTAAGTAAGCTACCCGTATTATCGCATGCTAAAAATTACTCATGACACCCAACTCGCTGCTGTAGATTTGGGCTCCAACAGTTTTCGCCTCGAGATCGGGCGTGTCGTTGACGGCCAGATTCTGCGGGTAGACTACCTGAAAGAAGCGGTACGCCAAGGCGGCGACCTCGACGAAGACCGCAACCTGAAACCACAGGCCTTTGAGCGTGGCCTGAAATGTCTGGCCCGCTTTGGCGAGCGCCTGAAAGGATTTCCGGCTGAACACGTGCGTGCAGTTGCCACGCAAACGCTGCGCGAAGCCACCAATAGTGAAGACTTTATCAAGCAGGCGCAAAAGGCCCTAGGCTACCCGATTGAGATTATCTCTGGCGTGGAAGAAGCGCGCCTGATTTACCAGGGCGTGAGCCGCATGCTGCCGCAATCAGACGAAAAAAGGCTGGTGGTGGATATCGGCGGGCGCTCTACCGAGTTTATCCTTGGCCAGCACTTTAAAGCCAATGTCACCGAATCCTTGCGGTTAGGCTCGGTTGGCTGGTCACAAAAGTATTTTGCTGACGGCCAGTTTAGCGAACGTAACTTTGAACGCGCTGAAATTGCCGCGGAGTCTATCATCGACATGATCGCCAATCGCTATGTCGGCCAATCAGAAGTGGCGTATGGCGCTTCGGGCACGGTGGGCGCCGTGGCAGACGTCTTGGCAGGCGCCGGGTTTGCCACTGACCGCATTGAGCGCACACAACTGGAGTGGCTGAAACAAGTTTTAATTAAAGCCAAAACGGCCGACCGCCTGAATATGGAAGGCCTCAAAGATGACAGGCGCGCCGTGATTGGTGGCGGCCTGGCCGTACTGACCGCGGTATTCGACACGCTCAAACTAGACACCCTGATGGTCGCCAACGGTGCGCTGCGCCACGGCGTACTGTATGACATGCTGAGCTCGGATAATGCCACTGAAGATTTGCGCACGGCATCGATTGCGCGGCTATGTAAACGCTTTGGCGTCGAGATGGATCATGCCAACAATGTCAGCAAGCTGGCCTTGTATTTTTATGACGCCATGCAAGCGTGCGATAGCCAAAAACCGTTATTGCACTGGGCGGCCTTGTGCCATGAAGTGGGCTGGGCCATTTCACACACCGACTGCAATAAACATGGCGCCTATATTCTGGACAACACCGAGTTGATGGGCTTCGCGCAAAGTGAGCTGCATACCATCAGCCTGCTGGTGCTTGGGCATCAGGGCAAATTGCGCAAACTGGCCGCCGACTTTGACAACCAGGACCTGGTCTGCCAGCTCATGGCCTTGCGGTTGGCAGTGATTTTCTGCCATTCGCGCCGCTTGCCAGCGCTCAAACACTTGCAGTTGGAGCGCCATAAACAGCAATTTATCCTGGCACTGTCTTCACAATGGGCCAGCCAGCATCCGCAGACTCACTACTTGTTAGAAGAAGAGTCGCTGTTATGGCAGAAACTGGGTTGGCAGTTTCAAGTCACTACGCAGTAACCCTGACGCAAAACGGCTGCCAGTGCGTGGATATCTCCACACTGGCAGCTTTTTTATGACAGTTTAAGCTTGGCGCTGTTGACGCAATACTCTCAAACCGAGCAAGGACAAGCCTAAACCGATCAGCATGCCTGAGCTAGGCTCTGGCACAGCAGAGATCAGCCCGAAAGACGCCGCAGACAGTTGTGGTAATGACGTGTCATTAAAGGTGCGTAAATTTGAAAGAAAAACGGCACTATCCCACACCTGATCATTGGAATCAGCAATCACCACCTCGATGGTATGCACCGCTAAACCATCTTTCAGCAAGCCTGTTGCTGTCAACACCCCAGTCAACCCATCATATTCCATCGGGGCGACTTGCTGGCCTGAGGCATTTGGACGATTATCCAGCAGAAAACGATTACTACCTTCGGTCACAATGGGATTCGCTAAAGTGCTTGCACCAGGATCACTCAATGTCACAAAGGTGTTGGCATCAAATTTAGCGTAATTGACGCCATCCACGATAAACGCAAAGCCATCTCTGAATAAGCCGGTCCACTCTGGATACTCTTCAGAGGCAAACACAAAGTTTGTCGTCACGGCATTCACCCCTGGGGCGACTGTGAATGAAAACTTCAATGCGTTTGCATCATAAGTAGCCTGGTTACTGATTTGGCTGACGTAATAGCTGCTGCCTGTGCCAGTCATATTCGAATAGCCTGAGCTGGTATTGGTGCTGCTAAAATTAGCAGAGCCAGTTGTCAGCACTGCTCCGTAGCCTGCAGTCGCCTCCTGCGCAGCAAAATACTGTCCCTCAAGTGAGTTGCTATTAAAGACGCGGGCTTGATCAAAACTGCTCGCACCTACATAAGTAATGGTGTCGGTTTTAACACTTAAACCAGAGGCATTCACGCCATTTTTTACACCCATCCATGCATCTAGCAGGGTATTCCCCGTCGCAGATGGTGTGTAAGGTTGTGGTGTATACACGACAGGGGCAGACGGTTTCAGTGACTCAAGCGTTTCTACACTGATATCTGCGGATTGTTTATTTGCCTGTTTACTGGCCAGATCTGCCGCATTCAAATTAATATTGTCTGATGCGCTGGGATTGTCATCCACCTTGCCTGGATCCTTGCCCGATATGCCATCGCCGGCGAATGCGTTAGCTGTACACGCCAGTAATAAGACTGGCAACCATTGTGCGATTTGTTTTGTTTTCATGATGACTCTCCTCCAAACTGAATAAAAAAGGTCTGCGTGACGATGAGCGACACAGACCTGACATTGCATTAACCGCGTTTTTCAACCTTTTCTGGTCTTTCCGCTTTTTCTGTGCGCTCTACTTTTTCTACTTTTTCCGGTCTTTCGGTTTTTTCTACGCGTTCAACCTTTTCTACCCGTTCCGCTTTTTCCGGACGCTCAGCCTTTTCAACACGCTCAGCCTTTTCAACACGCTCAGCCTTTTCTGCGCGCTCTGCTTTTTCAACGCGTTCGGTTTTTTCTGGACGGCCAGCTTTTTCCAGACGCTCGGCACGGACGGCATGCTCCACACCCGAGATGCGATGCGCGTGTGCTTTTTCATGTTCAACACGCGATGACTTCACACTGTTATCGTCTACCGACCCATCGCCACGCAGCTTGACACCTGCTGCATTGAAGTCATCCGCGCCTGCAGCCCACACCGGCATGGCGATTAAAGAAGACAGAAGCAGATGACTCGTGCCCCTCACTAAAGCTTTAAATGTTCCCATGATTTCATTCCCTTTATAAAATGTGTGTAATTTTCACACGTTTATAGAATATCACAAAAAATACAACCCACCAACAAAATGTGTGATTTTTTTACACAATAATGTATGATGGACATATGCTTGATCAGACAAACGCAGTTTCAACGACACAATCTTTGCTGCTTGCGACCTTTCGCAAGCTGATTAAACCTATGGTCCGCCTGTTTCTGGCCAAAGGTGTCACCTATCCTTTATTACTAGAGGAAATCAAACGCAGTTTTGTAGAAGTCGCAGATGAGGAATTTAAGATTGCGGGCAAACCGCAAACCGATAGCCGGTTAACTTTATTGACCGGTGTCCATAGGCGTGATGTCCATCGAATTCGGACCGAAGCGCCTTTAGAGAACCATGCCAAACCAAATTTTAGCGCGCTCATCATTGCGCAATGGTTAGCCAACCCACGTTACATTGACGCGCAGGGCCAGCCCAAACAATTGGCGCGTACCCAAAAAGCCGGAGAGGATGAAAGCTTTGAATCCTTGGTAGCCAGCGTCAGTAAAGACATTCGTGCGCGGCCGGTGCTAGATGAGTGGCTACGCACCGAAATCGTCTCTATCAATGATAACGGGTTGATTCAACTCAATACTGCCGCATTTATCCCAGCCAACGATCTCAATGATTTAATGTTCTTTCTCGGCATGAACATTCATGATCATCTGGCTGCTGCCGTTAATAACACATTAAACAACGAGAAAATGTTTGAAAGATGTGTGTATTACGACCAATTGTCACTGGCGCAGGCAGAGTATCTGCACACCTGGATGCAGGAGCATGGCATGGCCTTGCTCAAATCAGCCAATCAACAGGCCATGCAGAGCAGCGAAGCATCGGCAGCGGCGGCACCGTTTTATCGCATGAATACCGGCGTCTACTTTTATTACGAGCCAAGTGACGGAGCCGATCATGAGCCGTCATAGCGATTTGATGCGGCCACTATTGATGGCGATGGGCATGCTATTAAGCGGCTTAACGCAAGCTGGAAACGTGTGTGACACCACGACGAATTACGAGCTGGAAACGCTGGAAAATGGCAATGGGGGGATAGGCGGTACCGGTCATGAACCTGGCGGCATCGGTGGCACTGGCCACACCCCCAACGAAGGCATAGGTGGCACCGGCCATGAACAGCATGGTGGCGGTGTCGGCGGCACTGGCTGGAAAGTCACCCGTCTTGGCGGCCACACCCATGTGTTGGGAATTGTGACTGGTTTTGCCAGTGTATGTGTCAACGGTGTCGAGGTGCATTATGACCAGAACACAACGGTAGAAAGTGACGGCCAACCGGCCTCCAGCCAGGCACTAAAAATTGGACAACTGGTCTCGGTGAGTGCAATTGGTCGCGGCCAAGAGGTAAACGCACAAAAAATCTCTATTCTGGAAGCACTCTCAGGCCCCGTGACTAAAATAGAACCTGGGCAACACATGATTCGCATCATGGGTCAACCGGTGGATATTACGCATGCAATCAACACCAAAATTGGTTTGGGGATTGGTACCCAATTACGTGTCAGCGGTTTAATCAAACCTAACGGCGTGCTGCATGCCACAAGGATAGATAAGGCAGCCGCCGCTGCACCTGCTTTTGTCGCACAAGAGGTCATTGCGAAGGGAAATGTTCCGCTGAAAGGCTTTACGCCGCAGGCGAACAAACCAGTCAGTGCTCAGGGCCAATGGAATGGAGAGGCCATGGTGGTGCACGCGGTTCAGCCGATCAACCCTATCCCGTTGACGCCTGGCACTGCTGTCCATTTACAAGGCTACGGTGTGCACGCAGGTCAGCACCTGATCCACATTCAAGGGGTCAATGTACAAGCGGAGATTACAACGCATACCAGCGAAAAAAACCTGCCGTCACGATTAATGGTTGTGCATGGACTGGTAGACAACCATGGTGAAGTAAAAACGCAGAGTCTTGAGTATGTGGATAGCGCACGCATACTTGAGCGCGGTGGTAGATCGCAACGCGAGCAGGACCATCGCACGCACAATAACGGCGACAGCGACGAAAGCGATGATAAACAATCTCAGGACAAACGCGATGATCCGCTAAAAAACAGCACTGAGGAGAGCCAAAAAGACGGGCTAAAGACGGTCGAAGATGCGCAAAAGCTGCAGCAGAAAATGAGTGAGGACGCGATCAAATTGCAATTAAAACAATTAGAGCGTGCGAGCAAGAACCGGGAGTCTATCGAAAAAAGCATGTCCATCAAAATTGATAAAGTTGACAAGCTAGACAAGGTTGAGAAAGTCGACAAAGTGGACAAGATCGATAAGGTAGAAAAAGTAGAGAAGATCGACAAGATTGAAAAACCTGAAAAAGTTGACAAGGTTGAAAAAATTGAAAGAGTTGAAAAAGTGGAGAAGGTTGAGAGAGTAGAGAAGGTAGAGCGGGTCGAAAAAGTAGAGCGCGTAGAAAAAGTAGAAAAGCCAGAAAAAATTGAAAGAAGTGGTAAGGATTAGCCGCATAATTTACAGGGAGAACACATGTTTTACAAAATAGGAAGCTTGATCGTCATCACAACATGTTCTTGCATGGCACAAGCCGAGGGGAGTTTCAGCTTTACTACTGGCATGGACTACAGCAGCGGCCATTACGGGCAGTCAGAAAAAACACGCATTACATATGTGCCGTTTATCACTAAATATGTGCTGAACGATCAATGGACTTTTAAAGCAGTTGTTCCATGGTTGACGATCGATGGCCCTGGTGCAGTCTCGGCTGATAGCCGCATTATTACGGGCACCGCTAGCTCACGTCGAACCAGAGAGTCCGGCTTGGGGGATATTGTCCTCGGCACCACTTACAGCGCATTGCAATTCAATGATCAAAAGCTGTACCTTGACCTTGGCTTTAAAGTCAAAGTCCCTACCGCTTCGGAGAGCAAAGGCCTGGGCACGGGAAAAACTGACTACACCATCACCGCTGACCTGTATAAAACCCTGGATCGCCTCACCTTGTTAGGCACCGTCGGGTATAAGGTTTTGGGCGATCCGTCCGGCGTCAATCTCTATAATGTGTGGTTTAGCACCGTGGGTGCCGTCTATAAAATTGATGATCAGAATAACCTTGGTGCGACGTTAGATTTACGTCAGGCGACCACTGCTAACAATACCGGCTTACGCGAATATACGATTTTTTATTCGCACAAGTTTGATCAACGTTACAAGCTGCAAACCTATATGGTTGCCGGTGATACAACATCCAGTGTTGATTTTGGCGCAGGGGCAATGCTGGCAATCAGTTGGTAATCCGCGCTCAAACCATAACAAAAACGGTCATCAAGGTGCCCGTTTTTTGTTGCCTAATGGCAGTGTTAGTCTTTTTTCTTCTTATCACGCTTTTCGTCTTCTTCGCGCAGCTTGGCTACTTTGTCGCGCCATTCCTGCAATTGTTCATCTTCAATCTCAAGCTGCAAGGCAAGCGCTTCTTCCTGGCTTAATTTTTCCTTGATAAAGCGTTTGGGCAGCTTGCCACCCATCCGTGACAAAATACGCTCAGCTTCGTCCGCATTTAACTGTTTTACTTTATCCAGATACACCGGATTCACTTTGTCTTTCATAGTACTCCCTTTGATTCCCTTTTGAGACAGACTCGCTTTAACTGTTTTGCAAAATCCAGTCTGTGACCGGATTCCACTGTGCAATGTCGACCTCTTTCAAGCTGTTCGACAATTCAAAAATACTTAATCCTTCTTCGGCGGCCGTCACATAGATCTGTGATGAGCGCAGCATGGAGAGCACAGCAAAGCCTGATTCATCCATAAATGCCAGCAGACGCTCTGCTGAATGCGTACGCGGCATGACGCGCATGCCTACCAACCCAACAAATGTTTTATGCTTGCGCACGGCTTTTTCTTCAGCCAACAACTCCAAAAAATCTTGCGTGGCGCCAATATCAAATGCAGATGGCGCAATCGGCACCAACACCAGGTCAGCCTCGGTCACCGCATCAGAGATTTTCTTGTCGCGCAGCCCGCCCGGAGAATCTGCAATGACCCAGTCTGCTTTTTGCAAGGCAGACTTACCGAGGTCTTCGGCATTAAAAACCGTGGCGACGTGCGGCGAACGGCGGGCTAACCAGCCAGCAGAAGATTGCTGCCGGTCTAGGTCCTCGAGCACAATTTTGTGTCCCAGTTGCGCCAGATAGCCAGCAAGATTAGTGGCCAAAGTGGTTTTACCGCAGCCTCCTTTGGTATTTGCCACCAATACCCTGCGCATCTCATACTCCCTGATTGAAGGTGTTGCATTTTGTCATGAAAAACAGCCTTTATGACACCATAAAAATGTGAAATATTTATGACAATTGACGTCAACAGAAAACGGTATAAACTGTTTTCACAATATCAATTCAGGAGAACCACATGGCCAACAAACCAGTAGCCAAACCCTTGAGCGCCAATAAACCAGCCACAGCCAAAGCGACAACACCGGCCAAGCCTGTTGTGAGCAAAACGGTAGCCTCCAAACCAGTCAGCGCCAAACCGGCCGTTGCAAAGCCAAGCGTTGAAAAACCTGCCGCGACGAAACCTACCGTCAAGCCGATCGCGAAAGCAGTGGCAAAATCTGCCATTACGCCTAAAAAAGCAGCCCCCACAGCGGCAATCAAAGTGGTAAACAAGTCGGCTACCCCTGACAAAGACAAACCCAAAACCAGCAAGGTTAAAATGGAGCGTGACAGCTTCACCATGCCCAAAGAGGAGTATGCGCAAATCGCAACCCTGAAAAAACGCCTGGAAGGCTTGGCCAAACCTGCCAAGAAAAGCGAGCTGTTAAGAGCAGGCTTGAAGCTGTTAGCCGCCATGGATGATGCCGCGTTACAAAGGGCCCTGGCAGCGGTGCCGACCATCAAAACCGGCAGGCCAAAAAAATAAGAATACTCCAGGTGTCTGGCTACACGAGCTAGTGCAAGGCAGCAAGTTTATTCAATCAAATCGGGGCTTTGCACACTATACAATTTATAGGGTGGCCCCGATTTTGGTAACCGCAACCACCACACCGCGCCCTTTTTAATACTTATCTGACCATCTGGCATGCCCAGACTTTGCGCCGCCAGTTCGCCTATCCAGGGCTGGTGTCCGACCAGCATCACCGTTTCAAACGGGCTTTGCGCCAGCAATTGCAACAAGGGCTCCAACGGTCTTTCTGGTGCCAGGCGACTATCTTCCTGCCAGTCATCACCCCAGTAGGCGACTGTCTCGCGGGTGCGCACCGAGGGGCTCACCAGCACATAGGTTTGTTTTGGCAGATATTTTTTCAGCCAACCAGCCATTTGCTTGGCCTGCTTGTGGCCTTTTTTGGTCAGCGCACGCGCTAAGTCGGACTCGCCATGTAACAGCACCTCAGCCTCAGCATGCCGCCATAAAATTAAATTTTTGACTGACATAAGGCCTTACATCGAATGGTATTTTTTTAACAACAGATGCTGGCAAGACAAAGGGCCCGCATCATCCGTCTGCTGCGCGACAGGGAGGTAGCGGCCTTTTTCTGTGAGCTGCCAGGCATCCTGATTGTCTTGCAAATAAAGCTGCAGGCTCTCTTGATAAATGCGGCTTTGCATGGCCGGGTCTTTAATCGGCCAAGCCAGCTCGACGCGACGCATCATATTGCGGCTCATCCAATCGGCACTGGAAAGCCACATCTGCACCTGACCATCCAGCTCAAAATAAAATACGCGCGAATGCTCAAGCAAGCGACCAACAATCGAGCGCACGCGGATACGCCCTTGTACGGCAGGCGAGTCAACCGGCAAGATACAAGCTCCGCGCACAATTAAATCAATCTCAACCCCGGCGCTGGCCGCCTTCATCAAGGCTGTGACTAACGGGACATCCGTCAGGGCGTTCATTTTGGCAATCACCTTGGCAGACTTGCCTTGTTTCGCCAGGCGCTGTGCTTTTTCAAGTTGCTTAATCATGCTGCTTTGCAGTGTAAACGGCGCCACCAACAAGTGCTTAAGGGGCGGAATCGGCAGCTCACTGGTCAGGTGACGAAACACTGTTTCCATCTCACGCGTCAAATTAGCATCGGCGGTCAGCATGCTCCAGTCGGTATATAAACGCGTGGTTTTGGGGTTGTAGTTACCAGTAGAGAGATGGCCATAACGATGGATAGTTTTACCTTCGCGACGCATAATCAACAGCATTTTGGCATGCGTTTTCAAGCCAACCACGCCGTACACCACTTGTGCACCGACAGACTCCAAGGCTTCAGCCCAGTTAATATTGGCCTCTTCATCAAAGCGCGCTTTGAGCTCCACCACCACCAGCACTTCTTTGCCACGGCGCACGGCTTCTTGCAGTAAGCGCAACATGCGTGGGTCGGCGCCAGTACGGTAAATCGTCATGCGGATGGCCAACACCTGATCGTCTTTTACCGCTTCTTCCAGCAACTGGATCACCACCTCAAAACTCTCGTAGGGCTGGTGAATCAGCAGGTCTTTTTCGCGCATCTGCGCCAACAAGGAGGTATTACGCTTGATATGTCTCGGCCAGTGCGGTTGGAAAGGCACAAACTTGAGATGGTCCCCTTTGGCCATGTCTGGCAACTGGATCAAACGCCCCAGATTGACCGGTCCATTGACGCGATAAAGCGCAAGCGGCGGCAGATTAAACTGCTTGAGTAAAAACTCTGCCAGTGTGTCATCGCATTCCTGCGTGACTTCGAGGCGGACGGCTTCACCATACTGCCGATGCGCCAACTCTTCACGCAAGGCCGTACGCAGGTTGATTACATCATCTTCATCCACCTCAAGGTCACTGTTGCGCGTGACGCGGAACTGGGAAAAATGCAGGATGCTGGCGCCCTGGAATAACACCTCCAGATTGGCGCGGATAATGCTGGTTAAGGACACAAAGCATTGCTCGCCCTTGCTGATAGACGGCGGCAACTGCACCAGACGGGGTACCACGCGGGGTGCGCGTACAATGGCGATTTTTTCTTCGCCATCGACCACAATACGCACAATAAAATTGAGTGACTTGTTGGCCACTTGCGGGAACGGATGTGATGGATCGAGTGATACCGGCATCAAAAACGGTAGCACTTCGCGTTTAAAGTAGTTAGACACCCAGGTGATTTGTTCCGGCGTGCGCACGCCACCAGACACCAGGTGCACGCGCTCTTTAGCCAATGCCGGCATCAGCGCATCATTAAACAACTGATATTGTTGCGCGACCAGTGCTTGCGCCATCTCGGCCACTTGCTCACAAGTGCTGGCCGACACCGGACCACTGGTCACCCCTTGCTGGTAAGCCTCCATCTGCAAGGGCATGCGCACCTCAAAAAATTCATCGAGGTTGTTAGACACAATACATAAAAAGCGCAAACGCTCGAGTAAGGGATAGTCCTCTCGTTGCGCCAAAGACAGGACGCGGGCATTAAAACTGAGAATGCTAAGGTCTCTGTCCAGCAGAGCAGGCGTGGTATTTTTCATGGCGATTATTGTATCGACTCAACCAGTCCCTAATGTGACAGTTTTGTGAAATTAAACCAACAGGGATTACAAAAATGCTAATTGCTGCAATCGTTGCTCGGCAAACGCACTAATGGCCTCTCGTTCGTCAGCCGCCATGTGAGCGACATGCTTGACCATCAACCGTGTGCGTGAATTAGCGGCAAGCAACGCTTCATGCCGGATTAAGAACGCCCAATACAAGGTGGTGAACGGACAGGCTGGCTCCCCCGTTTTTTGCTTGGGATCATACTGGCAACCCGCACAATAATTACTCATCCGCTGAATATAGGCGCCACTCGCCACATATGGCTTGCTGGTAAAGCGGCCGCCGTTGGCATACAGCGCCATGCCCGCCACATTGGGGAGCTCAACCCACTCAACAGCATCCACATACACGGCCAAAAACCAGTCTGAGACTTGTTGTGGCGACAATTGCGCCAAGGTCGAAAACAGGCCAATTACCATCAGCCGCTGAATATGGTGAGCATAGCCCGTTTGCAAGGTTTGGCCTATGCACTGCGACAAGCACTGCATCTGCGTCTGCCCAGTCCAGAACCAGGCGGGCAAATCGCGCATATGCGTAAAATAATTGGCGGACTTCAACCCCGGCATCTCCAGCCAATACACACCGCGCACAAACTCACGCCAGCCTAATATCTGACGGATAAAGCCTTCTACACTGGCAAGGGATGCTTGACCATCGCCATACGCCTGCTCGGCAGCGGCAATCACTTCACGCGGATTAAGCAATTTGAGGTTTAGCGCCGAAGCCAGTAACGAATGCCATAAGTATGGCTGGTCTTGCCACATGGCGTCTTGATATGGGCCAAACTGTGGCAACTTTTCTGCCACAAAATGCGCAAGCAAGGTGAGTGCTTGCTCGCGTGTGACGGGCCAGGCAAACGACGCCAGCTGCCCTGGATGCGTTGCAAACTGAGCGTTGACCTGCGCAATCACCGCTTGCGTAATCGCATCTGGCGTAAACACTGGCGGTGCCACCACTCCTTGCGGCCCGTGCTTGCCTAGTGCTTGCCGGTTGTCGTGGTCGTAGTTCCAGTCGCCACCCACAGGCGCATCACCTTGCATGAGAATCTGGTATTTTTTTCGCATGCTGCGATAAAAAAACTCCATGCGCAAAGAAGTATTTTTTTCGCTATATTTGGCAGCCCAGCGTTTGAATTGGTCAATACTGCACATAAAATGCGTGTCTTGTAGCACATGCAACGGGGTTGCATGCTGATCGGCCACGGCTTGCAGCTGCTGCCAAACACGCCAATCACCAGGTTCGCAGACCTTGATCGCCTGTGGCTGATGTTGCTGCAACACCGCCTGCCAAACGCTGGCTAAATCGGGGTGAGGATGTGCACCTAACTCAAAGTAAGTCAGCGGAAATAGTTGTGCGCGCAACTGACTGGCAAAGTGACGCATGGCCGATAAAAACAGCACAATGCGCTGCTGGTGTGACCATACATGCTGCGACTCTTGCGCAACCTCCGCCATCACAAGATGGTCTAGCGTTGGGTCGAAGTCATGCAAAGCCGGATTATCCAGCGTGAGCTGGTCGCCCAGAATAATGACAAGATTTCTCATGTGAGATGTTTTTATGATGCGCGGCGGCAACGTTCAGAGCAATATTTAACCTGTTCCCAATTGCGGGCCCAGGCTTTGCGCCAGGTCATGGGTTTGCCACATTGCAGGCAAAGCTTGCTCGGCAAGTGACGTTTGTTCCCTTTAAATTGATCGGTCATGCTTCAAAAACGGGGATGGCCGTGGCGGTCGCCCGTGGCACGGCCTTCTGCTGATAGCAACGGCTGGCAATCTTGCAGATATCAACGAAGTCTTCAGCCACCAGCGCAGCGCGGCCCAATAAACCGCCATCGATATCTGGCATGCTGAGCAAACTGTATGCATTATTCGGGGCCATGCTACCGCCATAGACAATACGAATCTGCTCGGCAAACTCGCGGTCACGCTCGGCGATCATCATCCGGATAAACGCATGCATGCGTTGTGCCTGCTCTGGTGTAGCATGCTCTCCAGTGCCAATCGCCCATACCGGCTCATAGGCAATCACCATATTAAACTTTTTGGCCAGCGCAAACGCTTCATCGTCCAGGCCATACACCACGTTGAGCATCTGGTTACGCACAATCAATTCAGCCATATTGCCATCACGCTCATCCTGCGTCTCGCCGACGCAAAAAATTGGCGTCAAGCCAGCATGCAAGGCATTCAGCAGGCGCTTGGTCGCCACCTGGTTACTTTCGAGTTTGAGTGCCCGGCGTTCAGAATGACCAATAATGGTATAAGTACAACCAAACTCTGCCACCATTTTGGCGGAAATGCAGGAAGTAAACGCGCCCTCGGTAAACTGGCTGACGTTTTGTGCGCCCCAGGCAATTGTCGAGTCTTGCAGCAAGTCTTGCGCCTGGTACAAATACACATAAGGCAAACACACAGCAGTATCGACGCCATCCAGATCGTGCAACTCTTGCTTGAGCCGATTCAACAGGCCTTGATTTTCAAGCAAACCGCCGTGCAGCTTCCAGTTACCAATGACTAATTTTTCTCGCATGATGGGATTCCTTTACTCATGCCCCCTCAGTTTATAATTTTTTTTAGGTCATTTCCTTGAGATCAACATGCAGCTAATAAATGGCTGACATTTTTTCCAATGCAATCACCTTCATCTTACTCGCTTGTCCGGCACTGCCAAAGGCCTCAAAGCGTTCTTTACACAAATGCTGTGCAGCGATGGTAGCTTCTTTAAAATATTTGCGCGGATCAAACTCTTCCGGGTGCTCGACCATGTGAGCACGAATCGCTGCTGTCATAGCCAGGCGAATATCAGTATCGATATTGACCTTGCGCACGCCATTTTTAATACCCTCGACAATTTGCGACACCGGCACGCCATAGGTTTCCTTGATATTGCCACCATAATGCCGGATTTGTTCCAGCAACGACTGCGGCACGCTCGAAGACCCGTGCATGACCAAATGCGTGTTAGGGATTTTGGCATGGATTTCACGAATACGTTCAATAGACAACGTGTCAGCTGAAGGTGGCCGTGTGAACTTATATGCACCATGACTGGTACCAATCGCAATCGCTAGGGCATCGACTTTGGTGGCCTCCACAAACGCGGCGGCCTCATCCGGATCGGTCAGCAATTGTGACTCGTCCAGCTTCCCTTCTGCGCCTACGCCATCTTCTTCACCGGCCATGCCGGTTTCCAACGAACCCAGCACACCAAGCTCGCCCTCCACCGACACACCAACCGCATGCGCAAACTCGACCACACGGCGCGTCACCTCAACGTTGTATTCATAACTGGCAGGCGTTTTACCGTCTTCTTTAAGCGAGCCATCCATCATCACACTAGAAAAGCCGCTGCGAATCGCCATTTGGCAGACTTTGGGCGAAGCGCCGTGGTCTTGATGCATGCAAATCGGAATATGCGGATATTGTTCTATCGCCGCCTCGACCATTTTGCGCAAAAAAGACTCGCCAGCATAACCGCGGGCACCCGCCGAGGCTTGCAGAATCACCGGGCTATCGACTTCATCAGCCGCCTTCATAATGGAGAGAATCTGCTCCATGTTGTTGATATTAAATGCAGGCAAGCCATAGCTATGTTCTGCGGCGTGGTCCAGCAATTGTCTGAGCGAAATCAATGCCATGTCATACTCCTTTATTATTTTGAAGCTTGCTGATGATACTCACGCAAACGCTGGATTTCGTGTTTAGCGCCTAACAATACCGGCACGCGTTGATGGCAGGCAGTTGGTGGAATCGCAAGCACATCTTCCAGCCCGTCAATGCTCGCTCCACCAGCCTGCGTCACCAGCAAACTCATGGGGTTAGCTTCATACAACAGCCGCAATCGGCCCGCCTTGACTGGTTGTTTGCTATCACGCGGATACAAAAATACACCGCCACGCGTCAATATTCGGTGCACGTCCATCACCATACTGGCACACCAACGCATATTAAAATCGCGGCCACGCAGCCCATCAGTCCCTTGCAGGCATTCCGCAATATAGCGCTGCACCGCTGGCTGCCAGTAGCGCTGATTGCTGGCGTTAATGGCAAACTCTGAGGTTTCTTCGCTGACCTGTACGGTCTGTTGCGTCAATACAAATGATTGAGTCGTTTGGTCCAGCGTAAACACATGCGTGCCTTGGCCGATAGTGAGTACCAACAAGGTTGCCGGGCCATACATCACATACGCCGCGGCGCGCTGATCGTGGCCAGGCTGTAAAAAGGCTTGCTCGCCCAGTGTGGCGACTCCAGTATTGGGCACCACAGAAAAAATACTGCCGACCACGCCATTGATCGCTAGGTTAGAAGAGCCATCCAGCGGATCCATACTGACCAGAAACGGTGCATCCAGCGTCTCAAACAACACCGGCACGTCCTCTTCTTCTGACAACACGGCCGCCACAACCGTGGATGCACGTAACTGCGCTACCGCCACTTCATGGCTGCGAATATCCAGCTGCATCTGCGTTTCACCTTGCACGTTGGTACTGGTCATTTTTTCAGTCACGCCAGCCAATGCGCCCTGCTTGATCAGTGCCCCAATCTCAATCCCCGCCTCGGCAATATGCCAGATCAGCCTATTCAAGGCATGATTTACAGAAACCTTTTTTAAAAACACATCCAATTGCATGACAATCACCTTTAATGGATTAAGCAAGCCAAGGCTACACCCTACTGTAACGGATTTATGAAGCCCTTGAAGCGATGATGACAGGTTGAAAACCGGTGTATT
>CAYPZE010000018.1:0-20977 GCA_964415305.1 uncultured Methylotenera sp.
CTCCGCGCGTGATGGGCACAACACGAACCCGGTCGGCCCCCACGAGGTTTGTCCAACACCGGTATACCCCTGCTGCTTTAACGCCTGCAAAATCCCAGCGACCGCCTTGCTGGCGTAAGCCCCCCCCTGCGCTGGCGCAAAATAATCCGCGTTATAGGTTTGCAAATCACCCATAAACTGGCTGAATGCGGTGAAGTCTTGCTCAATGAGGGCTGGCAGGCCGTGGCTGAGCAATTGTTGCTGTATAGACTGGGTCGCCGCTAACGATTGTGGCGCCAGTTGCTTAAATGCATTCTTTTCACCCTGACCATGTAGGCCAGCGCGACTATTATCAATGATAAGCAAAAAATGCCAATCAGATGGAAAGGCATGACGCGCCAACATCGGCGGCACGACTGTGCGTACACCACGACCGCCATCGACCACCAAGCCGCCATGTTCAAAAGTAGCGATGCCGATGCCTGAGCGAGCGCCACGTTGGTGAATGGCAGCGATGTCGCTGGCGCTAGTTGGCTGATCCAGCAGGTAATTTACGGCTGTGCCCAAAGCCAGAGCCATTTGCGTGCCAGAACCCAAACCGCCGTGGCGTGGAATGGCTTGCTGAATAGAGACATTGAGCGCCATCTGCGCCTGGCAAGCAAGCAAGTGGCGCTGCAGAATGGCTGCGGCCCAAGGATCAAACGCCGACTGTTGCGTCCCTGCAGAAATACGCAGTGAAGTTTGAAAGGCATCGATAGCGACACCGACACTTCCAAATTGGCGTTGAGTTTCTTGACTTAAATTAAAAAAACCGAGATGTAGACGACCATAAGTCGTTACACTGACTGTACGTGCTGCGGGAATTGCTGCATTCATGGCGTATTATTATATGGATGCTAAAAAAAATGAATTGCCACCCTCACGGCGACGTGACATTAAAACATGATTTTGGCATAATGACTGACATAAAAGTCATTCTATAATCAGACGATGTTGGGCAAGCAGCCTCTATTTATCGAATTCAATCCGTTGCATTCCGCGATAGATTATCACCAGTTTTAAAATAATTAAGGGTTTTATATGGTAAGTCATGTTATTCCATTTGAGAATCTACGAAACACTGATGTGCCGTCCGTAGGGGGTAAAAACGCTTCCCTGGGCGAAATGATTTCTCAACTGACCGCAAAAGGTGTGCGCGTACCTACCGGTTTTGCGACCACCGCTGATGCATATCGTGAGTTTTTGGCGCAAGGCGGATTGAACAATAAAATCAATGACTTGCTAGATAAATTGAATGCTGATGATACACAGGAACTGGCGCGCGTGGGTTCACAGATTCGCCAGTGGATCATGGAAGCCGAGTTTCCACCTGCGCTGCAAACAGCGATTGCTGAAAACTATGCCAAACTGATTGAAAGATCAGCCCAAGGCACGACTTTTGCCGTGCGCTCCTCGGCTACGGCAGAAGACTTGCCGGATGCCTCTTTTGCGGGACAGCAAGAGTCTTTTCTGAATATTCATGGCCTGGAAAACATTAACCACGCCATTAAAGAAGTGTTTGCTTCTTTGTATAACGATCGTGCGATTTCTTACCGCGTACACAAAGGCTTTGTGCACGCGGACGTGGCCTTGTCTGCCGGTGTACAACAAATGGTGCGTTCAGACATTGGCTGTGCAGGTGTGATGTTTACGATTGATACCGAATCTGGCCATCGTGATGTTGCCTTTATCACATCGTCTTACGGCTTGGGTGAAACCGTCGTGCAAGGTGCGGTGAACCCAGATGAGTTCTATGTGCACAAGCCTTTGCTAGCTCAAGGTAAACCGGCGATCGTCCGCCGCACCATGGGCTCCAAGCTGATTAAAATGGTATTTTCTGATGCCACACAAGCGGGTAAATCTACGCACACCGTGGAAGTGGATGCCGCAGAGAGCAACCGTTACTCACTGACAGACGCAGACATTCTTGAGTTGGCTGGCTACGCCATGACGATTGAGCAACATTACGGTTGTCCAATGGATATCGAGTGGGGTAAAAACGGTCTGGATAACAAGCTGTACATATTACAAGCGCGCCCTGAGACTGTGAAATCTCAAGAAGCAGCTAAAAACGTCACGGAAACGTTCAAACTGCAGAAACACTCTTCAGTGCCTGTGGTCGCTGGCCGTGCTGTGACACAAAAAGTTGGCGTGGGCCCGGTGCGTATCGTGCTGGATCCGGCTGAGATGCACGAAGTACAACCTGGTGACGTATTGGTTGCTGACATGACGGATCCGAACTGGGAACCAGTGATGAAACGCGCAAGCGCTTTGGTGACTAACCGTGGCGGTCGTACTTGTCACGCGGCGATTATTGCGCGTGAATTGGGTATTCCGGCGATTGTCGGTTCTGTGAATGCGACGGACTTGTTGCGTGACGGTGAAATGGTGACGGTTTCTTGCGCAGAGGGTGAAACAGGCTTTGTTTACCATGGTGCATTAGACTTCGAAGTCTCTACGCAATCAAACAGCGCCCTGGCAAAACCACCTTGCAAGATCATGATGAACGTGGGCAATCCTGACATGGCGTTTACCTTTGCACAAACACCGAATGACGGTGTTGGTCTGGCACGTCTGGAGTTTGTGATTAATAACATGGTCGGTATTCACCCGAAAGCGATCCTGAACGTGGATGCTATGCCAGCGGCGATTCAGGCTACGATTAAAAACCGTGCACGCGGCTATGCCAGCCCAAAACAGTTCTACATTGATAAAGTAGCCGAAGGCGTCGCGACGATTGCGGCAGCATTCTATCCAAAACCAGTGATCGTACGTACTTCAGACTTCAAGTCTAACGAATACAAAAAACTGGTTGGCGGTGATATTTACGAGCCAGACGAAGAAAAC
Organism: uncultured Methylotenera sp.; assembly: GCA_964415305.1. GTDB lineage: Bacteria > Pseudomonadota > Gammaproteobacteria > Burkholderiales > Methylophilaceae > Methylophilus. The sequence goes on from CAYPZE010000018.1 coordinate 2,866, forward strand.
CCGATGATCGGTTTCCGCGGTGCGGCACGCTATATGGCAGAAGACTTTAAAGAGTGTTTTGCGATGGAATGCCAGGCCATGAAAAAAGTGCGTGATGAGCTTGGCCTGACCAACGTTGAGTTGATGATTCCATTTGTACGTACGCTGGAAGAAGCACGTGCCGTGACAGAAATCATGGCAGCCAACGGTCTTAAACGTGGTGAAAATGGTCTGCGTCTGATCATGATGTGCGAAATCCCGGCCAACGCGCTGCTGGCTGAGCAGTTCCTGGAATATTTCGATGGCTTCTCTATCGGTTCTAACGACCTGACACAGCTGACCTTGGGCATGGACCGTGACTCCGGCATTCTGGCCGACGGTTTTGACGAGCGTAATGATGCGGTGAAAGTATTGCTGAAAATGGCCATCAACACCTGTAATCGCCTGGGCAAATATGTGGGTATTTGTGGTCAGGGTCCTTCTGACCATGAAGACTTTGCCGAATGGCTGGTGGCCGAGGGCATCCAATCCGTGTCACTCAACCCGGACACAGTGGTTGCTACCTGGCAGCGTCTGACCAAAAAGTAAGCGCACAAAATCACTTTTAGCAACTCACTCAAGGCGTTAGCATGAATCACCGTTCTGTTTTTATTATTTCTGATGGCACGGGGATTACAGCTGGCGCCTTGAGCAAACTGCTGGAACATTTTCCCAACACCAAATTTACTACCACTCGCCTGCCGTTTACGGACAATGACGAGAAAGTTCAAGCCGCCTTTGAGCATATCCAGAAGGTGGCTGATCAAGATGGCATTCGTCCGATTGTCATTATGTCTGTCGGCAATGGCGAACACCGTAATCACCTCAAGCAGGCCAATGCCTACTTTATTGATTTATTTCATCGCTTTATTTATCCGCTGGGCTCAGAGCTTAATCAAGAGCCTCTCACCGGCGCCAGTATTGCTTACAGCGCGATGGGCAACAGCTACTCCGAGCGTATGGAAGCCATTAATTTCACGCTGAACCATGATGACGGCATGACCAATACCGGCCTGGATGAAGCTGAAGTGATTCTGATTGGCGTCTCCCGTTGCGGCAAGACACCGACCAGCATTTACCTGGCTATGCAATTTGGCATTAAAGCCGCCAACTACCCACTGATCCCGGAAGACTTTGAGCGCGGCGCTTTACCTGCCGCCCTACAAAAAAACATCGACAAGATTTTTGGCTTGACCATCAAGCCTGAGCGTTTGCACTCGGTGCGCAATGAACGCCGCCCGGACAGCTTTTATGCTTCACTGGACAACTGCCGCAAGGAAATTGAAATTGCTGAAGGCATGATGCGCAGTGCTGGCATCCCTTGGGCAGACTCCACTAGTCGCTCGATTGAGGAATTGTCTGCCTTGATCCTGCAAAAAATTCGCCAGCGCTAAGGCTGGCGTTTTTTGTCTGCTGCGGCGGGCTGCCGCCTAGCTAAACGCCTTAAGCGGCCATCGCCATTTCACGCACAGGTGCAATCTGTGTTTTTTGTGCTTGTGGTTTCAGCATGTCGCCACGCCAAAAATAATAAAACTCACGAGAGACACTGAGGAAGGTGTGCTGCGAACCAAGCGCATTAAACAATGGTAGGTTTCTATCGACCATTTGGCGGTAACTGTGCGATTGTTTGTATGAGATAGGTCGCAAGGTCAGCAGCAAGCACTTAGCCATGCGCATCCGCTCTTTAAATACGGCAGGCTCAAAACCGCGCACCAGTGTGACTTGTTCAAAAGCATCCATCACTTGTGTTTCATGGCTGGTCATCGCTGTTTTATCCAAATCATACCAATGCTTGAATAACTCATCTTGCGTGACCATGGTGACAGGCGTAGTCCCACTAAAGACCTTGGCCTGACTCATGGCAGCAATCGCTTTGATATCTCGCACCCAAAACGAAAAGAACTCGCGAATCACAGGCAAAATACTGGGGATTTCTGCCGGATCAATACTGGCAATAAATCGGTCAACGGCATTTCGGTAATGACTGCCATCACAGGGGATATCTTTTAGGAATGCACTGACGCGAATAATAATGAATTCTCGCTGTACCAGCATACGCTCACTTACGCCCTGCCCGGTCAGCAACTTCACGTAAGCTTTGCGCGCTTCTTCTTCTCTGGTCATTTCCATGATGAACTCCCTTGGTCGATTCTGAATAATGTCCTGCCTCTTTGGCGAACATTGACAGATTCATCTTAAAATAGGTGTGTGTCGTTCAAACATCTAATGAAGCTGGTAAATGCCCCATATTTCGGGGCTTGTGTTTAATCGTTAGCGACCACAACAGCTGTTTTTGGCTGGCGTGCCAACAGCAGTAACAGGCTGCTAAATAAGGTCATGATCAGCATGGCACCCGCGAGTGTGATCGTAGAATGCCAGACCAATGGCACAATCAAGGCCGAGCTAATGGTGGAACAAAGCATTTGCATAAAGGCCTGGGCAGAGGCCGCTGTGCCACGCAGGCTAGGATAGCAATCCAGTGCGGCAATCGACAACACTGGCATCGCCGCTGCCATGCCGATATTAAACAAAGCAATCGGTAAGATCGCCAGCCACCAGGCCGTGTGCATGGTGCTGCCCGCCCACCACTGCAAGCCAACATTACTACTGGCAATTAATAGCATCCAGGCAAAAGCCCAATACAGAATACGCGCTGGCGCTACTTTACCGGCGGTATAGCGAGAGATCCAGGAACCCAGCATCATGCCCGTCACCGTAGGAATAAACAGATAGCCAAACTGCTGGCTATTTAAATGCAGATGTTTAACCAGAAACACCGGGCTGGCCAGCACGTAAATGAAAAACGCAGAAAAATTTAGGCCCAAACAGGCAATCAGGCCCAGAAACACTTTGTGCTTAAGCATCTTACCGTAGGTGAAGGCGATCCCTTTCACAGATAAAACAATACGTTTTTCCGGTGTCATCGTTTCTGGCAGATAGCGCACAGCCATCCACAACGCAATCGCCGCATAAATAGATAAAAAGATAAAAATGGCTTGCCAGTGTATGCCCAACAATACACCGCCTAGAATCGGTGCCACGGCGGGTGCAATACCGAATAATAACTGTACGGTGGCCATCACACGCTGCGCCTGCGCACCAGAAAACAGGTCACGCACCATGGCACGTGCCACCGTATTGCCTGCGCCGCCACTCATGCCCTGCAAAGCGCGAAATAGCCATAAGGTCTGCACATTGGGTGCAAATACACAGCCTATGCTCGCCAGCGCAAAGATAGCCAAGCCCCATTTAATGGTGGTGATGCGACCGATGGCATCTGAAATGGCGCCATGACACAAAGTCATCACGGCATAGGGCAGCAAATAAAAAGTCAGGCTCTGCTGGATAGCCAGTTCATCGGTACCAAACTCAGCGGCCATCACATGAAATGCAGGCAGATAGGTGTCAATTGCAAATGGCGCTAATGCCGCCAGCCCTGCCAATACGAGTACCAGAATAGAAGACCGAGATATCAACATGCACAACCTTTAAAAAACGCAAAGGTGCCCTCGGGCACCTTTAAGATTATAAGCCACAACGCGGCCATCGGCAGATTTAAGGTAAGGCGTGAAACTGCGCGATTCTTTCTTTATCGCCTTCGACATATTTTTTGGAGTTTTTGTCTGTTCTGAAAATAATCGGCTGCTCACGCACCAAGGGATTTTGTGAATTCACCAATGCTTCATCAATTAAATGACGATTTGGGGACTTGGTACATACAGGATCAGCCATTTCAGCGTCGCCACTCAACAAATAGGATTGGCATCTACAACCACCCAGATCGTTTTCTTTTTCATCGCAGCTACGGCACGGTTCTTTCATCCAATCCATGCCACGATATTTAGTAAACGCTGGAGACTCCTTCCATGCCCATTCCAGCCCATTTTCACGCACATTTGGGAAGGTCATCCCAGGCAATACGCGGGCAGAATGGCACGGCAAGACATCACCATTGGCGGTGACGATCATAAACACCTCACCCCAGCCATTCATGCACTTTTTAGGCCGATCAGCAAAGTAATCTGGGACCACAAAAAACACCTTCATTTTGTTGCCAACACGCTCTCTGAAGGCATTCGTTGCCGCTTCCGCTCGATCTAATTGCTCGCGGGTAGGCATCAGTTGATCACGGTTGACCAGACTCCAGCCGTAGTATTGTGTATTAGCCAACTCCACATAATCCGCGCCTAATGCTTCCGCCATTTCCAAAATCCTGCCAACTTGGTCAATATTGTAACGATGAATCACCACATTGAGCACCATGGGATAACCATGAGACTTGATCATGGCCGCAACTTTTTTCTTGAGTTCAAAGGTACGTGTATCAGTAATGAAGTTGCTGATATCTTCAGTCACATCGTGCATGGAAAGCTGGATATGATCGAGGCCTCCTTCTTTAAACGCCTGGATACGTTTTTCTGTGAGGCCTACCCCTGAGGTAATCAGGTTGCTGTAATAACCCAGTTTATGCGCTTCAGAAACAATTTCTTCAATATCGTCACGCAACAATGGCTCGCCACCAGAAATGCCCAACTGAATCGCGCCCATTTTACGGGCGTCACGCAAGGCGTTGATCCATTGCTCAGTCGTTAATTCATTTTTAGTGTGCTTGTCATAATCGGTTGGGTTATAACAAAACGCGCAATGCAGCGGGCAACGATAAGTAACCTCTGCAAGCAACCATAAAGGCTGCTTTTGTGTCACGCTTGCTGCAACGCCATTATTCAACTGTGCCATATTGCTCTCCTGACGGATTAATTGACCTTGCGTAACCAGGCTTTACCTAAAGCAAGGTCAAACATACCTACAATATCGCTCTCAATATCTTCAACATCGGGAAAAGTGGCCTTGAGCTCAGCCACAATCTCCCCCACACTGACTTTGCCATCAACGCGCTTCAAGATTTCGCCTGCGCCGCCATGTAACTTCACCATGCCTTCGGGAAACAGGATGACGTAACTTTGCTGAGCCTCTTCCCATTGAAAGCGATGGTGGAAGGCAATCGCGTAAATATCTGAGTGTTGAATATTGTTTTCCATGCGTTTTCTTTCAAATAATTCTGAGGCGCGCTAGTTTTCTATGCGAATCACCGGCTGACGCAGATAGTCACGGCCTTCTGTCTTGATCTCTGTGCTTGCGAGCATGATCGAATCTGCAATCACCCATAGTACATTCAATTTAAATTGCAGAATTTCTAACGCTTTCATCTGCATCTCACGTGAAGTACTAAAATAATCCAAAGTCACACTGAGTCCTTGCTCGACGTCGCGTCTCGCTTCAGTCAGACGTTTTTTAAAGTACATCAGGCCTTCTTCCTTAACCCAAGGATACATGCTCGGCCAGGAGCTGATGCGTTGCTGATGAATATGTGGTGCAAATAACTCTGTCAGGCTTGAACAGACGCTTTCTTGCCAAGGCCGCTGTTTGGCAAAATTAATATAGGCATCCACCGCAAAACGCACACCTGGTGACACCAGCTCCAGACTGGTCACTTGCTCGCGGGTCAGGCCTACGGCTTCGCCCAGCTTAATCCAGGCTTCAATACCACCAATCTGCTCATCAACGCCATCATGGTCGGTAATGCGAACGATCCATTGCTTACGGACTTCTTTGTCCGGGCAATTGGATAAAATCGCTGCGTCCTTCATGGGAATCGCGATCTGGTAATAAAAACGATTAGCAACCCAGCATTGCAGCTGCTCTTTAGTCAATTTGCCTTCATACATCATCACGTGAAACGGATGATAGATATGATACCCCTGCCCTTTTTCGCGAAGCTTGGCTTCGAATTCTTCACGGGTCCATGGCAACTGTGCCTGAGTCACTGCGTTCATTTTTTTCTCCTATAGAATGATGTCCATGCCGTCGTACGCTACCTCGATCTTATGATCATTGAGGGTCGCGCGCTCGGCGGAATCTTCCCTTAAAATCGGGTTGGTATTGTTGATATGAATCAGCACTTTGCGCACTTGCTTCTCCGTACCAAACTTGTCCAACTCTTCTATCATGCCGCCCGGGCCAGATTGCGGATTATGGCCAATACTGCGCGCAGTCTTGGTCATTAATCCCATATCCAGCATTTCGGTATTGGTCCAGAACGTGCCATCGACCATAATGCAATCCGCTTGATGCATTAATGGTGGCAAATGTGGCTCAATTTCTGCCAGACCAGGTGAATACCAACATTTTTTGCCGGTAGAAATTTCTTCGATCAGCACGCCAATGGTGTCACCAGGATGCGGATCATTGCGGTGTGGGGAATATGGTGGCGCCGCACTTTTCAATGCCACCGCGGTAAACCGCAGATTAGGCACGCCAGGGATTTCGAAACTATGTGCATTGCTGACATCGTTGGCATCAATCGCGATTTCGTGGTGATTGACACCACAGTAATGGCCCAGAATATTCAGGATTTGGTTACCGGTGGTCAGGTCTTCATAGACCATTTTTGTACAGTAAATCTCACGCTTAACCTGGCCTTCACGCAGCATAAACAAGCCAGTCGTATGGTCAATTTGCGCATCGATGAGCACAATGCCCTGAATCCCACTATCACGCACGGCACGGCCTGGTTGCAAGGGAGCAAACTCCTGGATTTGCTGCAAGACATCCGGCGAGGCATTAAACAACACCCAGTCTACGCCATTGCTGGAAACGCAAATCGATGATTGTGTGCGGCGCTTTGCCTTGATGGTGCCTTTGCGTAAGCCATCACAATTTGGACAATTACAGTTCCACTGTGGAAAGCCACCGCCAGCCCCAGCCCCTAATACGTGTATATGCATAATCGCTCGTTATTCAATTCAGTTAATTCGTGGTTGCAGGAGAGTTTTAAGCCCCATCATACAACAATTGTTTGTGACTACTGCATCCATCGCAAGCTTTGGCAAAGCGCAGGTTTGCAATGTCTGTGAAGTAAGACTGGCATCATACGCATGCGTTGCATCAACAGCCTGCTACTGACAATGATTCCCTGCTCATGATTTTCATGAGCGCATGCTGATTTGACGATAACAGCCATAAAAAAACCGCGCTCACTGGCGCGGCTTTAAATAAAATCTTTAATTACTCTTCAGCGGCATGTTTTTCGCGGCGGGCTTTCACCGCTGCAGCCAGCGTTTCGAGTACAGCCACCGAGTCATCCCAACCCAGGCAAGCATCGGTAATCGACTGGCCATAATTCAGGCTACAGCCTGGCGAATGGTCTTGGCGGCCTTCGTTCAAATGCGATTCCAGCATCACGCCGATAATACGCGCGTCGCCAGCAGACAATTGCTTAGCGACATCATCGACTACTATCATCTGGTTTTTGTATTGCTTTTGGCTGTTGCCGTGACTGCAATCGACCATCAACACAGGCGCCAGGCCAGCGTCAGCTAACTGATCACACACGGCGGCCACGCTTTGCGCGTCGTAATTAGGGGCTTTACCACCACGCAAAATCACATGGCAATCTTCATTACCTTTCGTGGCAAAGATGGCCGATTCACCTTCTTTGGTCATCGACAAAAAGTGATGTGGGCTGGCTGCCGTTTTAATCGCATCTATCGCAACCTTGGCACCGCCATCGGTACCATTTTTAAACCCTACCGGGCAAGATAAGCCAGAAGCCAGTTCGCGGTGGATTTGCGACTCGGTGGTGCGCGCGCCAATGGCACCCCAACTGACCAAGTCGGCCGTGTATTGTGGTGAGACCACATCCAGGAATTCAGTCGCGGCAGGCATACCAATTTCGTTGACGTCGAGCAAAAATCTGCGGGCTTTTTCCAAGCCAGCATTAATGTCATAAGTGCCATCGAGGTGTGGATCATTGATCAACCCTTTCCAGCCCACCGTGGTGCGTGGCTTTTCAAAATACACACGCATCACGATCAACAACTCACCGGCCAGACGTGTGCGCACGTCCAGCAAACGTTTCGCATACTCCATCCCCGCTTCGGTATCGTGAATCGAACATGGACCTACAATCACTAATAAACGGTCATCGCCTTGATGCAAAATATGGTGAATCGCCGTGCGGGTTTTAAGGATGTTTTGTGTGCTGACCGTACTTTCTTGCAGGCGCGACAACAGCTCTGCCGGTTTTACCAGCGGTTTAATCTCCAGCACGCGTACATCATCGGTGGCTAATTTTTCGTATACAGTCATGACTTCAAAATCTTTTCCAGCACTTCTAAAAAGCGTGCATTTTCACTAAACAATCCAATGCTGACGCGCAAATAATCTGGCATATCATAATTGGCCACCGGGCGCACAATCACGCCCTGCTTAAGCAAGGCCTGGTTGACGGCACTAGCGTTGGTCACTTTAAAGCTGACAAAGTTACCATAAGAAGGAATATAGCTCAGGCCCAGTTGCTCGAGTCCTTGTGTGATTTGCGTCATACCCGCCTGGTTAGCGGCATAACTACGTGCCACGAAGTCCTCGTCCTGCAATGAGACAGTCGCGGCCACCTGCGCCAGGCTATTGACGTTAAATGGCTGGCGCACGCGGTTCATCAAATCGGCCAATGCGGCATGCATCACCCCAAAACCCACGCGCAACCCCGCCAGACCATAAGCCTTGGAAAAAGTGCGTGAAATAATCAGATTTTCAAACTCTGCCAGCCAGGTGATAGCTTCTGACTTGTCAACCGAAGACAAATATTCGTCATAAGCTTCATCCAGCACGACCAGAATGTGCTTGGGCACTTGCTGTAAAAAAGTTTTTAAATCGGTTTTGCTAATCAGAGTGCCTGTGGGGTTATTCGGGTTGGCCACAAAAATCAATTTGGTTTTTGGCGTGATCGCCTTTAGAAAACCTGGCAAATCATGGCCAAATTCAACCGCAGGCACCACCACGCCGGTTGCGCCTACCGCTTGCGTGACCAGAGGATACACGGCAAACGCATGCTGCGAGTAAATGGTTTCGTCACCCGCAGTCAAAAAAGCACGCGCTGCCAACTCCAGAATGTCATTAGAGCCATTACCAAATACGATCTGTGCCGGTTGTACGCCATACTTATGGCTCACAGCATCGCGCAAGGCAAAGCTATTGCCATCCGGATAACGGGCAATGTCATACATGGCTTCCTCAAGCGCCATTTGCGCCTTGGGGCTCATGCCTAACGGACTTTCGTTAGATGCTAATTTAACGATATCGGCTTCATTGAGGCCCATTTCACGGGCTAACTCACTGATCGGTTTGCCACCTTGATATGGCGCAATGGCACGAATATTGGCAGGGGCTAATGCTGATAAAGGCTCGGATGACGACATAGAATGATTTAAATAATAGCGGTTGGGTAAGAGCCCAACACTTTTAGTAAAGTTGCACGTTCGGCAAGATCTTTAAGTGCCGCCTGGACTGCTGGCTGTTGTTGATGACCTTCAATATCCACAAAAAACACGTAATTCCACAAGTTTTGACGCGACGGGCGTGATTCCAGCTTGGTCATGCTCACGCCATGGCGTGAAAACGGCTCTAGTAGTTGTAACACGGCGCCTGGTTTATTGTGCGCACTCATGACGAGTGAAGTTTTGTCCTGGCCAGAAGGTGCAACACCATGATTGCCCAACACCAGGAAACGCGTGGTGTTTTTCGGGTCATCCTCGATATTTTCAGCCAAAACATGCAAATCAAACAAGTCAGCAGCACGCTTGCTGGCAATCGCCGCTGCAAACGTGCCTTCACTTGCGACGAGCTCGTGGATCATTTGTGCAGCACGCGCATTACTGGTGACCGCCTCACGAGCCGCATTTGGCAAGTGTTTGTTTAACCACTCGTGGCATTGCGACAACGATTGCGCATGAGAAAACACATGGCTGATCTGACGAATATCTTGCTGAGCAGACAATAAGCAATGATGGACTGGCAACGTCACTTCACCAATCACCTGCAACGGGCTCGACAATAGTAAGTCTAGCGTAATGCCAACCGCGCCCTCGGTAGAGTTTTCTACTGGCACTACACCGTAATCTGCCTGGCCGGCTTCTACTGTGCGGAAGACCTCATCGATACTTGCACACACCACCGCCTGTCGCCCTTCACCAAACTGCTTGAGCGCAGCTTCTTCGCTGTAAGTGCCCAAAGGTCCCAGAAAAGCAATTGATAGCTCTTTCTCCAACGCGCGGCAATTCGACATCACTGCGCGGAAGATATGACTCACAGCCTCAGGCGCCAACGGCCCCTTATTTTCAGCCTGCAGGCGTCGGATAATCTGTGCTTCACGCTCGGGACGGTAAATAACACCGTCATCTTTCAAATGCCCGATCTCACGAGCCAGCGCTGCCCGCTGATTGACCAGCGCCAGCATCTGCGCATCAATCGCATCAATTTTGTCTCTAAATTGTTTTAATAAATCAGACATTTAAAATAAATAATTAAGGTTTTTATGAGTGAGCTTGTTCGAATGCCTGCATGAACTCGACCAGCGCTTTCACACCTTCAATCGGCATCGCGTTGTAAATGCTGGCACGCATGCCGCCGACGGAACGATGGCCTTTCAGTTGCAGCAAGCCTTGTGCCTCTGCCGCTTTTAAAAAGGCATCGTTGAGGCTTTCATCCCGCAAGCGAAACGGAATATTCATGCGTGAACGATAAGCCGGTTCAATGTCATTGGCGTAAAACTCGGTTTGATCCAGGTAGTCATACAACAAATTGGCTTTGGCGATATTGATTTTCTCAATGGCCTCCACGCCGCCTTGTGCCAGTAACCACTCGAACACCAGGCCCGCGATATAAATGCTATAGGTGGGCGGCGTATTAATCATGCTCTGATTATCCGCCTGCGTTTTCCAATGAAAAACAGCGGGGGTTAAAGGTGATGCCTGCGCCAGTAAATCTTCACGCACAATCACCAGACACAAGCCAGCCGGGCCGATATTTTTTTGCGCACCACCGTAAATGACACCATATTTTGAAACGTCAATTGGCCGCGAGAGAATATGTGACGACATATCAGCCACAATCGGCACGCCATGCGTATCAGGCACCTCCAAAAACTCAACACCGTTTATGGTTTCATTGGTGCAATAGTGCACGTAAGCCGCGTCTTTGTTCAGTTTCCAGTCGGCAAAATCTGGCACGGTTGTAAAGCCACCAGCCTCTGCGCTAGCAACAATATTAATCTGGCCGTAGGCTTTCGCGTCTTCAACACTACGCTTGCTCCAGGAGCCGGTGACCACATAATCCGCAGACTTGCCATTCAGCAGGTTCATGGGGATGATGGCATTTTCGGCAATCGCCCCACCTTGCAAAAACAACACTTTGTAATTGGCTGGAATAGCCAGCAGTTTGCGCAAATCGGCTTCAGTTTTTTCCAGGATGCTGGTGAATTCCTTGCCGCGATGCGACATTTCCATCACGCTCATACCCGAGCCATGCCAGTCTAGCATTTCAGCTTGCGCGCGCTCCAACACAGGTTTAGGCAGTACTGCCGGACCGGCAGAAAAATTAAAGATTTTCTTCATGCGTGTATTTATTCTTCGCTGTACTTATTCTTCAGTCTCGTCACCATCATCATCGGTCTCGACGATTTTCTCCAGACCGGACAACTTCTCACCTTCACCCAGGTTAATCAGGGTCACGCCTTGTGCCGCACGGCCCATATCGCGGATTTCCTTGACGCGGGTACGGATCAATACGCCACCCGTGGTAATCAGCATGATTTCGTCTTCTGCCGTCACCAGTCTTGCCGCCACAGCTAAACCGTTACGTTCACTGATGGCAATCGCTTTCACGCCTTGGGTACCACGGCCAGAATGACGGAACTCAGACAACACGGTACGTTTACCGTAGCCATTCTCGGTAGCCACTAACACCGACTGCTGATCATTCTCAGCAATCAGCAAGGACAATACCTGTTGTTTAGACGCCAGTTTCATGCCGCGGACACCACGCGTTGCACGACCCATAGGACGTACATCATCTTCAGTAAACCACACCGCTTTACCGCCATTAGATACCAGCACAATGTCATTCTTGCCATTGGTCACTTCGGCACCAATCAAGTAATCACCTTCATCCAAGTTAATGGCAATAATGCCTGACTTACGTGGATTGGCAAACTCGGTTAGCGCAGTCTTCTTCACAGTGCCTTTGGCAGTTGCCATAAACACATAGTGATTCTCGTCAAACTCTTTCACCGGCAAGATGGCGTTGATTTTCTCGCCCTCTTCCAATGGGAACAGGTTCACAATCGGCTTGCCACGACTGACGCGGCTACCTTGCGGCACCTCGTAGACCTTCAACCAATAGACACGGCCACGGCTGCTGAAGCACAGAATGTAATCATGCGTATTCGCCACAAACATCTTGTCGATGAAGTCATCTTCTTTGGTCGCTGCGGCTTGTTTGCCACGGCCGCCACGGCGCTGGGCACGGTATTCATCCAGCGGCTGTGATTTCACATAGCCAGTGTGTGATAATGTCACCACCACATCTTGCGGCGTAATCAAGTCTTCGAGCGACAAATCTTGTGTATTTTGCTCGATCTCAGAACGACGTTTGTCGCCAAACATCTTTTGAATTTCGTTTAATTCTTCAACAATAATCGCAGTCACACGCTCGGGTTTTGCCAAAATATCCAGCAAGTCTGCGATCACATCCATGACTTCTTTGTACTCGTTGACGATCTTATCTTGCTCAAGGCCGGTCAGGCGTTGCAAGCGCATTTGCAGAATTTCCTGCGCCTGCACATCAGACAGTTTGTAGCCATTTGGCGTCATGCCAAAGTCAACCGACAAGCCTTCAGGACGGGAGGCTTCCATGGCCGCACGTTTAAGCATTTCCTCTACCACTGGTGAGTTCCAGCTACGCGCCATCAACTCTTTTTTGGCTTCTGGCGGCGTTGGTGCCGCTTTGATGATTGCAATCATCTCATCTACGTTGGCAAGCGCAACCGCTAGGCCTTCGAGAACATGTCCGCGATCACGCGCTTTGCGCAGCTCGAATACAGTACGGCGCGTCACCACTTCGCGGCGATGGCGCAAAAAGGCTTCCAGCATTTGCTTGAGGTTGAGCAAACGTGGCTGGCCGTCCATCAGCGCCACCATGTTCATGCCAAACGTATCTTGCAGTTGTGTTTGCTTGTAGAGGTTATTTAAAATCACCTCTGGCACTTCACCACGCTTGAGTTCAATGACCACACGCATACCGGACTTGTCAGACTCGTCACGCAGATCGGAGATACCCTCGATCTTTTTCTCGTTAACCAGCTCGGCGATTTTTTCAATCAGTGTTTTCTTGTTAACTTGGTAAGGCAGCTCATCAATGATAATAGATTGACGACCACCTGCTTTGTCCAAGTCTTCAAAATGGGTACGGCCACGCATCACCACCCGGCCGCGACCAGTGCGATAACCTTCTTTGACCCCCACGGTGCCATAAATAATGCCTGCCGTTGGGAAGTCAGGCGCTGGAATCAACTCAATCAGCTCATCAATGGTGATCTCAGGATTTTCCAGCAGCGCAAAACAGGCGTTGAGTACTTCATTGAGGTTATGTGGCGGAATGTTGGTCGCCATGCCCACCGCAATCCCCGAGCTGCCGTTAATCAGCAAGTTAGGGATGCGCGCTGGCATAATCAGTGGCTCATGCTCGCTGCCATCGTAGTTGGGGCCAAAGTCTACAGTTTCTTTGTCTATGTCAGCCAGTAACTCGTGCGCAATCTTAGACATGCGGATTTCGGTGTACCGCATTGCCGCCGCATTGTCACCATCGACAGAACCAAAGTTACCTTGGCCATCGACCAACATGTAACGCAATGAAAAGTCTTGCGCCATACGCACAATAGTGTCATACACCGCCGTGTCACCGTGCGGGTGGTATTTACCGATAACATCACCAACAATACGGGCAGATTTTTTATAAGGCTTGTTGTAGTCGTTAGAGAGCTCGTGCATGGCGAACAATACGCGCCTGTGCACAGGCTTTAAACCATCGCGAACATCGGGAAGCGCACGCCCCACAATCACGCTCATGGCGTAATCAAGGTAGCTGCGACGCATCTCGTCTTCTAAGCTGATAGGCAGGGTTTCTTTAGCAAATTGATCTGGAGACTGACTCATTCTTGACCCAATTTATAGTTAAAAGTTATCACGCGATTTTAGCATATTTAGCGCGATCCGGCGCGCCTAATCACGGCTGCCAAGCCAATTAACCATAGGGCACTGACATCAAACTCGGCAGAAAAAACAATGGGGAGCAAATTTGCTCCCCATGAAGTGATGCTTGGCGTCAGCGATATGGCATTAAGCGTGCGTCAACAACCTCAAATCAGCTTTCAGGTCATCTACATGCTCTAAACCAACGGCAATCCTGACCAAGTCATCTTTAATGCCAGCCTCTGCACGAGCTTCAGCGCTCACACGGCTATGCGTGGTCGTTGCCGGATGCGTGATGGTAGATTTGGCATCTCCCAGATTAGCCGTGATCGAGATCAGGCGCGTGGCATCAATTAAGGCCCACGCGGCTTCTTGTGCTGTTTGACCCGCTTTTGGTTTCACCTCAAAAGTCACAATGCCGCCACCCAAACGCTGCTGTTTTTGTGCCAGCGCGTACTGAGGGTGCGACGGCAAACCCGGATAGTAGACGCGCTCAACGCCAGGCTGCTGTTCAAGCCATTGGGCCAATGCCAAGGCACGGGCAGCATGAGCTTCCATACGCACCTGCAAGGTTTCCAGCCCTTTGACAAACACCCAGGCATTAAAGGCACTCATGGTGACGCCTGCCGTACGCAAGAAGCCATAGACTGGCTCCATCAAAGCCTTGTTACCAAGTACCGCGCCGCCCAGGACCCTGCCCTGGCCATCGATATACTTTGTTGCAGAGTGAATCACAATATCTGCACCCAGTTTGAGTGGCTGTTGCAATGCTGGCGTACAAAAGCAATTATCCACCGCCAGGTAGGCACCTGCGGCATGTGCCACTTCAGCCAATTTGGCAATATCGCCGACTTCAGTCAGCGGGTTAGACGGGGTTTCTGCAAAAAACAATTTTGTATTGGGTTTGGCAGCAGCTTTCCATGCTTCCACGTCAGTGAGTGACACCAGGGTCACTTCCAGGCCCCAGCGCTTGAGAATATTGGTAAACAATTGCACGGTGGTGCCGAAAATACTGCGCGAAGCAACGATATGGTCGCCCTCACTACAAAGCCCCATGATGCAGGCTAGAATGGCGGACATGCCGCTCGACGTAGCCACACACTGCTCGGCGCCTTCCAGCGCTGCCAGCTTATCCTGGAACATGGTCACAGTTGGGTTGGTAAAACGCGAGTAAATATTCCCCGGCTCAGTACCGCCAAAACGGGCCGCCGCCTGCGCGGCACTGTTAAAGCGAAAGCTGGAATTTAAAAATAAGGCTTCTGAGTTCTCGCCGAATTCGGTAGTTAATGTGCCGGCACGCACCGCCAGCGTTTCTAAATGATATTGATCGTTCATGATTCCTCAAACTTCCGTCCGCTGCGGACATTCCAGTACAAGCTTCGTGGCTTGCGCTCACCTAGGCTTGCGCCTTGGACAATAAAAACCCGGGACAATAAAAAACCCGTTTCAGCATTGCGCTAAAACGGGTCTTTGGGCTCTCGCTTTAGCGGTATTTATAATGCGCTCGCAAGCTGAGTTTGGCTTCGTTTAAAGTTCGCCACTCAAATCAGCGCAATTTCATTAAACGCCTTTTACAGGCGGCTGTCAACCTTTACTCGGCACCAACCAAGTCGGTAGACAACAGGTTTAAATCCAGCTGTGTGGTAGAGTTTGGCGGTAATTGTTTTTTATTCATATCACTGCGCGCAGACTCAATGCGGTTTAAGTAAACCGCATCAATATCGCCGGTGACATACTTGCCATCAAAACAACTGCAATCAAACTCGGTCATGTGCGGATTAGACTTGGTGATACTTTCACGCAAGGCATCCAGATCTTGGTAAATCAACGCATCCGCGCCAATCTCGGCACAAATTTCCTCATCGGTACGATTGGTCGCCAATAACTCATGGCGGCTAGGCATATCAATGCCATACACATTCGGGTAACGCACTGGCGGCGCTGCAGAGGCAAAATAAACCTTGTTAGCGCCTGCATCACGCGCCATTTGCACAATTTGCTGCGAAGTCGTGCCCCGCACAATCGAGTCATCGACCAGCAGCACGTTTTTACCTTTAAACTCAATCCCAATTGGGTTGAGTTTCTGGCGCACAGATTTTTTACGCAAGGCTTGACCGGGCATAATAAATGTGCGGCCAATATAACGGTTTTTGATAAAGCCTTCGCGGTAATCCAGGCCTAACGCAATACCCAACTGCAATGCGCTCGGACGGCTGGTATCCGGGATAGGAATAACCACATCAATCTGTTTATCAGCCCACTCGCGCTTGATTTTTTCAGCCAGCAAGGTGCCCATGTCCAGACGGGTTTGGTACACAGACACGCCGTCGATCACTGAGTCAGGGCGTGCGAGGTAAACATATTCAAAAATACAGGAAGTCAGTTTGGCATTGGTGGCGCATTGACGGCTGAACAGATTGCCATCCATATCGATAAACACGGCCTCGCCTGGCTCGACATCACGCAACATGGTGAACCCTAGCACATCCAGTGCTACACTCTCAGAGGCCACAATATACTCGGTGCCTTTGTCAGTCTCTTGCTTGCCGATGACCAACGGACGGATGCCATGTGGATCACGGAAAGCCAGCAGGCCAAAGTTAGCAATCATTGCCACCACCGCATAAGCACCTTTACAACGTCTGTGCACTGCGGCCACGGCGTCAAACACCATATCACTGTTAAGCAAGGCGTTTTTAGACGTGCTCTCGATTTCGTGCGCCAGCACATTTAACAACACTTCAGAATCGGAGTTGGTGTTGATGTGACGCAAATCTTGCCTGAACATTTCGGACTTGAGTTGTTCAGAATTGGTCAGATTCCCGTTGTGGCCTAACACAATACCAAACGGTGAATTCACATAAAACGGTTGCGCTTCAGCCGCGCTTGAAGAGCCTGCCGTCGGATAACGCACATGGGCGATACCAACATTGCCAACCAGGTTACGCATATGACGGGTGTGAAAGACATCTTTCACCAGGCCATTGTTTTTATGCATGTGAAAAGTGTTGCCATCACAAGTGACGATACCAGCGGCATCCTGACCACGGTGCTGCAATACCAGCAATCCGTCATACAACAACTGATTCACCGGGTTTTTGCCTACAATACCGATAATTCCACACATAGTGACATCCTATCAAACACTTGATTACAAATTAAATGGCAGACTCATCTACCGGCTGATGATCTAAATGCACGTGCCTAGCAATACTAGATGGCATCCACGGCAGCAATTTCAAGACCAGCACTTCAACGGGCGCACTGAATGTAGCATTTATCCAGCGCGGGTCCTTGGGTAAATCTGTCATGGCAGCCAGCATCACCAAGATGCAAACCACCAAAACACCTTTAATCACACCGGCCAGGCCACCTAACACCCTGTTCAGGCCACCCAGGCCAACTGCCTTCATCAGGCTGGTAAGCAATAAAGCCAACAATGTAGAGACGAACAGCACCAGTAAAAAAACCACTAAAAATGACGCCATGGCTTTCACCGCTTCACCAGGAATCTGTTCCGGCATATAGGTCATGATCTCGGCATTAAAGCGGTTGGCCAGGTAAAAGGCCAACACCCACCCCAGCACCGAAAATAGCTCGCGTATGGCACCGCGCATCAGCCCCACCAAAATGGAGAAACCAATCATGCCGAGTACCACATAATCAAAAATGGTCATGCGTTGCCTCAGGATTTACTGGCCACAATGCCACTAAATCCTGCTGTTTCCAGCTTTTTCAGTGCCGCGGCAGCTTCATTGCGCGTCGCATAGGTGCGCGTGCGCAAGCGTAATTTTTGGCCGGCCGCATCTACCTTTTCTGTCGCAGTATCAAATCCAGCCTGTTTAAGCTTTCCTTGCAGGTTTTCCAGGTTTTTAGGGTCGGAAAACACGCCAAACTGCACAAAGAACTTACCAGCTTTTTTATCGGATGCAGCAGGCTGTTCTTTAGCCTCAGGCTTGGCTGCCGCAACTTTGGGTTCAACTTTGGGTTCAACTTTGGGTTCAACTTTG
>CAYPZE010000019.1:0-20249 GCA_964415305.1 uncultured Methylotenera sp.
ACTGTGCTGGCCATATGATCGGCCAGTTTTGACAGCGGAAATAACAGCGGGCTAGGAAAGGCTGAGCCGAACGGAATCTGTTGCGGGTCTTTGATGCGCTCTAGCAGATTGAATACCAGGTCGCTGACTTGCAGCGTGGTCGGTGTGCCTTCGTCGCTGCTGGTGTGCGGTAATAAGCGCTCGCTGCGTAAGGGACCTGCGACGTAATAGCCGGAGCGCGGGCGCGTCACAATCAGGCTTCGTGCTTCCAATAGATAATAGGCCTGAAATACGGTAGACGCGTTGACCTGCTTGCTAGACTGGATTTGGCGGATAGAGGGCAGTTTGTCGCCGCGTTTGAGCAGGCCTTGCTGAATCGCGCTGGCAATTTCTTCGGCGATGATTTCGTATTTTTTCACAACAGGCCCTGCCGCCGTTAAGCCGCTAATCTGATATGGTTAATTTAATCTAAACTGCAGCTGTTCGGCAATGGTTAGCAGCGATAAGCTGCGACTTTTGTTTTAAAGGCGAGTGATGCAAGTCTCAGAATTGCTGGCGTCAGCCGTAAAAAGTGTGACGCAACAGAATAAAAAGCAGTATGCATTGACCCTGCATGACGGACAGGCCTTGCAACTGCGGGTCACGGACATGTTTAACGTGCACTTGTTGCAGCAGGACCATCCACTTGCCTGCGTACACTTTCAACCGTTAAGCTCATTGAATAATATTGAAATGCAGCCGATGTACCGCGTGGCTTCGCTACGCACGTCTACAGGCGAGGATGTCCAGCTCTCTGGCGAATTACTGGAGTGTGTGTTTGCAGTGTATCGTTATTACACCAATGGCAGTATCCGACCCTGGCGAAACGCTGTAAAATAGTACTTTGGACGGTAACTCTAGCCGTTAATCCATTAGGCTGGATGGCCGTGAAAAACATGCGCAAATATATTTGCATTCTGCAATAAATTGCGTATAATTGCGGGTTCTTTAAAAGGCGACGTTTAAGGCATCATTATGTACGCAGTGATTAAAACAGGTGGCAAACAGTACAAAGTAGCCGCTGGTGACAAATTAAAAGTAGAAAAATTGGTTGGTGACGTTGGTTCTACTGTTGTAATCGACAAAGTGTTGTTGATTGCTGATGGTGAAACAACGACAGTTGGTGCACCTTTGGTAGCTGGTGCGAAAGTGAACGCCACTGTGGTATCACACGGTCGCGGTGACAAGGTGATGATTTTTAAAATGCGTCGTCGTAAACACTATCGCAAGACTCAAGGTCATCGTCAGAGCTATACAGAAATTCAAATCGACACTATTTCAGCAAAATAAGCACGTTCTGCTTGAATAGAGCAGATTGCTAGAATAAGGAATCAAACATGGCACACAAAAAAGCAGGCGGTAGTTCACGTAACGGCCGCGACTCACAAGCCAAGCGCCTGGGCGTGAAAGCTTTCGGTGAAACAGTAGTTAACGCTGGCAGCATCATCGTTCGCCAACGTGGGACAAGAATGCACGCTGGCGAAAACGTTGGCATGGGTAAAGACCACACATTGTATGCATTGGTAGAAGGCAAAGTTAAATTTGCAATCAAAGGCGCCTTGAAGCGTCATACCGTGAGCATCGAAGCGGTTTAATCAAAGTATCGTGTAAAAAGCCCTGTCGCTTGACGGGGCTTTTTACTTTATAGTTCGCAGATTGCATGCAGCCTTGTTCACCATGACGCAGCCATGCGCTTAAAAGGCAAATTGAATCATGAAGTTTATTGACGAAGCTACTATCAAAGTTTACGCCGGTGACGGTGGTAACGGCGTTGCCACGTTCCGCCGCGAAAAGTACGAGCCTATGGGCGGCCCCAACGGCGGTGACGGTGGTCGTGGCGGCTCTATCTTCGTGGTAGCCGATCGTAATATCAATACGCTGGTGGATTATCGCTATACGCGTACCTTTAAAGCTGAGCGTGGTGAAAACGGCAGCGGTTCCGATTGCTACGGTAAAGGTGGCGATGACATGATTCTGCGCGTGCCGGTTGGCACGACCATTAGCGATAAAGCCACCGGCCAAATGATGGTGGACTTGAGTGTCGATGGTCAAAAGGTGATGATGGCCAAAGGCGGCAATGGCGGCCTGGGGAATATCCACTTCAAAACCAGTACCAACCGTTCCCCTCGCCAATGTACCAAAGGCGACCCGGGCGAAGCCTTTGAGTTGTACCTTGAGCTAAAAGTGTTGGCCGATGTGGGCTTGCTGGGTATGCCTAACGCAGGTAAATCTACCTTTATCCGCTCAGTGTCTGCGGCTAAACCAAAAGTGGCTGATTATCCTTTCACCACGTTGCATCCCAATCTGGGAGTGGTGCGTGTCGATAGCAACCGCAGCTTTGTGATTGCCGATGTGCCTGGCTTGATTGAAGGCGCAGCTGAAGGCGCGGGCTTGGGCCACCAGTTCTTGCGCCATTTGCAACGTACTTCTTTGCTGTTGCACCTGGTGGATCTTGCGCCATTTGATGATGCAGTGGATCCGGTACAAGAAGCCAAAGCGATCGTGAATGAGCTGAAAAAATACGATCAAGAGCTGTTTGATAAACCACGCTGGTTGGTGTTGAACAAAATCGACATGCTGGAAGATAGTGCGCAAAAAGTAGCTGATTTTGTTAAAGCTTATGGCTGGGATGGTCCGGTGTTCCCGATTTCGGCAATCAGTGGCGTCGGCTGCCAAACGCTGACTTATGCCATCATGGACCATATCGAACAAGTGCGTGCACAACGTGAATTAGAAGACGCACAACCGCAACCAGCGACAGAATAAGTTTTATGAGCGTTTCACTCATACAAGACAGCAAAACCCTGATTGTGAAGGTCGGTTCCAGCCTGGTCACCAATAATGGTCAAGGCTTGGATAAAACGGCCATCGCTGCCTGGGCTGAGCAAATCAGTGCGCTGGTCAAACAGGGTAAGCAAGTGGTGCTGGTCTCTAGCGGGGCTGTGGCCGAAGGCATGCAGCGTTTGGGCTGGAAAAAGCGTCCGGTAGAAGTGAATGAGCTACAAGCTGCTGCCGCGGTCGGCCAAATGGGCTTGGTGCAAATGTATGAGCAATGTTTTGCGCAGCATGGCTTGCACACGGCGCAATTGCTGCTGACGCATGAAGACCTGGCGGACCGCAAGCGCTATTTGAACGCACGTACCACTTTGCGTACGCTGCTTGATTTAAACGTCATCCCTATCATCAACGAAAATGACACGGTGGTGACCGAAGAAATCCGCTTTGGTGATAATGATACCTTGGGTGCACTAGTGGCAAACCTGATTGAAGCTGATGCGCTGATTATCCTCACTGACCAGCAGGGCCTGTATTCAGCGGACCCGCGTAAAGACCCTCATGCGGTATTTATTAATTTTGAAACCGCTGGTAATCCCGCGCTGGAAAGCATGGCGGGTGGTGCCGGGAGTGCAGTAGGCACCGGCGGTATGTTGACCAAGATTCTGGCCGCCAAGCGTGCGGCTAATAGCGGTGCACATACTGTGATCGCTTCTGGCCGCGAGCCTGAAGTACTCATGCGTTTAAGCCAGGGCGAAGCCATCGGTACGCATTTACGCGCAGGCAAAATGAAAACACTGGCCAAAAAACAATGGCTGGCCGATCATTTGCGCGTGGGCGGAAAACTGGTGCTGGATGATGGTGCGGTCAATGTGCTGAGCAAGGATGGCAAGAGTTTGCTGCCGATTGGCGTGGTTGATGTGCTGGGCCAATTTGAGCGCGGTGATGTGGTTGCCTGCGTCGATGCGCAAGGGAAAGAGTGGGCGCGTGGTATTGTCAATTACAATGCCAATGAAGTGCGCAGAATCAAGCGTAAACCCAGCAGCGAGATTGAAAGCGTACTGGGTTATGTCGAAGAAAAAGAGTTGATACACAGGGATAACCTGGTATTGGTTTAATTGCCAACAAGACGAAGAGAGTGCAAGGCAACGTGATGAGTAAACCTTTAGTAGCCATTATTATGGGGTCGGACAGCGATTGGCCGGTCATGAAAAACGCCGCGCAAATGTTGGCTGATTTTGGTGTCGCTTACGAAGCGCGCGTGGTGTCTGCGCATCGCACGCCAGACCTGATGTTCCAGTTTGCCGAATCTGCTGCAAGCAATGGCTTTCAGGTGATTATTGCTGGTGCTGGCGGGGCTGCGCATTTACCTGGCATGGTCGCGGCGAAAACGACTTTGCCGGTATTGGGTGTGCCTGTGCCTTCCAAACACCTGCAAGGGCAAGACTCGTTACTGTCTATCGTGCAGATGCCTAAGGGTATCCCGGTGGCCACGTTTGCCATTGGTGATGCGGGCGCAGCGAATGCCGGCTTGTTTGCGGTAGCCATGTTGGCGAACCAGGATGCGGCGTTGGCTGAGAAACTGGCGACTTTCCGCAAAAAACAAGCTGAAAAAGTACATGCAATGGAGTTGAGCGAAAAGCCATGACATCATCCGTGATTCAACCTTCTGCCATGTTGGGGATGCTGGGCGGCGGCCAGCTCGGCCGTTTCTTCGTGATTGCCGCACATGAAATGGGCTACAAAGTCACCGTGCTGGACCCGGATAAAAACAGCCCGGCAGGTATGATTGCCGATGTGCATCTGTGCGCTGCGTTTGATGATGCAGCTGCGTTGAAAACCATGGCAGACACCTGTCAGGCGATTTCAACTGAATTTGAAAATGTACCTGCTGAAACGCTGGCTACTTTGGCAAAATCGACGATTGTGCATCCAAGTGCGGATGCAGTGGCGATTGCACAGCACCGGATCAAGGAAAAAACCTTCTTCAAGGAATCTGGCTTGCCCGTGGGACCATTTGTGCCGGTGACTGTTGAAAGTGATCTGCCTGCAGATGGTGAGATGTATCCGGCCGTGCTGAAAGTGGCGCGCTTTGGCTACGATGGCAAAGGCCAGGCGCGTGTGGCGAATCGCGAGCAAGCGGTTGCCGCTTTTCAGGGCTTTAAGCAAGAAGTCTGTGTGCTGGAAAAAATGTTGCCACTGGATCTGGAAGTTTCTGTGGTGTTGGCGCGTGATGTGCATGGCAATATTGCTGCGTTCCCGACCGCTGAAAATAGCCATTTGAATGGCATTCTCGATATCAGTATTGCCCCGGCGAGATGCTCTGAAGTGATTAAAGCCAATGCGCAGGAACTGGCTAAGAAGTTGGCTACCAAGCTGAATTACGTAGGTGTCTTGGGAGTAGAATTTTTCGTCGTGGGCAACCAGTTGCTGGTGAATGAAATTGCGCCGCGTCCACATAACTCTGGCCATTACACGCTGGATGCTTGTGTGACCAACCAGTTTGAACAGCAGGTGCGTGTCATTACTGGCCAGGCGCTGGGCAGTCCGCATTTGCATAGCAATGCAGTGATGGTCAATATCCTAGGCGATAGCTGGCTGTATAGCGGCAAGCAAGTGGAGCCTGCATGGGATAAAGCCTTTGCCCATGGCAACCTTAAAATGCACTTGTATGGCAAACATGAGCCACGCAAAGCGCGCAAAATGGGGCATTTCACTGTGATTGGTGACGATGCGCAAGCCGTGCTCAATGCCGCCAAGGTGGCGCGCAGTGAGCTGCATATCGGTGAATAACTAATATGCAAAAAAAGAAAGCCCGGCATGTCCGGGCTTTTTTGTGTCTGGTGTGTGCTGTGTCGATGACTATCAGGCAATAAAAAAGCCGGACATGCGTCCGGCTCTTTTAGTATGCACCCCTACTGAAATTATTCAGCGGCTTTTTTCGCGCGAGGCTTAGCAGCTTTTTTAGCTGGTGCCGCTTCGGCTTTAGGTGCAGCTGCTTTTTTCACAGAAGCCAAAGTCGCAGGTGTATCACCGGACAATGCTTTGATTGCAGCAGTCAAACGGCTCTTATGACGAGCAGCTTTGTTTTTGTGAATGATTTTTTTGTCAGCGATACGATCAATCACGCTTACGTTTTCTTGGTAAGAAGCTACAGCAGCAGCTTTGTCACCAGTTTGAATCGCTTTGATTACTTTTTTAATCGCAGTACGCAAAGTTGAACGCAGCGCAGCATTGTGCGCGTTTACTTTGACGGATTGGCGCGCGCGTTTGCGAGCTTGTGCGGTATTTGCCATATTCGTTTTATCCTGTAACTTTCAAAAGGGGTGTGATACGAAACCGTGCATCATACTGTTTTTGCTTTGTTTTTGCAAGATTAAAAACGCATTTAGTCGATTGATTGTTGCTGCATGGTAAAATCGGCCAACTTTTTAATCTGCTGACAGTTCGCTGTGCGCGATACACTGCCAAAAATATTCTAAGGCGCGTATTTTCCATCATTTATGAATTTGCTCAAAGCACTGGCCACCGTTGGTGGTATGACGTTTATTTCGCGCCTGCTGGGGTTTGTACGTGACACACTGATTGCCCGTATTTTTGGTGCAGGCATGGCGACGGATGCGTTTTTTGTCGCGTTTAAAATCCCCAATCTATTACGCCGCATTTCTGGTGAGGGCGCGTTTAGCCAGGCGTTTGTGCCTATCCTTTCTGAGTACCGCAAGCAGCGTACGCCTGAAGCGACCAAGGCCTTGATTAACCATGTCGCCAGTTTGCTTGGCCTGTTTCTGGTCGCGATCACCATTGTGGGCATGCTGGCTGCGCCGCTGATTGTACGCCTGACGTCGCCGGGTTTTGTGCATGACCCGGTTAAGTTTGCGCTGACCACTGAGTTATTGCGCATCACCTTTCCTTATATATTGTTTATTTCGCTGGTCTCAATGGCGGGCGGTGTGCTCAATGCGTACAGCAAGTTCCAGGTGCCTGCGTTTACGCCGGTCTGGCTCAATTTGAGCTTTATCACGGCGGCGATTTTTATTGCGCCGCATTTTAATAACTCAGTTTATGTGTTGGCTTGGGCGGTGTTTGTCGGCGGCATTATCCAGTTACTGTACCAGCTGCCTTATTTGCAAAAAATCGGCATGTTGCCACGCTATGCGCTCAATTTTGAGGATGAAGGCGTGCGCCGCATTCTCAAATTGATGGGCCCGGCCATCTTTGGCGTGTCTGTCGCGCAGATTTCTATTGTGCTGAATAACATTTTTGCGTCATTTATGCCCACCGGTAGTGTCTCCTGGCTGTATTACGCGGATCGCCTGATGGAGTTCCCGACCGGCGTATTGGGCGTGGCACTAGGCACCATTTTGCTGCCCAGTTTATCCAAGGCGCACGTCGATAAATCCAGCACTGAGTTTTCACTGTTGCTAGACTGGGGCTTGCGTCTGACTTTTATGCTGGCGATTCCGGCCGCGGTGGCGATGGCCGTGCTTTCCAAGCCGCTGGTTGCCAGCCTGTTTTATTACGGTAAGTTCACGCCTATAGACGTGTTGCAAACTGAGCGCGCACTCATTGCTTATAGTTTAAGCCTGCTGGGCCTGATTATGGTCAAAGTACTGGCGCCAGGCTTTTATGCACGGCAGAACGTCAAAACGCCCGTTAAAATTGCTATTTTTACGTTGATAATGACTCAAGTGATGAATGTGGGTTTCTTATTGTTGACGCCGTTGCAACATGCCGGATTGGCGCTGGCAGTAGGCTTGGGTGCTTGCCTGAATGCCACCTTGCTCTGGGTTACATTACAAAAAACAGGCGCCTATCAACCACAAGCGGGTTGGCTCACGTTTCTGTTGAAGTTGCTGATTGCGGTGACAATCATGGCATTGGCGTTACATGCGGCGGCCACTTGGTCGGGCGACTGGCTGGCGATGCCAACGCTGACGCGGATATCGCATCTGGCAGTGGTGGTCGTGTTGGGTATGGGCGTGTATTTTGCTACGCTGGGGATATTAGGCTTCAGGCCTAAAGACTTTATGAAAAGGGTGGCTAAATAGTGCAAATATTTCGTCATATTCCAGCCAGTTCCTCGCCGCAGGCGATTGCGATCGGTAACTTTGATGGCATGCATTTGGGCCACCAGGCTTTGTTACGGCAGCTGATCGCCTTTACGCAAACCTATAAAATCACACCGGCGGTGATGACCTTTGAGCCACATCCGCGCGAGTTTTTCATGCCGCAAAATGCACCAGCGCGTCTGGCTTCCATGCGCGAAAAGCTGGAGTATTTTGCCGAATGTGGCGTGCAGCGAGTGTATGTACAGCGCTTTAACCGGGCCTTTGCAGCACAAAGTCCAGCGGCGTTTATGCAAGTGTTGCGCCAGCAACTCAACGCCAATGTGGTCATGGTTGGTGAAGACTTCTGCTTTGGTGCCAAACGTGCGGGCAGTGTGCAAACGCTGATTGAACATGGTTTTAACGTGATTCCGTTGCCAGAAGTGCAATTACAGGGCGAGCGCGTCTCAAGCACCTTGCTGCGCAATGCGTTGGCAGCAGGCGAGCTGGTCAAAGCGCATACCTTGCTTGGCCGCCCTTACAGCATCAGTGGCAAAGTGGTGCATGGCGCCAAGCTGGGTCGCCAGCTGGGTTATCCGACGGCCAATGTGCATATGCGCCACGAACGGCCTGCACTGACCGGGGTTTATGCGGTAAAATTGAACAATTTACCGGCGGTTGCCAATTTGGGTAACCGGCCGACCCTGGAAGGCATCCCCAAACTTAAACTCGAAGTGCATGTGTTTGATTTTAATGGAGATCTTTATGATCAACATGTGCATGTGCAGTTTTTTCATAAACTGCGCGACGAGCAAAAGTTTGCTGGGCTGGATGCATTAAAAGCGCAAATTGCGCTGGATGCCTTGCAGGCGAAACAATATTTTAGCCACGGATAAACGCTGAACATTAATCAGCCATCAGTCTGTGGCTGATTTTTTGGATATTTAAATGACTGACCAAACAAAAGATTCAAAATATAAACTGAATTTACCAGAAACAAGCTTCCCCATGCGTGGAGACCTTTCCAAGCGTGAACCTGCTTGGTTAAAAAGCTGGCAAGAGCGCAAGGTCTACGAGCGCATCCGCGCCAAGCGTAAAGGCGCGCCTAGCTTCATTCTGCATGATGGCCCGCCGTATGCTAACGGTGATATTCACATTGGTCACGCCGTCAATAAAATCCTCAAGGACATCATTATCAAAGCCAAAACCATGAGTGGTTTTGACGCGCCGTATGTGCCGGGCTGGGATTGCCACGGCCTGCCGATTGAGCTGGTGGTGGAGAAAACCCACGGTAAAAATATAGCCCCGGCCAAGTTCCGCGAACTGTGCCGCGCCTACGCCGCCGAGCAAGTAGAGAAGCAGAAAAAAGACTTTATCCGCCTGGGCGTATTGGGTGACTGGGATCATCCTTACCTGACCATGGCGTTTAATACCGAGGCCGATATCATGCGCGCCCTGGGTGACATCTACCAAAATGGTTATTTGTACCAGGGTTCCAAGCCCGTGCACTGGTGTGTGGACTGTGGCTCTGCGTTAGCCGAGGCTGAGGTAGAGTACGAAGATGTGAATTCGCCAGCGATTGATGTTGGCTTTAAAGTGGTGGATAACGCGGCGCTGGGCAAAGCGTTTGGCACCACTGTGAGTGGCGATGCTTATGCGGTGATCTGGACGACCACGCCGTGGACATTGCCAGCCAACCAGGCCGTGAGCGTGAATGCCGAACTTGATTACGACTTGATCCAGACCAGCAAAGGCTTGCTGATTCTGGTGCGTGAGCTGGCAGAAAAAACGCTGGTCAGATATGCAGAAGAAACTACTTCTGTGATCGGCAGTTGCAAGGGCGAAGCTTTGCGTGGCTTGTTGCTGCAACACCCATTTGATAACCGTCAGGTTCCCGTGATCACCGGCGACCACGTGACCACCGACGCTGGTACCGGCCTGGTGCATACGGCTGCTGCGCATGGTAACGATGACTGGCTGGTGATGCGCGCCAATTTTCCGAGTGAGAAACCGCGTGTACTGATCGGTGGCGATGGCAAGTTTTTTAGCAGCGAGCTGGTTGAACTGGCCGAGATTCGTGGCTTGAGCCGTCAGGATGCCAACAAAATTATTCTGGCTAAATTGCAAGAAAACGGCGTGCTGTTTGCCTCTGCGCGTTTAAATCACAGCTTTCCGCATTGCTGGCGCCATAAAACGCCTTTGATGCAATTGGCGACGCACCAGTGGTTTATCGGCATGAACGCTGTCGGCCAGGATGGCAAAGCCTTGCGTGAGCATGCCAATACGGCGGTCGACGCGACACAGTTCTTCCCGAGCTGGGGCCGTGCGCGCCTGGAAGCCATGATCAAAAATCGCCCGGACTGGTGTGTCTCACGCCAGCGTAACTGGGGCGTGCCTATGCCATTCTTTGTACACAAAGAAACTGGTGAGCCACATCCACAGACCATGCAGTTGCTGGAAACCGTGTGCAAACAAGTCGAGCAGCAGGGCGTCGAAGCCTGGTTTAGCTTAGACGGGGCGGCTTTCTTAGCCCAGTATGCGCCAGCTAATGCCGAGCAGTATAAAAAAGTCACCGATACGCTGGATGTCTGGTTTGACTCTGGCGCGACGCATTACGCCGTGGTCCGTTCCGAGCAACACCCGACCTTATCCTCCGCGGCCAAGCAGCGTGAAGCTGAACATCAGCCGGTAGCAGACTTGTACCTTGAAGGCTCAGACCAACACCGTGGCTGGTTCCAGTCCAGCTTGCTGACTGGGTGTGCCATTGACGGCAACGCGCCTTACAAAGCCTTGCTCACGCATGGTTTTGTGGTGGATGGTGCGGGCCATAAAATGAGTAAGTCCAAGGGCAACGTTGTCGCGCCACAAAAAGTGATGGACACTTACGGCGCCGACATTCTGCGTTTGTGGGTGGCTTCTACTGATTACTCTGGCGAGCTGACTATCAGTGACGAGATTTTGAAACGGGTGGCCGATGGCTATCGCCGTATTCGTAATACCTTGCGTTTCTTGTTGTCCAACCTGGCTGACTTTGATGCCAGCAAGGACCTGTTGCCCGTTGATAAATGGCTGGAAATTGACCGCTATGCGTTGCACCTGACGCAGCAATTGCAAACGGGCATTCTGGCAGATTACGACAAATACGAATTCCATCTGGCGGTGCAAAAGTTCGTTGGTTTTTGCTCTGAGGATTTAGGTGGTTTCTACCTGGACATTCTGAAGGACCGCTTGTACACCAGTGGCGAAACTTCGCATGCGCGTCGTGCAGCACAAAGCGCTTTGTACCATATCACGCATGCCATGATGCGTTTGATGGCGCCGATTTTGAGCTTTACGGCGGATGAAATCTGGCAAACATTAGGCTTGGATAGCGTTGCGACGGTGTTTGAAGAAGACTGGTATGGTCTGCCTGAAAGTGGATTAGCAGCTAATCGGATTTCTGTCTGGGAGTCAATAATTGAGTTGAGAAAGGTTGTTAATAAGGAAATTGAAGTGTCGAGAAGTTTTGGCACAGTTGGTTCCTCTTTAGCTGCTGAGGTCGATTTATATATTTCAGATGAAATACTTTTCAATAATCTGCATGAATTTGGCGATGATTTGAAGTTTGTTTTCATTACCTCTAGATTGACTGTTCATCATGAAGATCGGAATGATATTGTTAAGGTTGTCGGTGGAGCGCATCAGAAATGTGACCGCTGCTGGCATTACCGTGCCGATGTCGGCAGTGATGCGGCCCACCCGACCATTTGTGGCCGTTGTGTGAGCAACCTGTTTGGCAAAGGTGAAGTACGCACCTATGCCTAATGTCCGGTCGGCGTTGCCTTGGTTGGTATTGAGCGCGGTGGTGATTGCGCTAGACCTTTACACCAAGCATCTGGTGCAGCAGGCGTTTGTCTATGGCGAACACCTGCCGATCACTGGTTTTTTTGAGTTGGTGCGTTATCACAATACCGGCGCGGCATTTAGCTTTTTAGCCAATGCCGGTGGCTGGCAGCATGGTTTTTTTACCGCGGTGTCTACACTAGCCTCGGTGGTGATGGTGTATTTGCTGGTTAAGCATCCGCACAAAAAAATGTTCTGCTTTGGTTTGGCGCTAGTGTTGGGCGGCGCCTTGGGTAATTTATACGACCGCTTGACCCTGGGTTATGTGGTGGATTTTTTGCTGTTTTATTACCAGCAGTGGGCTTGGCCAGCGTTTAATGTGGCCGATAGCGCTATTTGTGTTGGCGTGGCTTTGTTGATGTTGGATAGTTTTAAACAGCCGAACACGTAGTGCCGCCTATGGGCGTAAAAGCGAGGCCATGATGGATGGTTTGCAATATACCTTTAGCGATGTGATCAAGCAGTGGTTGGGCAGTAAAAGTACCTGGCATTATGTCAGCCTGCCTGCAGCGATGTCAGATGAAATTCACACGCTGAGCCAATATCATCAGACCAAACGTCGCGGTTGGGGTGCCGTGAAGGTTGCGGTGCAAGTGGCTGGTCAGCAGTGGCAAACTTCCATTTTTCCGGCATTTGAAGGCAAGCGCTATGCGTTGTTTTTAAAGGCTGACGTGCGTAAGCAATTGGGTGTGGCGGTTGGCAGTGAAATTACCGTGTCATTAACAATTCTGTTTTAGAGGTCTGGCCGCCGCCGGACTGTTGCGTCGTCAATCGTTTTTCGATCTCCTCTATCGGCATCGGCCTGCCGAGTAAAAATCCCTGTATGCAGTCGCAACCAGTGTCGCGTAAAAAATCGAGCTGGGTCTGAGTTTCTATGCCTTCAACCACCACCGAAATGCCAAGAATCCCTGCGGTTTTGATGATAGTGCTGACGATTTCACTGTCTGCGCTACTCTCGGGCACATCGACCATAAACGCGCGGTCTATCTTCAGTTCATCAATCGGCAAATGTTTGAGTTTAAACAATGATGAATTGCCCACACCAAAGTCATCCAGTGACACCCGTACGCCTAGCGTTTTGAGTTGCTTGAGAATTTCCAGGGCTTGTTCTTCGTGTTCAAACACCGCACTTTCGGTGATTTCCAGGGTGATTAATGCAGGAGGGATCTCGTATTGTTGCAGCAATTGGCTAATGCGCAAGGGAAGGCTGTGGTCGCGGAATTGGCGCGGTGAAATATTGATGGAGAGGCCGATGGTTTGACCGCTTTTGAGCCGCAATGCCGATAAATGTTTAAACGCTTCGCTGACCACCCATTCACCAATCGGCAGAATCAGCCCGGATTGTTCGGCATAGGGGATGAATTCGGCCGGCGAAATAATATCGCCTTTGTTATTGCGCCAGCGGATCAGCGCTTCAATATTGGTAATGCGCGGCGCTGTCTGTTGGTTGGATTCTGAGTGTTGGTTAAGGTTGAAAATCGGCTGAAAATTTAAAAAGAATTCCTGTTTTTTAATGGCTTTGCGCAGTTGCACATCAAGCCGGAAGCGGTTTTGCGCCAGCTTGGTTTGTTCTTTGCAATAAAATAAAAACAGCTGCTGGGTGGACCGTTTGGCATGGGCCAGCGCAGTGTTGGCGTTACGCGCCAGTTGGTCTGCATTGCTGGCATCGCGCGGGTAAAGGCTGATGCCGATGCAGGCGTCGAGGATGAGTTCATGGCCTTCGACCAGTGCGGGTTTGTGTACGATGCGACATAGATTATGCGCAAGGTGTACCAGCTCGGCATCGGTTTTGTAGCGCGTGATGATTAAGGCAAATTTGTCGCCATGCACGCGGCCAAGTTCACCGCACTCGTTGGTGATGTATTGCAGGCGCTGGGCGACTTCAAGCAGGAACAGGTCGCCGGTACGGTGGCCAAAACTGTCATTAATGCTTTGAAAGTGTTTCAGGTCTATCATCATCAAGGCCACCATGCCGCTATCGCTGGCGGCATTGATAATGGCATGTTCAAGCAGGTTGAGCATGGCCAGCCGGTTAGGCAGGCGGGTGAGCGGGTCGTTGCGAGACAGTTGCTGATACTCCTTCTCTTTTTCTGCAAGGCGTTTTTCGGCGCGTAGCAGTTTGTCACTTTCGCGTAATAAAATGCTTTGCCTGACTGCAGAGAAAATCAGTATCGAGGTTACCGAGCTGATTGCAATATGGTAAGCGTAAGGATGTGGGCCACTTTGCCACCAGATCAGCAGCAGGGTGCTGATACTGAATATAACGGCAATCACCGGAATCCAGCTGCGCAAGCGACGGCATTGGCGATGAAATGCCGTTTTTTTGGCGATACGCACTTGCCAGCCATAGAGGCCGCTGCCGATCAGCAAATCAGCGACAGAAAAACCATAGTTGATCCAGAGACTGGTTTGCGGGCTGTGGTTGAGCGCATTGAGGTTCCATTGCATCCAGCAGATGCCCAGCAGGGCGAGCCCTGCACTGAGCAACAACCATGGCATCATCCAGGCCGGCCTTAAATAGGGAATCAATAACAGCGAGACCAGGGCGGCGCTCAACATGCTGGCCGGGTAGGCAGTCAGCACGGCCAGTTGTAACAGGCCGACATCTGCTGATTTTGGTAAATAAGAAATCAGCACATAGCCAAGGATGGCAATGCTGAATGAAACGGCATCTATGCTGAATGCCCAGGTTTTTGAGCGTGAGAGCTGGCTGCGCAGGGCGGTGATAAAGCCAATGATGAGGCAAGGACCCAATAGTGGATAAAAAATATCCGATTGTGCCGGGAAGGCGGTTTGATGTGTCAGGACTTGAAATATCCATAAAACGCCGCCGGTAAAGTAAGCCAGGGTGCCGATCACAAACCAGCGTTTACAGGCCCGATGTGCCGGGTTGGCACGAAAATAACCGAGTGTGGCGAGAAGCAGGCAGGCGCTGATGGTCGATATCCAGTGGATGTTATCCAGCCATAGGATGGTTTGTGGCGTTGCGTTGAAAGAGGCCGCCAGGCAAATCAATAAAACGGATACAGCAACAACAATAACTTTACGCGAAAGTCTCATGCAGCCCCCTGATTTTTTGTCAATTCTAACAAGGGGTTAGAAAAAAACTAGTATTTATTGATAATTAATTTAACGCTATGCATTAATCCCACACATAAAGCGCCAGCCAGCACGCCAATCAGGGCGTTCATCAGCAACGACCATTGTGAATACTGCACGGTGAATGCGTGCAGCGGGTCTATGCCATGTGCGATGATGCCACCGCCTACCAGAAACATGGCGGCGGTGCCGAGCACGCTCAGTAAGCGCATTAAATGCGGTACGGTTTGCACCATGCCCCAGCCGAATTTGCGTATGGCTTGTGATGGCAATTGTGTACCTGGGCGTTGCATCAGCCATAATCCAATGTCGTCCATTTTGACAATCAATGCCACCAGGCCATACACACCTATGGTCATGGCTACGGCAATCAGCGACAACACCAGGATGCGTTGCGTCAGCGCCGCATCAGCCACCACGCCTAAGGCAATGACGATAATTTCGGCCGAGAGGATAAAGTCGGTGCGCACTGCCCCTTTGATTTTTTCTGCTTCGAGCGCCAACAGGTCGGTCTGTGGTTGTTGTATTGCAGCATGTACGGCTTGTGTATGCGCGTCATCTTGGGCATCATGATGCAGTTTGTGCCAGACTTTTTCAAAGCCTTCAAAACACAAAAATGCACCGCCCAGCATCAGTAGTGGGGTAATCAGCCAGGGTAAAAAGGCGCTGATGAGTAAAGCCGCAGGTACTAAAATCAGCTTGTTAATAAACGAGCCACGCGCCACAGCCCACACCACGGGTAACTCACGATTGGCCGCAATGCCGGTGACTTGCTGTGCATTGAGTGCCAGGTCGTCGCCCAACACGCCTGCGGTTTTTTTGGCGGCTAACTGACTCATCACCGAGACGTCATCAAGCATGGTGGTGATGTCGTCAAGTAATGCCAGCAGGCTGGATGTGGCCATGGTTTGTCCTGTATCAATGAGAGTAGTTGTTTATTCTAAAGGATTCCCGTTAGAATAGCGGTATGGTAACAATTAGATTTCAACGGTGGATGGCACGCATGGCCTTGATGGCAATCATGCTGGCAGCGCTCGTCCCCAGTTTGAGTCTGGCTTTTCCCATGCAAAGCGGTAAAAGCTTTGTACAAGAAGTGTGCTCGTCGCAAGGCAGCAAGCTGGTGATACAGGTCATCACCACGCAAGGCAAATTGCGCGCCACGCTCATCGACTACCAACCGTCTCAAAAACCTGTCTCACTCAGCCATCATCTCAATCACTGTCCGTTCTGCCATATGGCGATAGATGATGTGGTGATGCCTGCATACAACCCAGCTTACATCCTGTTTCAACATGCCCAGGCCGACATCGCCCTCAGCGATTACCAAGCCCCGGTCGTCACCACTGTTTACACCACTGCGCATCTCACGCGCGGCCCCCCTCTGACTCCAAGCGCAATCTAGTACCGTCAAGCATTTGACGGTTTACGCGTCTGCCTGCGACACAGGCATGGATGGAGTTATCTCATGATTATTATCAATCTGCAGGCAATGATATTTGCCAAACAGGTGGAGTGGAAACGCCACATCACCCTCAAAGAAGTCGCCGAATCTACCGGCATCAGCCGCATGACCTTGCACCGCATGGTCAAAAATCCCAGCTACAACGCATGCACCGAGCATCTCAGCAAACTTTGCAATTATTTTGATTGCGATATCAGTGCATTGATCCGCTGGCAGCCAGCACAGGCTGTCAGGCAAGTCATTGCCGCTTGATTGCTGATGTATGACCACTTGCCTGCACATTGACGGCAAGTGGGGTATTGCCAAATTAAAATAAATTTTTTGAGGATAAGTTTAATATGAAAAAAACACTATTAGCTGTTGCATTGTTGTCTTTAACCCAAACTGCCTGGGCGCATTTGAGTTATACCGGCCGCGACTTTGGCACATTTTCAGGTCTGGCTGACGCCAGCAATAGCATCACCACGACTGCCACCAATAACTTTGCCTGGGCAGATGCCGCCAGCGGTAATTTGGGCGACAGCCATGGTGCGCGCGCCTTCCGTTTTACCTTGCAAAACCAAGCGTGGGTAGATTTTACCGTCGATGCCGTTTCAGCAGATTTACTGCCTGCATTCTCTATTTACGCTGGTCTGGGGGCTGTGCGTACAGCGGGTGTATGGCCAGGCACACAAACCAGTGCCGATTACGACACTTCGGCCGCTTCCATCGTCTGGCGTGATGGTTGGGCAGTGACCAATCTGGGCGCAGGTAAAACCTCTGCTGATACCGATGGTGTCTGGAACGCGCTTGGCGATTGGAAGATGGGCGGTGATGGTGATGCTGCCGGTGATGACAGCGTACTCAGTAGTTTTGTTTATCAAGGCTCTGCAACCACGACCACTGACATTGTGACTGGTCGCTTTTTGCTAGGTGCCGGTGACTACACCATCATGATCGGTGGTAATAACAGCAATATCGTGGCTGGCCCATTTAGTTATAGCGCATTGCTGAATGTCTCTGCCGTGCCTGAGCCAGAAAACATGGCGTTGATCATGGCTGGCCTGTCTTTGCTGGGATGGCAAGTGCGTCGTCGCAACCGCGTGAGCAAGTAAGTTTTTAAATCAGGACAGTGGCATGGGGCTGCTGTCCATCAACTTTGGAGAAGCAACATGACTTTTTTTAAAAAAACATTAGCGCTGGGCCTACTTACATTGGCAACCTCACCTGCATTTGCTGCCGTGGCTACTTACAATGTGACAACCACCTGGTTTGAGCCTGATACCCAACCTAAAAACTCTATTTTTGAGGGGTCATTTAACTATGATTCCGCGACAAAAACGATCACCAGTCTGGCGGGCAAGTTAAGCGAGTCAATGACTGGCACCAATGCTTCCAATATGACCTGGTTAGATCTGAATTACCAGTTAGTTTCCTGGTATGACGCGACGCTGGGCGGTACCTTTGCGGCGACGTTTAAAAACAATAGTACCAATACGTTTTCTACACTGGCCGGTGGTGATGGCTGGAGCCCGCAAGCTGGTATAGATATTGGTGGTGTCTACTATGGATACCCGCGTCCAGCCAATAATCCTGGTAACGCATATGCATTGATTTTTGTGCCTGATAGTCCTTTAGCCACATTGACTCAGGCGCAAATCAACAAACTGGCTTATGCCGATTGTGCACCGGGCGGCATGATGGGCGCCGTGTGTATGACTGGTACTGCAGCAGCTGGGTATGGCGATGTTGGCACCATGAGCGGCTATCCCGTCAGTCAGGTCATTACGATGGTGACGGTGCCTGTGCCAGAGGCAGAAACGTATGCCATGTTGAGCTTGGGCCTGGCTGTGACTGGCATGATTGCCCGTCGTCGTCGCGAGCAAGTGTAAGCGGGGATTCTTGAAGAGAATGGCAAATGCATTGGCATTTGCCATTTTTATGGAAAAAAACATGAAGTTATTGTCAGTTCCAGCATCATTATTTCTCGCACTATTGCCAGCGTTATCTTATGCCGAACATACGATTGAGGATGTATGGGAGCCTTTGCAGTTAATGCCGGTCGAGGTGCAGGATAAGAACGCATCGAGTGATAGCCGCTTTAAAGGCAGTGATTTAGGTTCAACCAGTATTCAGCGACAGTCGGTGAATAGCAGCGATACGGCAAAGTTGCTGGAAGAAATCCCGGGAGTTAGCACTTATAGCGCAGGGGGTATTTCCAGTTTGCCCACCATTCACGGCTTTGCCGACGACCGCAACCGCACGCAGGTGGATGGCATGGACTTAATGAGTGCCTGCCCCAATCATATGAACCCGGCCTTGTCGTTTATTAACCCTGGCCAAGTCAGAAGCATTCAGGTGTATACAGGCGTTGCGCCTGTGAGTGCTGGTGGTGACAGCATAGGCAGTACGATACAGGTCAATTCGGCTCGCCCGCGGTTTGCGAATGATGACCAGGATTATGTGACTTTCGGCCAGTTAGGCACGTTTTACCGCAGCAATGGGGCGGCCAGAGGCGGTAATCTGTCTATGGGGGCAGCAACGCGACAGTTCAGCCTGGCTTATTCGGATGCTTACGCGGATGCTAATAATTATCAGGCCGCTGGAAAATTTAAAAAACCCATTCTGCAAACGACACCAACGGAAGACCGGCCCGGTGAAAAAGAGGTGGCAAGTTCCGGCTTTCGTCGCTCACGTCATCGTGATCTAGGCTTAGCCTGGAATCTCAATGACAAACACCTGTTTGAACTCAAGTGGGGTGAGCAAAGTATAGATTGGGAAGGCTTCCCTAATCAGCGCATGGACATGGTCTCTAGTGAGCCGGACCCAAGTACAGGGTCTTATATGCTTAACACTAAAAAACCCGCCAATGTGAACCGCACTTTAAATGGCCACTATCTGGGTGCCTATGACTGGGGCGAGCTTGAGGCGCGCTATTTTCACCAGGATACACACCATTCTATGGATATGCTGCGTAGCCGTTACATCGCGATGTATATGCCCATGCTGAGTGATGCCGAGACCGACGGCGGTAGTGTGAAGGCCAATATTCTTTTAAATAGCCGCGATACATTGAGAGTGGGGGCTGAGTTTCAGAATTATCGGCTGGATGACTGGTGGCCAGCTTTGGATGCCGGGCCTTCAATGGGGCCGAACAGTTTCTGGAATATCCGTAACGGTAGAAGAGATCGTCTTGGTGTGTATGGCGAGTGGGAGTCGGTTTGGAATGAAGAGTGGGTGACTTTGCTGGGCTTGCGTACTGATAGAGTCAAATCATCTGCGGGCCTGGTGCAAGGGTATTCTGCGACGTATAACGTGGACGGTTTTGGATTTGGTGCGACCAGATTCAACAATGGTGATCGTAGCCAAACCAATCAGCACTACGACTTGACGGCCTTGCTTAAATATCAGCCTGATCAGAGTCAGTCTTATGAGCTGGGCTTTGCCAGAAAAACACGATCCCCCAATTTGTATGAGCTATATGCCTGGTCTGCCAATACCATGGCGGCTTTGATGAATAACTTTGCCGGAGATGGCAACGGATATGTCGGCAATCCTGACTTGAAACCAGAGGTCGCCTACACCCTGAGTCTAGGGGCAGACTGGCATGATGCCAGCCGCGAAAAGTGGTTCGTCAAAACAACCGCCTATGCGACGTATGTGAATAACTATATTGATGCAAAGCGTCTGCAAAACAGTGTATCGGCTGGCAGCGGTTGCAATGGCACCAACGTCACGGCCACCAATTGCTATGTGTTGCTGCAATACCAGAATGTGGATGCCATCCTCTATGGGTTGGATTTATCGGGCAGTTACCAACTGGGCAGCCTGCCGAATATCGGTAGCTTTTCAACGACAGGCGTCGTTAGTTATGTGCGTGGCAATAACGAGACTACAGGCGGCCACCTCTATCACATAATGCCGATCAACGCTAAAGCGGCATTGCAACACCAGCTAGGTAAATGGACTAACCGTTTTGAAGTGCAAAG